>NZ_CP029331.1:917796-1223728 GCF_003345255.1 Pseudothauera hydrothermalis | reverse complement strand
GGTCCAGCCAAATCCGCATGGCGTAGTCGCGCCCGCCATACACCCGCGCATCGGCGGCACCCGGCAAAGTCTGCAAACGCGGCTTGACGATGCGGGTGGCAAAATCGGTGACTTCCAGCGGGCTGTGACGGTCGGAGGAGAACGCCACCCAGATGATTGGGCTGGCATCGGCTTCGACCTTGGCGATCACCGGCTCATCCACGCCATCGGGCAGACGGCTGCGCACCCGGGAGACGCGGTCACGCACGTCGGCCGCGGCGCTGTCCGGGTCGCGCTCGATGCGAAAACGCACGGTGATCTGGCTGCGCTCTTGGCGGCTGATCGACTGGATGACATCCACCCCTTCGATGCCGGCCAGCGCGTCTTCCAAAGGCTTGCTGATCTGGGTTTCGATGACTTCCGCGCTGGCGCCGCGATAGGTGGTGTCTACCGTCACCACCGGCTCATCGATATTGGGGTACTCGCGCACCGTAAGCCTGGTCCACGACACCACACCGATCAGCACCACCAATAGCGACAGCACGGTGGCAAACACCGGGCGGCGGATACAGGTGTCGGCAATCAGCATGGCCGCAAGCTTTGCCTAGCCACCGGCCGCGGCGCCGAGCACGCGCACCGCAGCGCCGTCGCGCAGTTTCATTTGCCCGGCGGTCACCACCTGCTCACCCGGAGCAAGACCTTCCACCACTTCGACCAGCGCATCGCGCCGGGTGCCGATACGGATGGCCACACGCTCGGCACGCCCACCGACCACACGGAACACATATTGCGTGCCGCCCGAGGAGGGCAGCAGCGCCTCCTCCGGCACCACGGCCACCTCCGGACGTTCTTCCAGGATCAGCCGCACCCGGGCGAACATGCCTGGGCGTAAGCGGGCTTGCGGATTGTCCAGGCGGGCACGAATCGACACCGCGCGCGTTTGCGCATCGATGAGCGGATCGATCGCTTCGATCTGCGCCGCAAAACGCTCGCCGGGCAGCGCATCGCTGCCCACCTCCAGCACCTGGCCGGTGCGCAGGCGCGGCAGCAGCGCCTCGGGCAAACGAAAATCCAGCTTCAATACCGAAATGTCTTCCAGATTGACCAGCGCGTCGCCTTCTTTGACAAACGCTCCCACGCTGATCTGGCGAATGCCAACGATGCCGTCGAATGGCGCAGTCAGTGTCATGCGGCGCAGACGGGCATCGGCCAGCGCCACCGCGGCGCGCGCCGCTTGCAAACGGCTGGCGGCTTCGTCGCGCGCGCTCGAACTCACAAAGCGGCGGGCGAACAGTCCTTCGGTTCGTTGAAAATTGGCTTGCGCCAAGTCCAGACCGGCGCGCGCCTGCTGCAACTCGGCACGCTGCAGCGCATCGTCCAACTCCACCAGCACCGCGCCACGCTTGACCGGCGTGCCTTCGCGGAACAGGATGCTCTTGACGCGCCCGGCCACTTCCGGGCGCAGCACCACCGATTCATTGGCACGCAAGGTGCCCACCGCCACCGCCTCATCGGGCATGGCCACGCGACGAACTTCGGCGGTTTCGACCACGATGGCCGCATCGGCCGGCGGCGGCGTCGCGGCGCGCGTGCGCTGGCTATACCAAGCGGTGCCTGCCAGCGCCAAGATGCCCGCCAGAGCAGCCAGCATGATCGACTTGCGGTTCATTGGCACGCTTGCGCCGCCCCCTTTGACCTAACAGGCCGCCAGCTACGGCCTGGCCGGTTCGTTCGATGCAGTCCCCAATTTGCAGACCCGTGCAGCACACAGATGTTCCATGCTGCGCCGGCGCAGCCGCGGCTTAGCCGACGATGGTCGGCGGCTCGCCGTCGGCACGGGTGTCGATGCGGCCGATCCGAAACACGGTCTCGCCCGCCTCGGCAAGCTGGGTCTGAGCCGCCTCGGCGTCGGCCGCGGAGACGATCACCGCCATGCCGATGCCGCAATTGAACACCCGATACATCTCTTGCGTGGCCACGTTACCGGCTTCCTTCAACCACTTAAATAGCGGCGGCAACGTCCATGCCGCGGCATCGATGCGCGCAGTCAGCCCCGCAGGCAGCACCCGCGGCAGGTTTTCCGTGATACCGCCACCTGTGATGTGAGCCATGCCTTTGACCACGCCGGGCATTGCGCGCATCAGCGCCAACAGGGGCTTGACGTAAATGCGGGTGGGCTCAAGCACCACGTCACGGAAAGGGCGGCCGTGAAAATCGGCATCCAGGTCCGGTTGGGCCAGATCGATGATTTTGCGGATCAGCGAATAACCATTGGAATGCGCACCGCTGGAGGCCAAGCCCAGCACCACATCGCCGGGGACGATCTTGGAGCCGTCGATGATTTCGGACTTTTCCACCGCACCGACCGCAAAGCCGGCCAGATCGTATTCGCCGGCCGGATACATACCGGGCATCTCGGCCGTCTCGCCGCCGATCAGCGCACAGCCGGCCAGCTCGCAACCGCGGGCGATGCCTGCCACCACGTCGGCGGCGGTGTCTACGTCCAGCTTGCCGCAGGCAAAGTAGTCCAGAAAAAACAGCGGCTCAGCACCCTGCACCAGAATGTCATTGACGCTCATCGCCACCAGGTCCTGGCCTACGGTGTCATGCTTGTTCCACTGAAAAGCAAGCTTGAGCTTGGTGCCGACGCCGTCGGTGCCGGACACCAGCACCGGCTCGCGATACTTGCCAGCGAGCGCGAACAGCGCACCGAAGCCGCCGATGCCGCCCAGCACCTCAGGGCGCAGGGTGCGGCGGGCAAGCGGTTTGATGCGCTCGACCAGGGCATCGCCGGCATCGATGTCCACACCGGCATCACGATACGAAAGAGAAGGTTTGGAGGCGGTCAAGGTCGATCCTTTAGCGGGCAATGGACTCTGGCGTGCCACGGTGGCTCGGTGCGCCCCGCGCAAGCTTGAGAGCGTCACGCCAAATGGCTACAGTTACGGGTTCCGCGGGGCCGCAAGCCCCGCGCCAAGTCCGCGATTTTACTTGAAATGACCTCCTCCCGCGCATCCGATACCCGCCAGACCCTGGTCTGGATCGGGGTCGGCTTGGCCCTGCTGGCGCTGTTTTACGCTCTCTCGCCGATTCTGGCGCCGTTTGCCATTGCCGCGGTGCTGGCCTATATCTGCGACCCGGCGGTCAACGCCCTGGTGGCGCGCCGGCTGCCGCGCCCGGCTGCGGTACTGCTGGTGATCCTGGGCATCGGCCTGCTGCTCACCCTGCTGGTGGGCATCATGGCGCCGCTGGTGTATTCCGAAACCGCCGCCTTGTTGCGCCGCCTGCCCGACCTGCTGGAGCACTTCAACCAGCGTGTTGCGCCATGGCTAGCCGAACGCTTGAATGTAAACATCCAGCTCGACGCCGCCTTGGTGCGCGAACTGGTGCGCCAGCACAGCGACAATGCGCAGGACCTACTGCGCGTGCTGCTCAGCCATGCAACCAGTGGCGGCATGGCACTGATCGCGCTGGCCGCCAACCTTTTTCTGATTCCCATCGTGATGTTCTATCTGCTGCAGGAATGGCCGCGCCTGCTCGCCGGTTTGCGCGACATCGTGCCGCGCCCTTGGCTTGCGCGCAGTCTGCGCATCATCGGCGACATCGACTCGGTGCTGTCTGAATTCTTGCGCGGGCAGCTTTCGGTGATGCTGTTGCTTGCAGCCTATTACAGCCTCGGGTTGTGGCTGGCCGGACTGACCTTTGCGCTGCCTGTGGGGGTGATCACCGGCCTGCTGGTATTCATCCCCTATGTCGGATTTGGCGGCGGCCTGCTGCTGGCCATCCTGGCCGCGCTGCTGCAAGGCGGCGGCTGGGCGCCTTTGATTGGCGTGGCGGCGGTTTATGGCTTGGGACAGTTGCTGGAGAGCTTCGTACTCACCCCATACCTGGTCGGCGAACGGGTCGGCCTGCATCCGCTGGCGGTGATTTTTGCGCTGATGGCCTTTGGTCAGTTGTTCGGCTTCGTCGGCATGTTGGTCGCACTGCCGGTGAGCGCCGCACTGCTGGTTTTCTTGCGCGAACTCAAGCGCGCCTGGTTTGCCAGCCGTCTGTATCTTGGTGAAGCGGGCAATGAAGTGGCCGGTGAGGATCGGGCGTGAAGCAGCTTGTCCTGAACATTCGCCGCGATGCGCCGCCTTCTTTCGACAATTTCGTCGCCGGCGCCAATCAAGAATTGATTGCCGCGCTGCGTGCCAGCATTCTTGGCGAGTCCCATTTGTATTTGTGGGGTGCGCCCAGCAGCGGACGCAGCCATTTATTGCAGGCCAGCGTGGCCGAAGCACGCGCCGCGGGTCGCCCTGTGGTTTATCTGCCCGCCAACGCAGTCTGCGACAGCTTGCCGGACACCGCCGACGCCCTGCTCGCCTGCGATGACGTCGACCGCTTGGCCGAGGAGGCGCAAGTGGAGCTTTTCAATGCTTTCAACCGGGCCCGCACCCGCCGCCAAACCTTGCTACTGGCCGGCCCTTGCGCGCCACGTGCGCTCATTTTGCGTGAGGACCTGCGCACGCGCATCGGCCAGTGCTTGATCTACGAGGTGCAACCGCTGGACGACGCTTCGCGCGCGGCCATCCTTGCCGGTCAGGCGCAACGCCGTGGCCTGCGCATGAGCGAGGAAGTGCTCGACTACCTGCTGCGCCACGGCCGTCGCGACCTCCCCAGCCTGCTGGCCACGTTGGACGCGCTGGATCATGCTTCGCTGGAGCGCAAGCGCCCCGTCACGCTGCCGTTGCTGCGCGAACTGATGCAAGGCGGCCTCGATATCTGATGCTATCCGATGCCGCCCTCGACGCCCCGATTGACCTACCCCAACGGAAACATTCAAGTGGACCTGGTTCTTTTCGATCTCGATAACACCTTGCTCAATGGCGACTCGGATTTTGCCTGGGCGCAATTTTTAATCGGTAAAGGCGTGCTCGACCGCGAAGTGCAAGAGGCCAAGAACATCGCCTTTTATGAACAGTACAAAGCCGGCACGCTGGATATTTTCGAGTTTCTCGACTTTCAGCTCGCCCCGCTCGCCCGCCATCCACGCGCCCAATTGGACGCCTGGCATCGGGAATTCATGCAATCGACTATTGCGCCGATGATCGGCCAGCCCGCGCGCGATTTGGTGCGCCACCATCTGGATCGCGGAGCGTTGGTCGCCGTGGTCACCGCCACCAACGCCTTCGTGACCGGGCCGATTGCGCGTGCGTTCGGCATCGAACACTTGGTTGCAACCATTCCAGCCATGGAAAACGGCGCATTTACCGGCAAACCACGCGGCACCCCGGCATTTCAAGCCGGCAAGATCGAGCGCGTGGAAGCCTGGCTGGAATCACTGGGGCTTTATTTCGGCAGCTTTGAACAAAGCTGGTTTTACAGCGACTCGCACAACGATCTGCCACTGCTGAACCGAGTCAGCCATCCCGTTGCGGTCGACCCGGACCCCACCTTGCGTGCCCACGCAGCACGGCACGGCTGGCCAGTCATTTCGCTGCATGGCGGTTGAGTCTTTGGATCGATGAAAAGTCAAACGGGGGCTGCTGCCCCCGTCGGTCTTTGCCGCAAGTGCGCGGCCGTTTGCGCCGCTTTTAATTGCCGAAAGGCTGCGGGCGCGGCGTGCTGTCGGAAGACGGCGGCAGAATAGGCAGGGTGAAGCTGGGCTGATCCCCGGTGAGCGTCTTGAGGAAGGCCACGATCTGCGCGTTTTCTTCCTCGGTGAATTTCCTGCCCAACTGCAAACGGCCCATGATGTCCACCGCTTCGGTCAGGGTGTTGGCTGCGCCGTCATGGAAATACGGATAGGTCAATTCCACGTTGCGCAAGGTCGGCACCTTGAAATTGAAGCGGTCGGCATCTTTGCCGGTTACCGCAATGCGGCCTTCGGCCGGGCTGGAAGCTCTATAGGGTTCGACGATACCCATCTTCTGGAAGGAGTTGCCGCCCACGCCTTCACCGTTGTGGCAGGCCACACAACCGCTGTCTTTGAACAGTTGATAGCCGGCCAGCTCGGTGGCATTGAGCGCGTCTTTCTTGCCAAGCAACCACTGATCGAAGCGCGAGTTCGGCGTCACCAGGGTTTTTTCGAATTCCGCAATGGCAGCGGTCACCTGGTCGATATCGATTTTGTCGGTACCAAAAACTTGCTTGAATTCGCGCACATAACCCGGAATGGACTCGAGCACGCC
This sequence comes from Pseudothauera hydrothermalis, assembly GCF_003345255.1. Lineage (GTDB taxonomy): Bacteria > Pseudomonadota > Gammaproteobacteria > Burkholderiales > Rhodocyclaceae > Pseudothauera > Pseudothauera hydrothermalis. The sequence goes on along the minus strand of NZ_CP029331.1, from coordinate 1,217,576 downwards.
AACGGCCAGGGTGTGACTGAAAGCCATCTCGCCCGGATTGGCAATCGGACCGCCGGCCTGCTCTTTCAGATCGGCCGCCCGACCGTCCCAGAACTGCGCCACGTTGAGGCTGGAGTTGAGCACGGTGGGGGCATTGATCGGCCCTTGCTGCCATTTATCGCCAATCGAGGTCGGCAGATTGTCGGAACCGCCCATCGACAGGTTGTGACAGGAATTACAGGAAATGAAACCGGACTTGGACAGACGCGGGTCGAAGTAGAGTTTCTTGCCCAGCTCGACCATGCCCAGGTTGATATTCTGCGGCGGACGGATCACCTGGATCGGCTCGTCCGTAGCGGCCTGAGCACTCTGGATGGCCAAGCCTGACAGCAGCGCAACGGCAACGGGAAAAATGGTGCGTTTCATCGTTGTTGCTCCCTTTCTTCGCGGTTAAAGACTTTGGACGAAGTCTAAACACCGGAAAAGCTCGCAACTTGATCCCGGTCAACAAATACGCCGATCGGATGATGACCGCGACCGCACCCCGCGGGCGGCCCGCTCAAGTACTGACGCGCTCGCCGCGCGCAATCTGCCGGGAAACAATGAACATCGGCAACAGGCCGACGGCGACGATGGTCAGCGCTGCGGTGGACGCTTCGCTCAACCGCTCATCCGCAGCCAGGGTGTGCGCCTGGGTGGCCAAGGTGTCGAAGTTGAAGGGACGCATCACCAGCGTGGCCGGCAGCTCCTTCATCACATCCACGAACACCAGTAAGCCGGCGGTAAGAAGGCTGCCGCGCAGAATGGGCACATGCACCCGGCCCAACGTCGCCCAGGTGCCATAACCCATGCTGCGCGCGGCATCGTCCATGCTGGGGGTGATTTTGCTCAGACTGGACTCCACCGAATGCAGCGCCACGGTCAGAAAGCGGCTCAAATAGGCGTACACCAGCGCAGCGATGCCGCCGGTCAGCAGCAGGCCGGGATGGACCCCAAAGACCGCCTCCCAGACTGCGGCGATCTGGTGGTCCAGCCGGGTCACCGGAATCAGCACGCCGACCGCGATCACCGAGCCCGGTACCGCATAGCCCAGGGCGACCACGCGGTTGAGCATCTCCGGCAGACGGCTGCGCGCCAGGCGGGCCGCGTAGGCCAGCAGCACCGCCAGCACCACGGCCAGCACGGCGGTCACCGCGGCAAGCACGAAGCTGTTGCGCGCCAGGTCGACAAAGCGCGCGCCGAACTGCGCATCGCCCTCGACTATGGCCATCTTGAGCAGCAGAAAGCCCGGCAGCAGAAAACCGAGAAACAGAGGCATGAAGCAGGCCAAGGCGGCCAGCGCACCGGCGGCTGGCGACAGCCGCTTGCGCACCGGCCGTGCGGCGCTGCGCGAGGTGTTGTTGAAGCGCGCCCGCCCGCGGCTGGCGCGTTCGAGCAGCAGCACCAGAATGACGAAGGCCAGCAGCGCGGCCGATAACTGCGCCGCAGCAATGCGGTCGCCCAGCGAAAACCACGCCCGGTAGATGCCGGTGGTAAAAGTCTGCACCCCGAAATAGGCCACGGTGCCAAAGTCGGCCAAAGTTTCCATCAGCGCCAGCGCGGTGCCGGCAACCACCGCGGGGCGGGCCAGCGGCAAGGACACGCGGAAGAAACTGCTCCACGGCCCCAGCCCCAGCGAGCGTCCGGCCTCCAGCATGCCGGCGGCGCGCTCGAGGAAGGCGGTGCGCACCAGCATATAGACATAGGGGTAGAGCACGAACATGAACATCGCCACCGCGCCGCCCACCGAGCGCACGTCGGGAAACCAGTAATCCCCGGCACGCCAGCCGAACAGCTCGCGCAGCCAGGTCTGCACCGGGCCGACGAACTGCAGCGTGTCGGTATAAACATAAGCCATCACATAGGCCGGCACTGCCAGCGGCAGCACCAGCGCCCACTCGAAAAAACGTCGGCCGGGAAAATCATGCATGACTGTTAACCAAGCCGTGGTCACCCCGATGCTGGCCACGCCCAGACCGGTACCGATGCACAGGATCACGGTATTGCGCACGAACTCACCCAGCACGGTGTCGGCCAGGTGCGCCCAGGTGGCCGAGGTGCCGCCCACCAGCACGTTGGAGAACACCGACAGCACCGGCATGGCAATCAGCACGGCGATCAGCACCGCCACCGCGGTGAGCACGGAGCCGTCGCCGCGCAGGCGCTGGGCGAGTCCAGATCGGCCTGCCTTCACTGTCTGTGCAATGTCCATTACGCTTTCGTCCCTGCCCACGGTCATTCGTTTGTGGCGAAAATTATAATTGATCGCATTTCACCGACCGCAGTGCAATAATCCCCGGCATGTTGCCCCGTCGCCTGGATCACGGCATGCCTCACCTCGAACTGATCGACATTGAACTTGCCTTTGGCCGCCACCACGTGGTGCGCAAGCTCAGCCTGCGCCTGGGAAAAGGGCGTATCGGCTGCCTGCTGGGGCCATCGGGCTGTGGCAAAACCACCGTTCTGCGCTGCATCGCCGGGTTCGAACGGGTGACCGCCGGCGAGATCCGGCTCGACGGCCAGGTGGTTAGCAGCCGCAACCGGCATGTGCCGCCCGAACATCGGCGTATTGGCATGGTCTTTCAAGACTACGCGCTGTTTCCCCACCTGAGCGTGGCTGCGAACGTGGGTTTCGGTCTGCGCGGCGCCAACCCCGAAACACGCCGCGCGCGGGTCGCGGAGCTGCTCGACATCGTCGGCTTGGCTGACCAGGGCAGCAAGTATCCACATGAACTCTCCGGCGGTCAGCAGCAGCGCGTCGCGCTGGCGCGCGCGCTGGCCCCCCGCCCTGCCCTGCTGCTGCTCGACGAACCGTTCTCCAATCTGGATGTGGACCTGCGCGAGCGGCTCTCTTTTGAGGTGCGCGACATCATCCAGGCCACCGGCACCACCGCCATCCTGGTCACCCATGACCAGCACGAAGCGTTTGCGGTCGCCGACGAAATCGGCATCATGCACGAGGGGCGCATTCAGCAGTGGGACACCCCCTACAACCTTTATCACCGTCCGGCCAACCGCTTCGTGGCCGATTTCATCGGCCAGGGCGTGCTGGTGCAAGGCATCGTGCTCAACGAGCGCCAGGTGGAGGTCGAGCTGGGCACACTCAACAGCGCAGTGCCGGTGCAATGCTCGAGCGGCTGCGGACGTTGCAACCGCCAGTGCCGGGTGGAAGTTCTGCTGCGCCCGGACGACATCGTGCATGACGACGCCAGCCCGCTGAAGGCGCGGGTGGTGAAAAAAGCTTTTCGCGGCGCGGACATCCTCTACACCTTGGCGCTGCCCAGCGGCACCCAGGTGCTGTCGCTGGTACCCAGCCACCACAATCACGCCATCGGCGAAGCCATCGGCATCCGCCTGGCGGTCGATCATGTGGTGACCTTCCATGATGACACCGCCGAACCGGCCAGCGCGCTAGACCAAGGTCTGACCGAGATCACGGCATGATTGCTTGGCTGGTCGATCGACCCGATTTCCCGCCGGTCGAACATGCGCTGCGAACGCCCCAAGGTCTGCTTGCCGCCGGCGGCAAGCTCTCGCCCGACTGGCTGCTGGCCGCCTACCGTCGCGGCATCTTTCCGTGGTACAGCCCGGGCGAACCCATTTTGTGGTGGAGCCCGGACCCGCGCCTGGTACTGTATCCGTCCGAAATCCGCATCGCCCGCTCGCTGAGAAAAACCCTACGTCACGCGCGCTTTGAAATCCGCTTGGACACCGCCTTCGAACAGGTCATCGCCGCCTGCGCCGCACCGCGCAAACCGGGCGGCGGCACCTGGATTACCGCAGACATGCAGGCCGCCTACCTGCGCATGCATGAACTGGGCTACGCCCACAGTGTCGAAGCGTGGGCCGACGGTAAGCTGGTCGGCGGACTGTATGGCATCGCGCTGGGACGGGTTTTTTTTGGCGAATCCATGTTTTCCCGGGTGTCGGATGCCTCCAAGGCAGCGTTGGCGCACCTAGCGCGTTTTCTTGAGACACGCGATTTCGCCGTGATAGATTGCCAGATGACCACGCAGCATCTGCTCTCCATGGGCGCACGGGAGATCCCGCGCCGGGATTTCTGCCGCGGTCTGGATACCTGGACAGTAGCAGGCCCGCCACCTGGCCGATGGCCGGCAGACGCCGCGCAAGGGTTTGACTGGCGCTGAGAGCGCCGGCCATCCCAAAACAAACCGGGTGCCGGAGCGCCCGCCAACGCGGGGAGACCGACATGCAAAAAGATTACCCGTATGCGCTCATCCAGTTCTACGCCACGGCACCTTATGCGTGCTCCTATCTGCCCGATCGTCTGGCCCGATCACAGGTGGCCACCCCGGGCCATCTGATCGATCCGCACATCTATAGCGAGCTGGTGCGTAACGGCTTTCGTCGCAGCGGCACGTTCACCTACCGCCCGTACTGCGATAACTGCCGCGCCTGCGTACCGGTACGGGTCGCTGTCGACCGCTTTCGGCCAGATCGAAGTCAACGCCGCGCGGCGCGCCGACATGCAACACTGGAGGCCGCCGAATGCCCGCTTGTGTTTCAAGAAGAACACTACGCCCTCTACCAGCGTTACCAGCACGCGCGCCACGCCGGTGGCGGCATGGACCAGGACAATCGGGAGCAATACGCCCACTTTCTGCTGCAAAGCCATGTCGACACCCGCCTGGTGGAGTTTCGCGAGCACGGCGTGTTGCGCATGGTCAGCGTGATCGACCGCCTCACCGACGGGCTGTCCAGCGTCTACACCTTTTTCGATCCGCAGGTGGCGCAGGCTAGCTACGGCACCTATGGCATTCTGTGGCAAATCGAAACCTGCCGCCGTCTGTACCTGCCCTATGTGTATCTTGGCTACTGGATCGCGGAAAGCCCCAAGATGGCCTACAAATCGCGCTTTAGCGCACTGGAAGGGCGGGTACGCGGCCAATGGCGGCCTCTGGCGGAATTTGCCCACGAGTTTCCCGGCCTGCAGGCAGGCTGAGGAGCCCTTGCCGCAACACTGAGCCCTATACCCGGCAGGCTGCCGACGACATGCCCCGCATGGCGCGCTGGCGCACTCAGAACCCACCCGCACCGCCACCCGGCGTTTTGGGTAGAATCGGACTATGCTCTACGACATCGCCCGCCCTTTGCTGTTTTCGCTGGACGCGGAAACCGCGCATGAAGTCACCCTTGCCGCCCTGAATCTTGCCGGTCGCGCACTGCCGGCCGGCCGCCCGGCACCGGCTGCGCCAGTTACCGCGATGGGCCTGACTTTTCCGAATCCCATCGGTCTGGCGGCCGGTCTGGACAAAAACGGCGAAGCCATCGACGGCTTGGCGCGTATGGGGTTCGGCTTCATCGAAATCGGCACCGTCACCCCGCGCCCGCAACCCGGCAATCCGCGTCCGCGCCTGTTTCGCCTGCCGCAAGTACAGGGCATCATCAACCGCATGGGCTTCAACAACCACGGCGTGGACGCACTGGTGGCCAACGTCAAGCTGGCAAAATTCAGTGGCATCCTCGGCATTAACATCGGCAAGAACTTCGACACGCCGCTCGAAAACGCCGCCGATGACTACTTGGCCTGCCTGGAAAAGGTCTATCCCTTGGCCAGCTATGTCACGGTCAATATCTCTTCGCCCAACACCGAAAACCTGCGCAAGCTGCAGGACCAGTCGGAACTGGACGATCTATTGAAAAAACTCAAGGCCGCCCAGGCGCGGCTGGCAGACCGGCACGGGCGCTATGTACCGCTGACCCTCAAGATCGCCCCGGATCTGGACGAAGAACAAATCATCCATATCGCCGATGCGCTGCGCCGCCATCGCATCGATGGCGTGATCGCCACCAATACCACGACCGCGCGCGACAAAGTGCAAGGAGTGCGTTTTGCGGAGCAGCAAGGCGGGCTGTCCGGTGCGCCCCTGTTCGAGGCTTCTACCGCCGTGGTGGTCAAACTGGCGGCAGCGTTGGCCGGCGAGCTGCCGATCATTGCCGCCGGTGGTGTGACCAACGGACGCACCGCACGTGCCAAGCTGGAAGCCGGCGCCAGCCTGGTGCAGCTCTATAGCGGGCTGATTTACCGCGGCCCAGCGCTGGTGCGTGAATGCGTGCGCGCCACCGACGGCCTGCGCCCGCCCGCACCGCCGGTTGCTGCATAGCACCAGCGTTCATAAACCTATTCCGCCAGCGGGGTTGAGCGCCGCAGTGCGGCAGGGGATAATCCTGCGGTTACGTGCGGCTAGCCAGTCATGAGCAGCTATCTTTTCGTCGTCCTCGGCGCGGTCCTGGTCAACAACGTGGTGTTTACCCGCATTTTGGGACTATGCCCGTTCATGGGGGTGTCCAAAAAGCTGGAAACCGCGGTCGGCATGGGCGCTGCGACCACCTTCGTGCTGACTTTGGGCTCGGGCACCAGCTACCTGATCGACCACTATCTGCTGCAGCCCTATGATCTCGCCTACCTGCGCACCCTGTCGTTCATCGTAGTCATTGCCGCGATCGTGCAGTTCACCGAACTGGTCATCCAAAAGACCAGCCCCTTGCTGCACCAGGTTTTGGGCATCTATCTGCCACTGATCACCACCAACTGCGCGGTGCTTGGCGTGCCCTTGCTCAACGTCGGCCTCAACCACAATCTGCTCGAATCCTTGCTGTTCGGCTTCGGTTCCTCGCTGGGGTTCACCTTGGCGCTGGTGCTGTTCGCTGGCATCCGCGAACGCCTGGACGGCGCCGATGTGCCACAGCCATTCAAGGGTACGGCAATCGCCATGATCACCGCCGGTTTCATGAGCTTGGCTTTCATGGGTTTTACCGGCCTGGATCGCTTCCAGTGATGGCGCAGTGCGCGTGACTTCTGATCTTGAGCAAAAAAACAATATTCGCGCTCTCTTATTCTCCACCCTTTTGCGCCCAAACCCGCCCGCGTTGACCCTATGCTGACCGCACTGCTGATCATGGCCGGAATCGCCGTCGTGCTGGGCGCAGCACTCGGCTTTGCATCGATCCGCTTCAAGGTGGAAGGCGATCCGCTGGTCGACAAAATCGACGCCATTTTGCCGCAGACCCAATGCGGACAGTGCGGCTACCCCGGCTGCAAACCCTACGCCCAGGCCATCGCCAACGGCGAAGCCGACATCAACCAGTGCCCGCCAGGCGGCGAGGAAGGCATCCGTAAGCTTGCGGATCTACTCGGGCGCGAGTTCAAACCATTGTCGGAAGAGCACGGGGTGGAAAAACCCAAGGCGGTGGCCTTCATCGACGAACAAACCTGCATCGGCTGCACGCTGTGCATCCAGGCCTGCCCGGTGGATGCCATCATTGGTGCCGCCAAGCAAATGCATACCGTGGTGGAACAACTGTGCACCGGCTGTGAGTTGTGTGTTGCGCCGTGCCCGGTCGATTGCATCACCATGAAGCCGTTACCGGAGACCGTGGAAAACTGGAAATGGAAATACCCGGTGGTGGAACTTAGGAAGTTTGCATGATCGCGCGTCTGTTCGGTTTCCACGGCGGCATCAAGCCTGAGTCTCACAAAAGCGAATCGGCCGGCAGCCCAATCCGGCCAGCGCCCATTCCGTCCCGGCTGGTGGTGCCATTACGCCAAAGCGCGCGCGCCGCTTCGGAATGCCTGGTCGCGGCCGGTCAGAAGGTGCTCAAGGGCGAGCGCATCGGCGCGCCTGAAGGTGTGCTGGGTACCGCGGTGCACGCGCCCACCTCGGGCACGGTAATCGAAGTTGCCAATCACCCGATGCCTCACCCTTCGGGCTTGGACACGCTGTCGGTAGTCATCGAGCCGGACGGCGAGGACCGCTGGATCGAGCATGCGCCCTTCGACTGGCGCGCGCACTCGCGCGACCAGGCGCTGGCCCATTTGCGCGACTGCGGCATCGTCGGCCTGGGTGGGGCTGCATTTCCGAGTCATATCAAGCTTGGCACCGGTCGCGGCATCGACGTGCTGATTCTCAACGGCGCCGAATGCGAGCCCTGGATTACTTGCGACGACCGCCTGATGCGCGAGCGCGCCGCGGACATTCTGGCTGGCGCGCAAATTCTGCGCGAACTCATCGGCGCGCCGCGCCTGATCGTCGGCATCGAGGACAACAAGCCCGAGGCCATTGCCGCGATGCGCGAGGCAGCCAAAACGATGGATGGCAACGTCGAAGTGGTGGCCGTCCCCACGCTCTACCCGGCAGGCGGCGAGAAACAACTGATCCGGGTGTTGACCGGTATTGAGGTGCCTTATGGACGGCTGGGCGGCGAATTTGGCGTGCAGTGCTTCAACGTCGGCACGGCCTACGCGGTCTATCGCGCCATGCATTTTGGTGAGCCGCTGGTGAGCCGGGTGCTGACCCTGACCGGCAACGTGGACCAACCCGGTAATTTTGAAGTGCTGATTGGCACACCCGTGGAAGAACTACTGCCGCTGGCCGGCCCGCGGCGCGCGGATACCGACCGCATCATCATGGGCGGCCCGATGATGGGTTTTGCCCTGCCGGCCTTGACCGTGCCGGTGGTCAAAGCCACCAACTGCCTGATTTCCGCTTCGCAAAAACTCTTCCCCGATCCGCCGCCGGAACAAGCCTGCATCCGCTGCGGCGCCTGCGCGCGCGCCTGTCCGGCCGAATTGCAACCTTTCGAGCTGTATTGGCATGCACGCGCCAAAAATTTCGGCAAAGCGCAGGAATACCACCTGTTCGACTGCATCGAGTGCGGCTGCTGCGCCTATGTGTGTCCATCGCACATTCCACTGGTCGACTATTTCCGCTTTGCCAAAAGCGAAATTTGGGCGCGCGAAAAAGACAAAAAGGCCGCTGACCAGGCCCGCGAACGATTCGAGTTCCGGAACTGGCGTCAAGAGCGCGAAAAGGAAGAAAAAGCGGCCAAGCTTGCCGCCAAGGCAGCCGAAACGCGCGCCAAGCTGGCCGAGCAGCCGGCCGCTGGCGATGGGGCTTTAGCCGCTGCAGAAGACCCCAAAAAAGCTCTGATTGCTGCGGCGCTGGCGCGCGCCAAAGCGCAAAAAGCCGCCAGCGCGCCGAAGAACACAGACGATCTGAGCCCTGAGACCTTGGCGGAGATCGCCGCAATCGACCGTCGCCGTCAAACGCTCGGGCTCACCGAGGCGACCGACCCGGCGCCCGAGTCGGCCTCAGCGCCCATCGCCGATGAAAAAAACTCCGCCTCTGCGCGCGACGCATGACCGTCTGCCGACGCCATGATCCACTCCCCCTACATTCGTAAACCGGCCAGCGTTCAGCAGGTGATGTTGACCGTGCTGCTGGCGCTGGTGCCCGGCATTGCCGCCTATGTGTGGCAGATCGGTGCCGGCATTTTAGTCAACCTGTTGCTTGCCAGTGTCGTGGCGCTGGCCGCCGAAGCGCTGATGCTGCGCCTGCGTAAGCGGCCGGTCATGCGCACTCTGGGCGATTTGTCGGCACTGGTCACCGCCTGGCTGGTGGCGCTTTGTCTGCCGACCATCGTACCGTGGTGGCTGACCACGCTGGCGGTCCTGGTGGCCATCGTCGCCGCCAAGCACCTTTATGGCGGCCTGGGACAAAACCCTTTCAACCCGGCAATGGTGGCCTATTGCACGATGATCGTTGCCTATCCGGCGCTGATGTCGCAGTGGCCGCCGGCCGGCCAGCTTGATTTTGCCACCCAGCTCGAGCTCATTTTGGGCGGTGCACGCAACCTGGACGCCATCACCGGTGCCACCGCGCTGGACGCCCTGCGTACCGGCCTGCGGACGGGCGCGGGCGATGTGGCCACGCTGCTGCAACAGCAGCCGGCTTTCGGGGCACTCGGCGGACGTGGCTGGGAATGGGTAGCGGCCGGCTATCTGCTCGGCGGGCTCTTTCTGCTGGCGCGCGGCGTCATCACCTGGCACATGCCGAGCGCCTTCATCGTTGCGCTGACTGTCATCGCTGGCCTGTTTTGGCTGGTGCATCCGGAACAATACGCCTCGCCGCTATTTCATCTGGCCAGTGGCGGCGCCATGCTGGCGGCCTTCTTCATTGTGACCGACCCGGTCTCGGGCGCCACCACGCCACGCGGCAAACTGTTGTTCGCTACGGGCGTAGCGATCATCGCTTACCTGATCCGCAATTTCGGCGCCTACCCGGAAGGCATCGCCTTCGCTGTATTGCTGATGAACATGTGCGTGCCGCTGATCGACATGAAAACCCAGCCGCGCGTGTTCGGTCATCGCGGAGATCGCCCATGAGCGCCCGCTATACGGCCGTGCGTACCGCGCTGCGCACCGCAGCCATCATGCTGATTTTCAGCCTGCTATTTACTGCGGCCATGGCTTACACCTACCGGCTCACCCGCCCCACCATCGAAGCCTCGGCTCAGGCAGAAAAGATGCGCCTCATCAATGAGGTATTGCCAGCCGACCGCTACGACAACGCGCTCCTCGAAGACATGGTCAAACTTGGCCCCACCCCGGCACTCGGCTTGGACGGCGGCGGCGTGGTCTATCGCGCGCGCAAGGACGGCGCGCCAGTGGCCTTGGTGCTCGAAGCGGTGGCCCACGACGGCTACGGAGGCGATATCGACCTAATTCTCGCGGTCACCTCCGATGGGCGTATCGGCGGCGTGCGTGTCGTCCGCCACAAAGAAACTCCAGGTCTGGGCGACTACATCGACCCAAAGAAAGACCGCAACAAAGAACGGCCGTGGATCGGCCAGTTTGCCGGCATCGGCATGGAAGATGTCGCGCCGGCCGTATGGAAAGTCAAGCGTGACGGCGGCGTGTTCGATGCCCACACTGGCGCCACGATCAGCGCCCGCGCAGTAACCCATGCGACCGGTCGTGCGCTTGCCTTTGCGGTGGCGCATCGCGATGCGCTGTTTGCCGCCGCTTCCGGCAGTACCCTGACTGCCAAGGAATGATTGCCATGGACATGCAAAGATTGCGCGAAACCGCTCATAACGGCCTGTGGAAACAAAATCCCGGCTTGGTGCAGTTGCTTGGCCTGTGCCCGATCCTGGCGATCAGTACCAGCATGGTCAATGCAGTCAGCTTGGGGCTGGCAACCATTCTAGTGATGGCGGTGGCCAATTTGGCGGTCGCTAGCCTGCGCAACTTCATTCCCTATGAAATCCGCATTCCGGTGTTCATCCTCATCATCGCCGCCCTGGTCACCATGGTGGATCTCGCTTTTAACGCTTATCTCCATGGCTTGTATTTGGTACTTGGCATCTTCATTCCGCTGATCGTCACCAACTGCATCGTGCTTGCCCGGGTGGAAGCCTATGCGGCCAAGAACGATCCGATCAGCTCCACGATAGACGGCGTGATGATGGGCCTTGGTCTGGTGTGGGTACTGGCTGTGTTGGGCGGCCTGCGGGAGTTGATCGGCAGTGGCACGCTGTTGTCGGGCATCGATTTACTTTTTCCCGCGCTGTCGGCCATCGAGGTATTCGGCGAAGATTATCCCGGCTTTTTGATTGCCATCCTGCCGCCGGGCGCCTTCTTTGCGCTTGGCGTGCTGATTGCGCTATTCAATTGGATCAATCAACGTGCCAGTGCGCGTCAGCGTGCCCAGCGGCATCCGGCGGCCGCCACGGCTGCGCAAGACAAGCCGACCGGCGCGCCAGCGGCGGGTTGAGCGCATGATGAAGCGTGCGGCCATCGGCGAGTTTTTCCGCCGGCTCGCTGAGGCCAACCCTCACCCCACGACCGAACTCGAATACCGCACACCCTACCAATTGCTGGTGGCAGTGGTGCTTTCGGCTCAAGCCACCGACAAAAGCGTCAACCTCGCCACCCGCAAGCTTTTTGCCGCTGCCCCCACCCCGGAGGCGATGACAGCCCTGGGTGAAGAAGGCGTGGCCGAATACATCAAGACCATCGGCCTGTTCCGCACCAAGGCAAAAAACACCGTGGCGCTGTCACGCCAATTGCTGGAACGCCACGGCGGTGCGGTGCCGCATGATCGTGCCGCGCTCGAAGCCCTGCCCGGCGTCGGCCGCAAGACCGCCAATGTGGTGCTCAACACCGTATTCGGCGATCCGGTCATCGCAGTCGACACCCACATCTTTCGTCTGGCCAACCGCACCGGGCTTGCCCCCGGCAAAGACGTATTGGCCGTGGAACAGGCGCTGATGCGCCGCATCCCCAAAAACTACCTCAAAGACGCCCACCACTGGCTGATTCTGCACGGGCGCTATGTTTGCACCGCCCGCAAGCCCGACTGCGCCGCCTGTATCGTGCGCGATCTGTGCCAATATCGCGATAAAACCGCCTGAACGCCGGAGACCGAAACCATGTTCAATCCCTCGCGCGAGCAGGTGCGCAACTTCTTCATCCAGGCTTGGCGCAAGCGGCGCGCCGGCGAAGCGCTGAGCGCACTGGAATCGATCGCGGTCGACATCATCGCCTTGCATCCGGAATACCACCGCGTGCTGGAAGACCCGGCCGCAATCGACCGTGAATTCAGTCCGGACGATGGGCAGATCAACCCTTTTCTGCACCTGTCGCTGCATCTGGCAATCGAAGAACAGCTCTCGATCGATCAGCCGCCCGGCATCCGTGCCGCAGTAGCCAGCCTGCAACTGCGCCGCGGCGACCGCCACGCCGCCTTGCATGAGGTGCTCGAATGCCTGGGCGAAACAGTATTCAACGCCCAGCGCCACAACGCACCGCCGGACGGCGCGGCCTACCTTGAATGCGTACGCCGGCGCGCCAGCACCCTCGGCTAAGCACCGCGCTTGCCCGCGCCCGGCGAAGCACCTCCCCTGCGGGCCGTTTCACCCGCTCAACGCCCCAGAAGCGGCCGTTCGCAGCGCAGATCGGCAAACGGCCCACTCACCCGCTCCCAGCCCGGCCCAGGCGGCACCTGCGCGCAATACAAAGCACCGTCGGCCTTGCTGCGCCACAAATACCACGGCGCAGGCGCAGCCGACGCCGGGGACGACGACAGCACGATACCCAGCAGCAATAGCCCGGAGGCAAACGGCAAACGAACGCTGAACATGATGGGGCGCGGCCTGATGGTGTGCACACAATAGGTCTTCAGTCGCCACGCTTCAACCGCTCCACGCCCACATGCCGCTGTTGCCGCGCCTCATTTACACGGTAGCATGCGAGTTCCGAAACCTTTGCGGAGCGCTACGGCATGTCTAGCACCTGGATTGTCATCGCCATTGTCGTCGTCCTCGCCGGCTACTTGGTGGTCATTTACAACGGCTTGGTCGCCTTACGTAATCGGGTCAAGAACGCCTTTTCACAGATCGACGTGCAGTTGCAACGGCGCTATGACCTGATTCCTAATCTGGTGGAAACCGCCAAGGCTTACATGCAGCATGAGCGTGACACGCTCGAAGCGGTCATCCAGGCGCGTAACCAGGCCCAATCCGCGGCGCGGCGCGCCGAGGACAATCCGGGCGATACCACGGCGATGCAGGCGTTGATGGGTGCCGAAAACGTGCTGGGCAGCGCACTGGGTCGATTCTTTGCCCTGGCCGAGGACTATCCGGACCTCAAAGCCAACCAGAACATGGCGCAATTGCAGGAAGAGCTGGCCAGTACCGAAAACCGCATCGCCTTTGCCCGTCAGGCCTACAACGATGCCGTGACGGCGTACAACATCAAGCGCGAGCAGTTTCCCGACTCGCTGGTGGCCAACAGCTTCGGCTTCAAACCGGCCGAGCAATGGACCCTGGATGACAGCGTGGCGCGCCAGCCGGTGAAGGTGAGCTTCAACTAGGCGGTTGCCGGCAATGGATTTCTTCGCCGCGCAGGACCGTGCCCGGCGTACCAGCCGCTGGCTGGTGGGCTGGTTCGCCGCGGCGGTGGTGGCGATCGTGCTGGTCATCTACCTGGCGCTCGCCTTCGTGCTCGGCCTGGGTGAGAGCCGGCCGCCGGGCGCGCCGCCGCCCTCGCTATGGCAACCCGATCTGTTCCTCACCAGCGCGGCGGGGATCGGTGGCTTCATCCTGCTCGGTTCGCTGTACAAGATCATCGCGCTCGCCCGCGGCGGCGGCGCCGCGGTGGCCGAAGCACTGGGCGGGCGGCTGGTGGCTCGCGACAGCCACGACCCGCTGGAGCGTCGCCTGATCAACGTGGTGGATGAGATGGCGATTGCCGCCGGCCTGCCCGCGCCGCCGGTCTACCTCCTTGACGCCGAACAAGGCATCAACGCCTTCGCCGCGGGCAGCGGCACCACCGAGGCAGTGGTCGCGGTCACCCGCGGCGCCCTGGAAGCGCTGTCGCGCGACGAGCTGCAGGGCGTGATCGCGCACGAGTTCAGCCACATCCTCAACGGCGACATGCGCCTCAACCTGCGCCTGATGGGCGTGCTGCACGGCATTTTGCTGCTCACCCTCATCGGCCGCATCCTGCTGCGCGGCGCACGCGGCTCGGACAAGGGCGCCGCACCGCTCGTGCTGATGGGGCTGGTGCTGATGGTGGTCGGCTACATCGGCGTGCTGTTCGGCAACATCATCAAAGCGGCGGTCTCGCGCCAGCGCGAATATCTGGCCGACGCCGCGGCGGTGCAGTTTACCCGCAACCCGTCCGGGATCGCCGGGGCGCTCAAGCGCATCGCCGGCTACGGCTCGGAAATTCGCCATCCGCGCGCGGAAGAAACAAGCCACATGTTCTTTGGCAGTGGGCTGGCGCTGTCGCGCTTGTTTGCGACCCATCCACCGATTGAGGAGCGTATCCGCCGCATCGACCCGAACTTCGAACCAGACAAGATACAGCCCGCTGCCCCCCTTTCCGATCCCGCCGAGGTCGACGACGGCTCGGGCATGGCGGACGGAACGCTTGTCGCCGGGTTCGCTGGCCCTGCCGCCGGCCCGCAGCGGCTGTCGGCGGAAGGCTTGGCGGCCACGGCCGGTACGGTCCTGCCGGCGCACATGAACTACGCCCGCGATCTGCTCGCCGCGCTGCCGCCGGCCCTGCACGAGGCCGCTCACCGCCCTGGCGACGCTCAGGCGCTGGTCTTCGCGTTGCTGCTGTCGGCCGACGCCGGCATCGCGCACAAGCAGCTCGACCAAGTTCGCGCGGCGCACGGTCCGGCCCTTGCCGAGCGCAGCGCTGCCTTGCGGGCCGCGGTCGTGACGGCCGGCGCAGCCTTGCGCCTGCCTCTGCTCGACCTTGCTCTGCCAACGCTCAAAGAGCTGTCCCTGGAGGCCCGTCGCACCCTGCTTACCACCGCCGACGCACTGGTACGTGCCGACGGCCGGGTATCGCTGTTCGAATACGCGTTGCAGCATCTGCTGCGTGTGGTGCTGCAAGGACGTCGCAACGGGCCACGGGTTGCCGCCCTGGCCACACCGACCCGTCTGAAGGAAGATTGTGGTGTGCTGTTCAGCCTGCTGGCCCGAGTTGGACACCGGACCGAATGCGATGTCGAAGCAGCCTTCAGCCGCGCCGCCGGCCTTGCCCCGCTGGACGGCCCCTACTGCCTGCTGAGCGCCGCGGATCTTGGCCCGGCCCGCATCGACGCAGCGCTCGAACGCCTTGCCGTCAGTTCGCCACCATTCCGCAAGCGCCTGCTGGAAGCCTGCGCCGCCGCAGTGCTGCACGACGGGCAGGTCGCGCCGCAAGAGTACGAACTGCTGCGTACGATCGGCGAGGCGTTGGACTGCCCGCTGCCGCCGCTACCGCCGCTCTCCGCAGACTGATGCAGCGGTTCAGCGCTTGAGGTACAAGCCCTGCTGGCTGGCAAACCAGGCTGCCAGATCGCGCAAATCCTGATTCGAAAGCCCCTCGACCTGGGCGGCCATGATCGGATTTTTACGGGTGCCCAGTTGGTAGGCGCGCAGCGCATGGAACAAATAATCTTCATGCTGCCCGCCAATGCGCGGAAACTCAGGCGACGGACTGTTGCCGTCCGGCCCATGGCAGGCGGCACACACCGCGGATTTCTGTTGCCCGCGGACCGGGTCGCCGCCCGCCAGCGCCGGACTGCTCAGCAGCAGGGCAGCGGCGGCCACGGCCAGCGGCAGCGTGCGGAACAAGGGGGTTGGATTGCTCGCTCGCATCGCCCTCTCCTACCTTGCAGTGCCGTAGTACGCGGCAAGATCGGCCATGTCCTGCTCGCTCAGGCTCTCGGCGATGCCGCGCATGGTGGGGTGGCTGCGCTCGCCGCTCTTGTAGGACTGCAGCGCGCGGACGATGTACTCCGGGTGCTGCCCGCCTAGCTTGGGCACCGGATAGACGTCCGGAAAGGTGGTGCGGTAGCCGGGAATGCCGTGGCAGCCGATGCACATGGAAATCTTGCTGCGGGCCGCTTGTGGGTCGCCCTTGGGCGGGCCGTTGTCCGCCGGCGCGGGGCCAGCGGCGATGGCCAGCACGCTTGCAACGATGAAACTCCGTCCCTGCATGGTGTCTCCTCCGTTGGGTCGGAATTCAGGCACTGCTGAAAAAGCGCTTGCCGGACATGCGCCGGACCTGTTTGAATTTGCTGTCCGGGCGCCTTTTTTTGCGCTGATTCTATGCCGCTGCGAAAGCCAAAGGCAAACGATTCCCGAATCGGGACAAACCCTTACATGGCCTGATCAGCCACCGAAACCCAGCAAGGCGGCCACGCCCAGAACCAGGAAGATGAGCGCCGCAATGCCGTGCACCAGGCGCACCGGCAGCCGCTCGGCCAGCCGCCCGCCGACCAGCACCGCCGGCACGTTGGCGATCATCATGCCCAGCGTGGTACCGACCACCACCATGGCAAAGTCCCCGTACTGCGCCGCCAACGCAACCGTGGCCACCTGGGTTTTATCGCCCATCTCGGCAAGAAAAAACGCCGCCAGCGTCGTGCCGAACACGCCGAAGCGCAGCGGGCGCACCTCCTCCTCGTCCAGCTTGTCGGGCACCATGATCCACACCGCCATGGCGATAAAGGACACGCCCAACACCCAACGCAGCAGATCGGGCCCAAGGACGGTGGTCACCCAGGCGCCGACCGCCGCGGCAAAGGCGTGGTTGGCAAGCGTGGCAACCAAAATGCCGGCAATGATGGGCCAGTGCTTGCGAAAGCGCGCAGCGAGCACAAAAGACAGCAACTGGGTCTTGTCGCCGATTTCGGCGAGCGCGACGATACCGGTGGAAACGAGGAAAGCGTCCATGAAAGGGAAGACTCCGGGCCGGCGTTAACCCATGACCGCGCCACACCCCCGGCCCTATGCGGGGCAGCACGGTCAAAGGTCTCGCCAGGCGGTGCACGGCGCGATGCGCGCGTGCCTGCTGCCTGCACCATGTCCTTGCCGGACAAGTCTGTTGATGCAGACCCCGGTCGCGATGCCGGGCGGCTACTCCCCGATGACGGGGGCGCATTCTACGCAAGCGCGATCCACGCTGCAATGCATTGCAGCCCTCCCATGCCCTCTATAATCCTTGTATTGCTTCAAGGAAATCGACATGCGCTTCGAAGGCACCCCAAACTACGTTGCGACCCCGGATCTGATGCTGGCGGTCAACGCCGCCATCACCTTGCAAAGGCCGCTACTGATCAAAGGCGAACCGGGCACCGGCAAAACCATGCTGGCCGAGGAGGTCGCGCGTGCACTCAATCTTCCGCTGCTGCAGTGGCACATCAAGTCCACCACCAAGGCCCAGCAGGGCCTCTACGAGTACGACGCGGTCTCGCGCCTGCGCGATTCGCAACTGGGCGAGGATCGCGTCAAGGACATTGCCAACTACATCGTCAAAGGCGTGCTGTGGCAAGCGTTCGAAGCCGACACCCCGACCGTGGTGCTGATCGACGAAATCGACAAAGCCGACATCGAATTCCCCAACGACCTGTTGCGCGAACTGGACCGCATGGAGTTTCATGTCTATGAAACCCGCCAGACCGTGCGCGCGCGCCACCGCCCGCTAGTGTTCATCACCTCGAACAACGAGAAAGAACTGCCGGACGCCTTCCTGCGGCGTTGTTTTTTCCACTACATCAAATTCCCCGACCGCGACACCATGCGGGCAATCGTGGAGGTGCATTTCCCCGGTTTGAAAAAGGCGCTGCTTACCGAAGCGCTGGAAGTGTTCTTCGGTCTGCGCGAGATACCCGGGCTGAAGAAAAAACCTTCCACCTCAGAGCTGCTCGACTGGTTGAAGCTTTTGATGGCCGAGGACATTCCGCCCGAGGCGCTCAAGAGCCGCGACAACAAAGAGGTCGTGCCACCGCTGGCCGGTGCGCTACTCAAAAACGAGCAAGACTTGCATCTTTTCGAGCGGCTGGTGTTCATGGCGCGTCATAACCGCTGATCCGGGTCATGCTGATCGATTTTTTCCTGCATCTGAAAGCACGCCGGCTGCCGGTATCGACACGTGAATACCTGACCCTGCTGGAAGGGCTGCGTGCCCGGGTGTGCGGCCATGACATGGAAGCGTTCTATCACTTCGCGCGCGCCTGCCTGGTGAAGGACGAAACGCTTTACGACCGCTTCGACCAGGCTTTTGGCGAGTACTTCAAAGGGGTGAGCGAGATCCCCGGCCTGGAGGCCGAGCTACCGGAAGAATGGTTGCGCGCGATGATGAAAAAGCACCTCAGCCCCGAGGAGCGATCGCGACTGGAAAAACTCGGCTGGGAGCGGCTGATGGAAGAGTTCCGCAAGCGCCTGGCCGAACAGAAGGGGCGACACCAGGGGGGCAACAAGTGGATCGGCACCGGCGGTTCATCGCCCTTCGGCAACAGCGGCACCCACCCGGAAGGTATCCGCATAGGCGGCGACTCGGCCGGCAACCGCACCGCGGTCAAGGTGTGGGACAAGCGCGAATTCCGCAATCTTGACGACAATGTGGCACTGGGCACCCGCAACATCAAGCTGGCACTACGGCGCCTGCGCCGCTTTGCGCGCGAAGGCGCCGCCGAGGAACTGGACCTTCCGGGCACCATCGCCGCCACCGCAAAAAACGCCGGCTGGCTGGATCTGCTGATGCGCCCGGAGCGCCACAACGCGGTCAAGGTGCTGCTTTTCCTGGATGTAGGCGGCTCGATGGATGACCACGTCAAGGTGTGCGAAGAGCTGTTTTCTGCCTGTCGCAGCGAATTCAAACACCTGGAGTACTATTATTTTCACAACTGTGTTTATGAAAGCGTGTGGCGCGACAGCACCCGCCGACACCAGGAACGCACCCCGCTGATCGATGTGATCCACCGTTACGGGCCTGACTACAAGCTGATTTTTGTCGGCGACGCCACCATGAGCCCCTACGAAATCCTGCACCCGCACGGCTCCATCGAACACATGAATACCGAGCCCGGCGCGGTCTGGCTGCGGCGTTTGCTGGACGCTTATCCCGCAGCGGTGTGGCTCAACCCGGAGCCCGAACGCCTGTGGCCTTACCGCAGGTCGATCGAGATCATCCGCCAGTTGGTCGGCGAACGCATGTTTCCACTCACCCTGGCGGGCTTGGCGGGGGCCATCGCGCTGTTGAGCCGACATCACTGACCCTGCTCAATCAACCGCAAAAACCCGATCAAGAATGCTCAAACGCATCCCGGTCAAACATCTCAAACCCGGCATGTTCATCCATGAACTCTGTGGTTCATGGATGGAACACCCGTTTTGGCGCAGCTCCTTTCTGCTCGACGATCCGGCCGACATCCGCCGCATTGTCGAATGCGGCATCCACGAGGTGTGGATCGATACCGCCCGTGGCGCGGACGTGCTCGAACATCCGGAAGAAGCGGTAGCCAAGGCGGAAAGCGATGCCGCGGTGGAGCGCCAGTTGCAGCGCGCAGCCGCAACAGCGATCACCCCGCGGGTGGCCATGCGCGAAGAACTGGCCCGGGCAGCGCAAATCTGTGCCCGCTCCAAAGCGGCCGTGGTGTCGATGTTCAACGAAGCGCGCATGGGCCGGGCGATACACGCTGCCGAGGCCCTGCCGCTGGTCGATGAGATTTCCCAATCGGTAGCGCGCAACCCGGGCGCGTTGATCAGTCTGGCACGGCTCAAGACCGCCGACGACTATACCTACATGCACTCGGTGGCGGTGTGCGCGCTGATGATCGCCCTGGCCCGCCAACTTGGTCTGCCGGAAGAACATTGGCGTCAGGCCGGACTGGCCGGCCTGCTGCATGACATTGGCAAGGCCGCCATCCCACTGGAAGTATTGAACAAACCGGGCAAGCTGACCGATGCCGAGTTTGAGATCATCAAGTCACACCCGGTGCGCGGACACCAGATGCTGTGCGAGGCGGGCGGGGCCGACGACGTGGCGCTGGACGTTTGCCTGCACCATCATGAAAAAACCGACGGCAGCGGCTATCCGCACCATCTCAAGGCCGACGAAATCAGCCTGTTCGCCAAAATGGGCGCAGTGTGCGACGTCTATGATGCAATCACATCGAACCGCCCCTACAAGGCCGGCTGGGACCCTGCGGAGTCGATCCGGAGGATGGCCGAGTGGAGCAAAGGGCATTTCGATGAGACCGTCTTTCAGGCCTTCGTGCGCAGTGTGGGCATTTATCCGGTCGGCTCACTGGTACGGCTGGAATCCGGCCGCTTGGCGGTGGTAATCGAGCAAGGCGCAAAATCCCTGCTCAAGCCAAAACTGCGGGTGTTTTACTCCACCCGGGCCGATGCCCACCTCAAACCGGAGGTGCTCGATCTGGCCCGTCCGGGTTGCACCGAGCGCATCGTTGGCACCGAAGACCCGGCACGCTGGCACTTCAAACATCTGGACCGATTCTGGCAAACCGACTGAGCCAACGGCGCTCGCACCTTCAAGGCGCCCGATAATTTTTCTCGGTCATCAGGTCCACGCCGCACTCCAGTTGCTCGACCCAGTCGATGAAGCGGCCGACCATTTCCTTGCCGACGAAGCGCGCGCCGTGCTGCGGCACGATCATTTCGATATCCAGGCTGCGCGCCATCTTGGCCCACAGGCGGCAGATCTTGTTGGACACCATGTAGCGGCGGTGGAAGCCCTCCATGAGCGGCAGGTGCCGATCAAAATCCTGTACCGGTTCCGAGGCCTGACCATGATCGACCAGCGATGCGCCCAGGTCGCCTGAAAACAGGATGCGCGAGACCGGATCGTAAAACTGGAAGTTGCCTTCCGAATGCAGGAAGTGAGCGGGCAGCGCCTTGATCCTGCAGCTACCCAAGGGGATCAACATGCCCTCATCCGGAATACCGATGGTGCGTGCCGAATAGTCTCGGCCAGAGGTGAAATGCGGCAAAAAGCGTGTCCACAGCTTGGAAATCAGCACCCGGGCGCTGGTGGTGACCATCCATTTGTTCAACGACGCGATGATGTCCGGATCCGGATGGGAAGCAAGGATATAGTCCAGATTGCGGATCGGAAAGAAGCGCTGCATGCCCATCAGCAGGCCGTTGTAAGTCATATTGCCGCCCGGATCGATCAATGCGCCATGATCGCCATCGACCACCAGAAACTGGTTGGCCTGGACTGCATGCTCCGCCTCTTCATGTACCAAATCGTAGAACGCCAGGCACACATGTTTGCCGTCATTGTAAAGTTCGACTGCCATGATTGTTTTTGAACAACAAAGAATACCGCGCACCTTGCAACCACTGTGCGGCGCACAAAGACGCGCAACTCTACCGGAACGCCCCGGCTGAAGTGTGCACCGCGTCACGCAGAATTGATCTCGATCAAAAAAAAGCGGCCTTGGGGCCGCTTACAAACTGCTGTCCGCACAAGTGCGAAACGGTATGCCGGCTACCCGCCGGCGGGGATTCGGTTCATTCGGTAAACGGCAACGGCTGCATGCCAAAGCCTTCATCCATGTTCTTGATCTGCATCAGCAAGCCATCCAATTCGTTCTGCAAACGCTGCAGCGAGGCTTCATCGAGCTTGCGCAAGGCCTCCGGCAAGACGCCACGCGCCGGCGACGGCGCACGCGCCAAAAGTTCCTGCCCTTTTTCAGTCAGATACAGCCGCACCACCCGTTGATCCGCACTAGTGCGCTCCTTGCGGATCAGCCCACCGGTCTCCAAACGATCCACCATGTTCGAGGCGGTCGATTGATGCAACGCCATGCGATTGGCCAATTCGCCGACCCGCAGTCCGGGCGCCTCCACCAATTCCTGCATCGCCCACAGTTGGGCACCGGTCACACCGCTTTGGCGCTCGATCCACTGCGAGTGCCGCTGCGCCGTGCGAATCAGCACCCGAAAACGTTGCAGCACCGACAAAGGCGAGGCTCCGGAGTTGTTGTTGGGGTTCTTTTTCAAGGGAGATTGTGAGGCCATCTGAAAAGCCGCTCCGAACTATATTTGCTCGAATTGTGATTGTCAAAAAATTAACATTGCTGCAGCAAGGGCGTATTGTAGGGCCCTGCAGCAGCGGCTTGTCTGCAATGTAGTCGGAACGCAACGCCCGGGCCGGCTGCGCCGTTGATCCCGTACCAACACAAAACGATAATTCGCCCCCATGGAGCCTCCCCCACCCACGCCGGACCGCGACGGGCCGCTCGCGCGCGCGTCCGACCGGGCATTGCGCAAACTCGCCCGTGGCGGTCGCCGCTACGCCCTGCCCTGGCTGTCGATCCGCCGCTGGACGATTCGCCTGCAGTTCGTCGGGGCGGCCTTGCTTGCCGGCCTGATCGCCATCCTGTTCGCCATCGGCGCCGAACTGGCCATTGACACTCATGCGGGAATCATGGCGGAGCTGCCTTGGCTCACACTCCTCGTCGCGCCCGCCGGCTTTGCGCTGATGGCGTGGATTTCCCGTACCTGGTTTCCCGGCGCGCAAGGCAGCGGCATTCCACAGACGATTGCAGCAATCGAATCGGACGATCCGGCAGTGCGCAAAAAGCTGCTATCGATGCGCCTGGCGATCGCCAAGGTATTCCTCACCCTGGGTGGCCTGCTGTCGGGCGCATCCATTGGCCGCGAAGGGCCCTCGGTGCAAATTGGCGCTTCGGTGATGAGCCTGATCGCGGGCAAAAAGACCCGCCGCATCGCCAACAGCCGCGACCTGATGATCGCCGGCGGCGGCGCCGGGGTGGCGGCAGCGTTCAATACCCCGCTGGGCGGCATCATGTTTGCCATCGAGGAGTTGTGCCGCTTCCACCCTTTCCGGGCCAACAGCACCACGCTGATTGCGGTGATTTTTGCTGGCCTGATGTCCTTGGCCGTTCTGGGGAACTACACCTATTTCGGCCGCACTCCGGCAGCTATCGGCTGGCCTGACAGCGTGTGGCCCATCCTGCTGTGCGGGGCCATCGGCGGGCTGCTGGGCGGCGGCTTTTCGCGCCTCTTGGTGGCTTCCAGCCGCGGCCTGCCGGGCAGACTTGGTCAATTGTCGAACGACCGCCCGGTCGCCTTCGCCGCCCTGTGCGGCCTGGGTACAGCGTTGATCGGCCTGGCTACCGGCGGCCTGACCTACGGCACCGGCTACGCGGAATCCAAGGCCGCCTTGGAAGGTGCCGCGCAACTGCCGGTGTATTTCATGATCGCCAAGATGGCGGTGATCTGGCTTGCCTTTCTGTCGCGTATTCCCGGCGGCGTATTCGCCCCGGCGCTGGCGGTGGGCGCCGGCATGGGGGCAAACATCGGCCTGATGCTGCCACCGGAACACGGCTCAGCCATCCTGGTGCTCGGCATGGTGGGATTTCTGGCCGGCATCACTCAGACGCCGATCACCTCCTTCGTCATCGTCATGGAAATGACCGCCAACCACCAAATGCTGCTACCGCTGATGGCCACCGCGGTGGTGGCCCACGCCTTCTCCAAGACCATCGCCCAGACCCCGCTTTATCACGCGCTCGCCTACCCCACCCTGCGTAAGGTCGAGGCCGACTTGCAGCGACAGCGCCCGGCGATCTGAAAGCCTATAGCAACCTCTCCACAGCCAACCTTGCGGTTACTCCCTCGCTCTGGGATAATGGCGGACTTTCATCACTCAGGGCGGCCACATCCACCGCCCGCCTGGATCGAGGACCGACCATGAAAGCGGATATTCATCCCACTTACACCGAAGTTCAAGTGACCTGCTCCTGCGGTAACAGCTTCACCACCCGCTCCACGCTGAACAAACCAACTCTGCATGTGGAAGTCTGCTCCGCCTGCCATCCGTTCTATACCGGCAAGCAAAAAATCGTCGATACCGCTGGCCGTGTCGAGCGCTTCCGCCAGAAGTACGGCAACGTTCAGCGTCTTGGCTGATCGAGCCAGACGTTTCGAGGAAGGCAGCCGCGGCTGCCTTTTTTGTTGTCGGTAGCGCGTGCTTGGGGCGGCCCATGCTCTGGCAAGATACAATCGGCCGCGATCATCCCCGAGTCATGCCCGAAGCCCCAGGCACCCTTCCAACTATACGATGCCGTTGCTGATCGCCCGCTCTACTGCGCTGATGGAACGCCTGTTTGGCCCTGTGGGTCTGGTACTGCTGACGGTACTGTATCTTTTGTTCGGACTGACTGGACATGACCCCTGGCGCGGCGACGATGCGGCGCATTTTGGTCCGGTGCTCAGCATGCTGCAGGGCGAGGGACTGCTCTTTCCGCATCTAGCCGGCCAGCCGGTGACCGACTTTCCGCCGCTGTACTATTGGGTAGCGGCACTGCTGGCAAGGCTTTTTTCGTGGCTGCTGCCTTTGCATGATGGCGCGCGCCTTGCCAGCGCGCTCTTTACCGCCCTGACGCTGTTTTGGGTGGCACGCGCGGCCGGGTTTCTCTATGGTCGGCCAGCGCGCGCACCCGCGGTGCTGCTGACTCTTGGCACACTCGGCCTGGTCATCCATGCCCACGAAACGCAACCGATGCTGGCGCTAATCGCGATGCAAGCGCTCACACTGGCCGGTTTGGCGCAGTTGTCCAGCGCGCCGTTGGCAGGTGCTTTTAAGGCTTGCTTTGGTACGGCGCTGAGCGTGTTGGCTGGCGGTCTGCCAGCTGCCATGCTGACCCTGCCGCTTTTTCTGGTGGTACCGCTGATGGGCCGTGAATGCCTCACCCCGCGTGTCAGCGGCGCGCTGCTGCTTGGTCTGTGTGTCGCGCTTCCGCTCGGTGCGGCCTGGCCATTGGCTCTGCATGATCAAGATCCCGGACTGTTCGCACTCTGGTGGCAGGCGAGCTGGGAGCGCTTCGGGCAGAGCCCGATAGCGTTTGCCGACTATGACCGAATCGTGAAAGACATCGGCTGGTTTGCGTGGCCATTATGGCCGATTGCGTTGTGGGCGCTGTGGTCCGGCCGCCGCCGTCTATGGAACTTACCCTATATTTTGCCGATCGGCGCCACGCTTTTGGCGGCGATCTGGTTGCTGGTCGGCAATTTCGACCGCCCTGTCGCATTGCTGGTGCTCATCGCACCGCTGGCTGTATTGGCCGCCGCGGGCGTGCTGCAATTGCGGCGCGGCGCGGCCAACGCCTTCGACTGGTTTGGTGTGATGACTTTCGGAGTGTTTGCCATCTTGGTCTGGCTGGGGTGGAGTGCGCAAGTTTTTGCCTGGCCGCCTGGGCTTGCACGCCATGTCGAACGCTACGGCGCTGACTTCGTGCTCCATGGCTCGAGCGCACTGGCGGCTATCGGCGCCCTCATTACCCTCGTCTGGCTGGTGACAGCCTTGCGCCTGCCGCGCAGCCCCAACCGTGCACCGGGAAACTGGGCGTTAGGCATGACCATGCTGTGGTGTTTGGCAGTGACCTTGCTCATGCCCTGGTTCAACCACGGCCGCAGCTATCGGCCGCCGGTTGAATCGCTGGCTCGCTTTCTGGCCGATGAGCATTCCGACTGTGTGGCGGCGATGGGCCTATCTGCCGCGGTGCGCACATCGCTGGACTACTACGCCGGGCTGCGGCCCGAGGCAGTCAGCCCGGCTGGCAGCCCATGCAGGCTGCTGCTGGTGCATGACGATCGCCGCGCGGCACCGCGCACGCTGCCCGACGAATGGACCCTGCTGTGGGAATACCGCCGTGGCGGCGGCAAACAACTGGACATCTTCCGGCTTTATCGACGTGACTGACACCTTTTTGCCACCCGACCGCCTGCCCGCTTGGCAGCTCTTACATGCCCACCGACAACGTCTGGCCACTGAGCGGGTGGCCGAGCTGTTCGATGCGCACCCCAAGCGCTTCGATGAATTGTCCATCGACGCCTGTGGGCTGCTGGCCGATTTTTCCCGCCAGCGTTTGGACCGCAACACGCTCGACGCTTTGATCGAGCTTGCCCGCCAGGCGCGCTTACCGGAAGGGATCGACGCTTTGTTCAGTGGCCAGCCGGTCAACCACACCGAAGAGCGCGCCGCCTTGCACATGGCCCTGCGTGGCGGCTGCCCGCCGCCGGTCGCCGATGCAACGCAAGTGCAAGACACCGCAAGCCGCATGCGCACGCTGGCCCGCGATTTACGCGCTGGCGTGCTCAAGGGCGCCAGCGGCAGGCCGATCCGTCGGGTGGTCAACCTGGGCATCGGCGGATCCGATCTAGGCCCGCGCATGGTGGTCGAAGCGCTCGCCGGGCCGACGGCCAAACACCCTGTCATGGTGCACTTTGCCGCCAACATCGACCCTCAAGAGCTCGATGAAGTGCTGGCCGACGCCAATCCAGCCGAAACACTGTTCATCGTTGCCTCCAAGAGCTTCACCACCGCCGAGACGCTGGCCAACGCCCAAGCCGCGCGCGCCTGGCTGCGTACCGCACTCGGCCCGGACGCCGACCTTGGCGCACACTTTGTGGCGGTCACCAACGCGGTCGCTGCGGCAGTGGATTTTGGCATCGCCAAAGAACGCCTGCTGCCCATGCCCGAATGGGTCGGCGGACGCTATTCGGTGTGGTCGGCGATTGGTCTTCCGGTATTGATCGCACTAGGCGAGACTGGCTTCGAGGCGCTACTGGCCGGCGCACGCGCCATGGATGAGCACTTTTGCAACGCACCGCTGGCCGCCAACCTGCCGGTGTGGATGGGACTGGTGGGGTTATGGAACACCGACTTCCTTGACCAGGAAACCTTGGCGGTGCTGCCCTACGCGCACGGTCTGCGCAATTTTCCGGCCTGGCTGCAGCAACTGGAAATGGAGAGCAACGGCAAGCGCACGCTGCGCGATGGCACATTCAGCACGGTAATGACGGCGCCGGTAGTCTGGGGCGGGGCCGGCACCGTCGGTCAGCATGCTTTTCACCAGTTGTTTTATCAGGGCACACGGGCGATTCCGGTCGATTTCATCGTGGTCGCCGGCGGTGAGGACCCACGCCGCCAAGCCTTGGTCCATAACGCACTTGCCCAGGCCGCTGCCCTGACCCATGGGCGCAGCCTGGACGAGGCGGCGGCCGCCTTGCGCGCGCGCGGTGCGGACGAAGCCGAAATTCGCCGCCTTGCGCCGCATTTGACGATTCCCGGCAACCAGGCCAGCACCACGGTGCTGCTGCCGCGCCTCGACGCCTACTCACTCGGCGCGCTGATGGCGCTCTACGAGCACAAGGTGTTCGTGCAGGGCTGGATTTGGGGGATCAACAGCTTCGACCAGTACGGCGTGGAACTAGGCAAGGAGATGGCGCGGCGCCTGTCGGACGCCACTTCAACGGCCCACGGCGATGGCGCGACCATCGGTCTACAGCGCGCCATCGCCGCCTTGCGCCGCGGCGCCCCCTACCCGTAGATCAAGCACATTGCTGGGCTGCTCACCCGTGGGGTGAAATAGCCCAGCAGATAGAAAAAGGCCACCAGCAGCGCAATCGCCAGCAGCCTGCGCCAACGCGCCCGCAGCCATCCGGTGGCAGCGGCCAGCAGGCTACGCAGGAATTGGCCCATCCCGGTGCTCAGGACAATCGCAGAAAGTTGTCGCGGTAGTGGCGTAGCTCCGCAATCGACTCGTGGATATCCGCAAGCGCCTCATGCGTGCCTTTTTTCTCCACGCCTTTATAGACCTCCGGTCGCCAGCGTTTGGCGAGTTCCTTCAACGTGGAGACATCCAGGTTGCGATAGTGGAACCAGGCTTCCAGTTGCGGCATATAACGCGCCAGAAAACGACGGTCCTGACAGACCGAATTGCCACACATCGGCGAAGTGCGCGCCGGCACCCACTCCTTGAGAAAAGCCAGCATCTGCTGCTCGGCTTCGGTCTCGCCCAGCGTGGACGCCCTCACCCGCGCCGTCAGCCCGGATTTACCGTGCGTATTGCGGTTCCATTCGTCCATCGCATCGAGCACCGCATCGGGCTGATGAACCGCGATCACCGGGGCTTCGGCCACCACGTTGAGCTGCGCGTCGGTGATGACGACGGCGATTTCGATGATACGGTCACGGTCCGGTTCCAGCCCGGTCATCTCCATGTCCAGCCAGATGAGGTGGTTTTGATCCTGTGCCATAATCCTTCACTCTTTGACGAAACAATCCAGGCACCGATTGTGTCACAGAACGCAGCGCGCCCCGCGTGCCTGCGGCGCCGCAGCGTCGGCGCCCAAAAAATTTGCTCATGACGGCTGTCGCCTTTTCCTTGCTCTTCGTCTGTGCGCTACTCACCGGCGCTGCGCTCAAAGCGGTGCTGATGCTGCGCCAAATCCGTCATGTGCGGATGCAGCGCAACACCGTGCCCCCTGCGTTTGCCGACTCGATCAGCCTCAGTGCGCACCAAAAGGCGGCAGACTACACCCAAGCGCGAATGCGTTTGGGTCTTGCGGAACTAGCCGTGTCGCTGCTCTTTGTGCTGGGGCTGACCTTGGGCGGCGGCCTGCAGGCCATCGCTGACGCTTGGCAGGCCGTTTTCCCGGCCAACTCGCTGGCGCACGGCATCGCCCTGCTCGCCACGCTGGGAGTACTTAGCTGGTTGGTCGATCTGCCTTTTAGCTTGGCGCGCATCTTCGGCATCGAAAAACGCTTTGGCTTCAACCGCATCACGCCCAAACTCTTTGCCGCGGACACTGCGCGCGAAATGCTCTTGGCCGTGGTGCTCGGCCTACCCATCCTGGCCACAGTGCTGTGGCTGATGGGCGCCATGGGGGAACGCTGGTGGCTGTGGGTGTGGGCCTTCTGGTTCGGCGTGAACCTGCTCGCACTGCTGATCTGGCCGACCTTCATCGCGCCGCTTTTCAACACGTTCACCCCGCTGACGGACGAGGCGCTACGCCGCCGAATCGAAGGCTTGCTCGAACGCTGTGGCTTTCGCTCGCGCGGGCTGTACGTGATGGACGGTTCGCGCCGTTCCGCACACAGCAATGCCTATTTCACCGGCTTGGGCGCAGCCAAGCGCATCGTTTTTTTCGACACCCTGCTCGACAAGCTAACCCCGCAGGAAGTTGAGGCGGTGCTGGCCCACGAGCTTGGTCACTTTCGCCATCGTCATGTGCTCAAACGCTTGGCCGCGATGGGCGCTGGCAGTCTGGCGGTGTTCGCGCTACTTGGCCTGTTGATCGAACAGCCGTGGTTTTATGCCGGACTCGGGGTGAGCACCACCGGCACCGCGATGGCCCTGGCCTTGCTTGTGCTGGCGCTGCCTGCTTTCACCTTTGCGTTTGCGCCGCTGATGAGCTACTGGTCCCGGGTACATGAGTTCGAAGCCGACCGCTATGCCGCGCAGCACACCCGCGCGGCCGACCTAGTCAGCGCGCTGGTCAAGCTCTACCGCGACAATGCCGCGACGCTCACGCCGGACCCGCTGTACTCGGGCTTCTTCGATTCTCACCCACCCGCCGCCATCCGCGTGGCGCGGCTGCAATCGCCAACCTAGCAAGCCACGATGAACACACCTCGCACACCCATCGTTAGGCGAGCCGCACCGTACGGCGGGCGCACCCAGGCCGATGTGCGGGCACAACAGGCCGCCGGTCGCTCCACCCAGGACAACCTCGGGTTGTCACCGGATGAAGAACCAAACATCGCGGGCGATCTCGACACCTACGACGAGTAACAAGTGAAACGCACCTCCGGCGTCGGCAAACCGTTGCATGGACTGATCACCGCGGCCTTTGGCCGCCACTATGAAGTCTTGACCGCGCACGGCAGTCTGACTGGTTATCCGCGCGGCAAAAAGAGCGTGTTTGCCTGTGGCGACGAGGTCGACGTCACGCCGCACGGCGATGGCCAGGGCGCCATCGAGCGCCTGCATCCACGCCGCAACCTACTGTGGCGCTCGGACGCCTTTCGGGAAAAGCTGATCGCCGCCAATCTCAGCCAAGTCGTGATCGTGGTGGCCACCGAGCCGACGTTTTCCGATCTCTTGGTGTCGCGCTGCCTATGCGCCGCTGAATCGCAACAGTTGAAAACCCTGATCGTACTCAACAAGGCCGATCTGACCGAGCGCTTGCCGGCCGCACGTGAAGCGCTGACCTTATTCGCCGCGCTGGGCTATCGGGTCGTGGAGCTTTCGGCACTGCACGGCGCCGATGCGCTGCACGCCTACCTGCGGGGCGAACGCAGCATCCTGGTGGGGCAGTCCGGGATGGGCAAGTCTTCGCTGACCAACGCGCTGATTCCGGCTGCCAACGCCGCCACCCGGGAGATCTCCACCGCGCTCGACACTGGCAAACACACCACCACCTTTGCCCGCCTCTACCCGCTACCCGAAGACGGCTGGCTGATCGATAGCCCCGGCCTGCAAGCCTTTGGTTTAGCGCATTTGGAAGAGGATCGGTTAGCCGACTGTTTCGTGGAGTTCCGCCCTTATCTGGGCCAGTGCCGCTTTCGCGACTGCCGGCATGATGCCGAACCGGATTGCGCGCTGCAGGCGGCACGCTCCGCCGGCCGTATCGACCCACGCCGATTTGAACACTATCGTGCCATCCGCGCCGAAATCGCCGAAGCCAGACGGCTCAATCCACGCCGATAAGTAGGCCGAACGACTCAAGACAGTGGCACCAGAAAATCGTCGGCAATGCGGTTGCCCAGGTCCTGCACCCGTGCCAGCAAACGCACCACGTAATTGTGCAGACCATCGCGCACAATATCCTCGATCCGGCCAAAACGCAGTTGAGCCTCCAGTTCGCCTGCGCGGCGTTCGGTTTCTGCCGAATGATCGTTGGCCACCTCGCGCAGATTGGCGTAAACCTCTTTCATGCAGCGTGCAATCGAGCGCGGCATATCGACCCGCAGCAACAGCAGTTCGGCCACACGGGAAGGGGTAATCAAATCGCGGTACACCTTGCGATACACCTCAAAGGCGGACACCGAACGCAACAATGCGCTCCACTGGTAATAATCCGCCGCACCGCCTTCGACTTCACCTGCGGGCAGCAGTAGCTGATATTTCACGTCAAGAATCCGCGCGGTGTTGTCAGCCCGCTCCAGAAAGGTGCCGATACGGATGAAGCGCAGCGACTCGTCCTGCAACATGGTGCCAATGGTCACCCCGCGCGACAGGTGCGAGCGGTACTTGACCCATTCGAAGAACTCGCCTGCCCCGGCGTCGGCCAGCATCTCCGGGGTGAAATCGCGCATTTTCAGCCAAGTGCCGTTGGTGGTTTCCCACAATTCCGAGGTCAGCGTACCGCGCACCGCATGGGCGTTCTCGCGTGCGGCGCGCAGGCAGTTGCGCACGCTGGAGGGGTTGTCGGTATCGAAAACCATGAACTCCAGCACCGCATCGGGGCTGATTTCCGCATAACGCTGATGAAAGGCGCCCTCCAACCCCATGATGCGCAAGGTCGCACCCCAAGCCTGTTCTTCCTGCACCGCAGACTGCGGCATCATCGACATCCGCAGGTTGACGTCCAGGATGCGCGCGATGTTTTCGGCGCGCTCCATATAGCGGGCCATCCAGTAGAGATGGTCGGCGGTACGGCTGAGCATGTCGGTTCTCCCTTCGTTCTTTGCTGCGCCGCTGTCAGGCTTCCAGCACCCAAGTGTCTTTGGTGCCGCCGCCCTGTGAGGAATTGACCACCAGAGAACCCTCGCGCAGTGCCACGCGGGTCAGTCCGCCCGGGATCAGCTGCACCGCTTCGCCCGACAGCACGAAGGGCCGCAGGTCGATATGGCGCGGCGCGATGCCGGCATCGACGAAAGTCGGGCAGGCAGATAACGCCAAGGTAGGTTGGGCAATGTAACGCTCCGGATGTTTGACCAGGATCTCGCGGAAAGCCTCGATTTCGGCCTGGGTCGCTGCGGGACCGACCAACATGCCGTAACCGCCCGCGCCGTGGACTTCCTTCACCACCAGTTCGGGCAGCTTATCGAGCACATAACGCAGATCGTCGGGTTTGCGACAAAGATAGGTGGGCACGTTGTGCAAGATGGGCTCCTCACCCAGATAAAAGCGCACCATCTCGGGCACATAGGGATAAATCGATTTGTCGTCGGCCACACCGCTGCCGATTGCGTTACACAAGGTGACGCGACCGGCTCGGTAAGCCTGTAGCAGCCCCGGCACGCCCAGTACCGAATCCGGCCGAAAGGCGAGCGGATCCAGAAAATCGTCATCCACCCGGCGGTAGATCACATCCACCCGTTGCGGGCCACGGGTGGTGCGCATGAAAACCTGATCATCGCGCACGAACATGTCCTGCCCTTCGACCAGCTCGACGCCCATCTGCTGGGCCAGGAACGCATGCTCGAAATAGGCGCTGTTGTACGCGCCTGGCGTCATCACCACCACGGTAGGGTCGGCAACTCCGGTTGGCGCCACGCTGCGCAAGGTGTTGAGCAACATGTCCGGGTAGTGGTCGACCGGCGCTACCCGGTAGCGCGAGAACAAGCGCGGGAAAAGCCGCATCATCATCTTGCGGTTTTCCAGCATGTACGACACGCCGGAAGGCACCCGCAGATTGTCCTCCAGTACGTAGTATTCGCCCTGCCCGGCACGCACCACATCCACGCCGGCAATATGCGCGTAGATCTCGCCCGGCACATCGACCCCCTGCATCACCTTGCGGTATTGGGCGTTGTTGAGCACCTGCTCGGCCGGGATACGCCCAGCCTTGAGGATCGCTTGGTCATGGTAGATATCGCGGATGAAAAGATTCAACGCCCGCACCCGCTGGCACAGTCCTGCGGCGAGCATCTGCCATTCGTCGGCCGGAATGATGCGTGGGATGATGTCGAAGGGAATCAGCCGCTCGGTACCGGCGTCCTTGTCGCCATACACGGCAAAGGTGATGCCATAGCGATGAAACAGCGCATCGGCCTCGGCACGCTTCTGAGCCAGTCGCTCTTCGGGCATTTCCGACAACCAACTGGCATAAGCGGCATAGTGCGCCCGCACCCGCCCGGCCTCGTCGGTCATTTCGTTGTAATAATTTCTGATGGTCATCACACTGTGCCCGCTCGGTCTAAAAAGTCATTTTTTGTGACAGCCAGAAACGTGCCAGCGTTCAGCGCCTTTTCCACCCCTTATGCAGCGGTTTTGCGCTGCCTTTGCGCACAATATCGGTGCATCGCCAGACCGCTTTGCAGTAACAATGGTGCATCCAACACTCGAGCACTGACGGCGAAAAAAAACCCGCCGAAGCGGGTTTTTGATGCAACGGTACGCTAACGGCGCGCTCAGATACGCTCAAAAATTGCCGCAATACCCTGACCGCCGCCGATACACATGGTGACCAGCGCGTAACGCCCACCGGTACGGTGCAGCTCATACACCGCCTTGGTGGCAATGAACGCACCGGAGCAACCGACCGGGTGACCCAACGCAATGGCACCGCCGTTCGGGTTGGTCTTGGCCAGATCCAACTCCAACCCCTTGGCCACGGCCAGCGCCTGGGCGGCGAAAGCCTCGTTGGACTCGATCACATCCATTTGATCCAGGCTCAAGCCCGCCCGCTTGAGCGCCAGCTTGGAGGCCGGGATCGGTCCTTCGCCCATCACGTCGTTCGGCACACCGGCAACCCCATAAGACACCAGCCGGGCCATCGGCTTGTGGCCGGCATTGACCGCTGCCGATGCTTCCGCGAGCACAAAAAAGGCCGCCCCATCGTTGATGCCGGATGCATTGCCGGCAGTCACCGTGCCGTCCTTCTTGAAAGCCGGCTTCATCTTGGCCAGAGCTTCCATGGAAGTGGCACGCGGGTGCTCATCGGTGTCGAACACCGTCTCGCCCTTCTTGGTTTGCTGCACGATGGGCACGATCTGCGACTTGAAATAGCCTTCGGCAATGGCTTTGGCGGCACGTCTTTGCGATTCCAGCGCAAAAGCGTCTTGCTCTTCCCGGCTGATCCCCCACTTGGTGGCCAGATTTTCGGCTGTGATGCCCATGTGACCGACACCGAAGGGGTCGGTGAGTACCGCCACCATCATGTCGATCGCCTTGGTGTCGCCCATGCGCGCACCGGAACGCAGCGCCGGAATCATATAACCGCCGCGCGACATCACTTCCACGCCACCGCCGATACCATAGTCGCAATCGCCCAGCATGATGGCCTGCGCGGTCGATACGATGCCCTGCAAGCCGGACGAGCACAGCCGATTGACCTGCATGGCCACCGAATCCATCGGCAAACCGGCCTGAATGGAGGCCACGCGTGGTACATAGGCGTAACGCGAGTCGGTGGGAATGCAATTGCCCACGGTCACATAGTTGATCTGCTGAGGATCGACGCCGGAGCGGGAGACCGCCTCACGCATCACGATACCAGCGAGTTCCGCGGGCTCCATGTTGCTCAGCGAACCCCCGAACGAGCCGATCGCCGAACGCACTGCGCTCAGCACCACAACTTCACGATTTGCCATTGGATACTCCCTCCACGTCAATCAAGCACCGACCCAGCCGGCAACGCCAACCAGGGCCAGCAACAGCAGGCAAAGCAACAGCGCGCGCCAGACCAGGCCGACCGTGCTTTGCATGTAGTCGGCATCGGCTTCTTCCCCGATCCCCAATTCCGGGCGATCCACGATTTCGCCCGATTCATGGACCGGCATCCCGAGCCGAACGCCCATCGCCCCGGCACCGCTGGCCAGCAGTATACCGGAGGGCCGATCCGGCCAAAGCACAGCCTGGGTGCGCCAACAAAACAACGCATCCTCGAAATCCCCCACGACCGAGAACGATGCAGCCGTCAGGCGCACCGGCACAAAATCCACCCACTCAAAAGCCGTGCGGGCAAACCGCCCAAACTCACCAAATTCGGCATCCCGGCGCCTGCCCCAGTCCTCGGCAAAATAACGGCTCAACCGGTAGAACACAGCGCCACAAGGGCCGGGCAGCACGATAAACCAGAACACTACGCCAAACACATTACGGTGCGCCGATAGCAGCGCCTGCTCGATCGCCAGACGAGCCACCTCGCTGGAACTGGCCTCGTGGTACTGACCGCCGCGCCATTCACCCAAAAGAATACGGGCACGATCGAGCTCCCCCATGCGCAGCGCAAGGTGAATATCGGTGAAAAAATGGCTTTCCTGACGAAAGCCCATGGTGAGATATAGCACCCCCACATTGAACAGCAATGCGAACAAGGGGTGCACCTGCCACAGCAGGTAAAAAACCAGCCCGACCGCCAGTGTGGCCGGAATGACCACCAACAGCCAAACCATCCGGCCATTGGCTGCGCGCCCGTCATTGAAGCGTTCGACGAGCAGACTTGAAAAACGGCCCAAGGGCCCAGCCACGACCTGCTGCACTGGCAAGGGGCGCAACTGCTCGATGAGCAGCGCAAAAATCAGCGAAAAAAGCGTCATTCGGGATCGTCAGGATGAAATCTGGCAGACAGCCTGCGCCGGGGCGGGCGCCGGCACGTTTGACGATACCACAAACCCGAGTCGGTTCATCGTGACACGGTGCGAAACCGCTCCTGCGGCGCAGGCCGCCGATTTTTGACCGACCGGTCGATCAATTTTTGGTTTATTTGATCCAGGTCAACTTTTTGCCCGCTTTTTGGCGTCATCTTTCGCTTCCAGCGGCACATGGCCGCTATCCACAAAAGCATGAGGAGACACGCATGGCCCGCAATGAGAAGCTCGCACAACAGATGGAGTTTCCGCCCGAAACCCGTCAACCCAACGTCTACCCGTTGTCCTGGCATGCCCAGACCGCGAAGATGGAAGAAGTCTGGGACGCTGCCCAGCGCGAAAACTGGGATCCGAAAAAACTGCCCTGGGACACCTTGGATGTCGAGTCCTACTCCTGGGAAGAGCGTGAGGCAATCGCCTACTGGTGGACGCTGCTATCGGTGTTCGATGCCTCCGCACCCCCGGTATTTGCCGAAGCCTTCATCAAGACTTATGAAGTGCATGAAGAAGACCCGGTGCGCCGCTGCTTCTTCTCGGTGACTCGCGACGAGCAAAACCACGAGCAAATGTGCGGCCTAGCGATCACCAAGTTTTTGGAACATCCGGACCCACTGACTTATGAGCCCAAGACCGAACTCGGCCGTCGCCTGCAGAAAAACGCCAAATGGCTCTATTACAACGGCGGCCGCTACTGGAACGGTTACAAGCAAGCAGTGCCCAAGTATTCACTGGCGGTGCTGTTTAGCTCATTCCTGATGGGTGAAATCGCAGCGGCGACCATCTTCAAGCAGATGCACGACAACTCCCGCGAGCTGGTGTTCAAAGAAGCCTTCCGCAACATCGGCCGCGACGAAGGCCGCCACATGGCCATCTGTATGGCACTGATGGAACGCGACTACCCGCGCCTGCCAGCCGAGGACAAGGCGCTGGTGACCAAACAAATCCGCGCCGGCTATCTGTTCCTATCTGCGGTGTTGTTCGAGCCGCCGATGGAATTCTGGGATCTGCCGGACGATTTCATCGCCAACCAGCGTGAAGCCGAAGAAGTCGCACGCGGCGCGGGCTTCGGGGTACCCAGCTATGAGGCCAAAAAAGAAAACTGGCGAAACGCCATGCTGAACCTCAAAGGCGTACTCGACCGCTACGGCATTCCGTTCCCGGCAATCCCTGAAGTGGGCATCACCGGTCAGGAAGTGTCGGACGTCGACATGCAAGACATCATTCCGGTGTTCTGAAACCTTCGTCGATGCCATCGCCGGCCGCGGGCAGCGTATCCGCGGCCGTTTTGCCCCCAATCGGGAGAACACCATGCACAAAATCCGTCTTCACCCCTCCGGCCGCGAGGTCGAATGCACCGCCGGCGACACCGTGCTCGGCGCGCTGGAAAAAGCCGGTTATGCGCTGCCCAACAACTGCCGGGCAGGCGCCTGCGGCGAATGTAAAGTCAAAGTGTTGTCCGGCCAGTTCGACCAGGGCATGGTGCTGGACATGGCGCTGTCGCAAGATGAGCGCAAGCAAGGCTATGGTTTGATGTGCATGGCCAAACCGCTGTCGGCAGAACTGGTGATCGAGTGGGGCACTGAAGACGCCAAGCCCAAGCTCTTTCCGCCGCGAGAGGACCAGCGTTTCGTGCTCACCGACCGCATTGTGCGCACCCCGCGCATCCTTGAGCTGCACTTTCGCCCGGTCGGTCAGCCGATGCGCTATTGGCCTGGGCAATACGTCACGCTAGGTGACGAGCGCGCCGGCGCACCACTGCGCTGCTATTCGATTGCCAATGCGCCGCGGCCCGATGGCGAAATCGTGCTGCAAATCACCCGGGTCGCAGACGGTCAAACCAGCCGCTGGGCGCACGATTGCCTGAAACTTGGCGACCTGGTGAAAATTTCCGGTCCTTACGGCACCTTCATTGGCGACCCATCGGTGGATACCCCGGTACTTTGCATGGCTGCCGGCTCAGGGCTTGCCCCGATTCTGTCGCTCACGGAAGCCGCCTTGCGGCGCTCTTACCGCAAACCGGTGACCTTGCTCTTTTCGGCGCGGAAAGAGGCCGACCTTTACGATTTTGGCCTGATGAAATACTGGGAAACCCGCCACCGCAACTTTACCTATCGGCCCACCTTGACCGGCGAAAAACGCGAAGGTCTTTTACACGGACGCATCCCGACCATCCTGCCAACCCTTTTTCCGGATTTGTCCAAGCACAGCGTGTTCATCGCCGGCAGCCCACCGTTCGTGGCAGCCTGCGTCGAAGCGGCCAAGGCCCTTGGAGCCAACGATGCGCTCATCCATACCGAAGGCTATTTCGACCAGGCCACCCCGCAAACCGCTCCACCCAGCCATCTGGTCGCAGTCTAAGGTTCGATAATCGGTGAACCGCGATCCGAATATGTGACCAAACGCTGGATTGAAAAACGCCCTTGGCGGAGCGCTTCGGCCTTGATCGCCTCAAATTACAAGGAGCCGAGCCCATCGTCGCCGGCCAGTATGCAAACACAAGGCGGCCGTCCCGATAAAAACGCCCCGGCCTGAATCACAGGCCGTCCAGCGGGCTCACCACCCCACGCCCGCCCTTATTGAGCACATGGGTATAAATCATGGTCGTCGCCACATCCTTGTGGCCCAACAGCTCCTGCACGGTGCGAATGTCGTAACCGCTTTCGAGCAGATGGGTGGCAAAAAAATGGCGCAAGGTATGGGGCGTTGCCAGCTTGGCAATGCCCGCCGCCTGCACCGCCCGCTTCATGGCCCGCTGCAACAGCTTTTCATCCAGATGATGCCGCCTCTTTTGCCCACTGCGCGGGTCCACCGAATAACTGCCCGCCACAAAAATATACTGCCACCCCCATTCCGCCGCCGCATTCGGATACTTGCGCTCCAGCGCATCCGGCAGATAAACCGTGGCCATACCCTGTTCACGATCCAGCTCATACACCCGCCGCCGCTTCTGCAAATGGGCCTGCAACAAGGGCACCAGGGAAAGCGGCAACATGGTCACCCGATCCTTCGCCCCCTTGCCATCCCGCACCAAAATCTCGCCCCGCTCGAAATCCACATCCTTCACCCGCAGTCGCACACACTCCATCAAGCGCATCCCCGTCCCATAGAGTAGCCGCGCCATCAGGCCATACACCCCATCCATGTGCTCCAGCACCCGACCCACCTCCTGCCGGGAAAGCACCACCGGCAAACGGGCCGGCCGCTTCGCCCGCACCACCTGATCCAGCCAGGGCAAATCCTGGCCCAGCACCTCCCGGTACAGGAACAACAAAGCCGAAAGCGCCTGATTCTGGGTTGCAGCCGCTACCTGCCCCTGCACCGCCAAATGCGTCAAAAACGCCTCAACCTCCTTCGCCCCCATCTCCGCCGGATGCCGTTTGCCATGGAAAAGTATGAAACGCCGCACCCACTGGACATACTGATGCTCGGTCCTTATGCTGTAGTGCTTGAGCCGAAGCCGCTCGCGCACCCGATCCAGCAAGCGGGGAGGAGGCGGTGCCTCTTGGGTCCCAATATCTGAATCGCTCATATATTAAACAATGATTTATAAAGAAAGAGCAGGTGTTATACACCTTTCACAAACCAAGTATACACCTACCAAGGTGTATACTGCACGTTAGGCCGTTTCCGTTTATGTCCGCGCTTTCTGTCCCTCGTCGCCGTCTCGCCAGCGCCGACTTTCGCGCTCCGTCCCGGCCGTCGGGCTGGCGCTCCGTGGGGCGGTCGCCGGCAGTCTCGCCCTTCCGTGCTTCGTTTCACCCTTCGCCCCCGTCGCGGGCTCGCAGGGTTTCGGGTTCCTCGGCCACCGCAGCCGCTTTCCGCGCCGGGCGGGGGTTTCGGGCGCTGGCGCTCTTGCGGGCGTCATCGCCTAACATTGCGCTCCAGGGGGACGCTTCGCCTGCTGCGCAGGCTCGCGCCCCTGAGCTTGAACGTTAGGGCTCCCCCATTGTCATGCGCACGAACTTCGTCCTCGTCGATTTTGAGAACGTCCAGCCCAAGGACCTCGGCTTGCTCAAGGATGGCCCGTTCAAGGTCAAGTTGTTCCTCGGCCCCAATCAATCAAAGATTCCGGTTGCTCT
The DNA here is from genome assembly GCF_003345255.1 of Pseudothauera hydrothermalis. Lineage (GTDB taxonomy): Bacteria > Pseudomonadota > Gammaproteobacteria > Burkholderiales > Rhodocyclaceae > Pseudothauera > Pseudothauera hydrothermalis. The sequence continues at coordinate 1,178,012 of NZ_CP029331.1, read as the reverse complement.
GGCATCGGCGCTCCAGTCTCTCGGCAACAGCGCGGAGTACGTCATCCTTGAAACGGCCGGTAACAACGCCCTCGATTTTCACATCGCCTACTACATTGGTGTTTTGTCGGCCGAAGATCCTTCTGCCTTCTTTCACATCATCTCGAAAGACACCGGCTTCGACCCGCTCATCAAGCATCTCAAAGGGAAGAAGGTTTTCGCGCAGCGCTCCACGTGCATTGCCGACATTCCGTACTTCAAGCCATCGCTTCCCGCTGCTCCTGAAGAACAAATCGCCATCGTTGTCGCAGACCTTCAGCGCCGCAAGGCATCGAAGCCGCGCGCTCAGAAGACGCTTCTCAGCACATTGCACGCGCTCTTCAAGAGAGAGCTATCCGAGCAACAGCTTGAGCGCTTGTTTCAGTCGCTCTGCGCACGTGGCATCGTCAAACTGGACGGCACGAAGGTTTCCTATGATTTGCCGGCCGAGCCCTAACCATCGCTTCGAGGGGACCGCCGAGAAGCTGCGCTTCTCGGTTCCCTCCGCCCTACGGGCTCCGGCGGCCCCTCAAGCTGAACGTTAGGCGGTTTCCCATGTCGCCCCTTTCTCGCGCCGTATTGCTCATAAGCGCAGTCCTCTGCGGGGGCTTCTTCGCCCTTTCGGGCGCTGGCGTTTCGTGGGCAGCCGAACCTGACCAGTTTTCAAACAGCACTCTCGTTTTCTGGTTTATCGCTGGTGCGGCTCTGGCCGTTCCTCTTTGGCTTCCCGCCGTTTTTCCTTCTCGTTACCCACGCGGTTTCAAGGTCTGCCGCCGCGTTTGCGCCGCTCTTCTCCTCGTTCCCACCTGGCTTTTCGGCAGCATCGTGGTCCACAACGTCGGTCGCGCACTATCGGGGTTCGGCTTCACTCCCGTCGCTCTTGCCCAAGGTTCAGTTCTCACCGCCTGCTGCCTTGTCTGTCTGCTCGTGCTGCTTTGGCCGGAGTTTCGCCGCCATGCCAACCAAACCGCCTAACATTGCGGTCGAGAGGGACGCTCCGCAAGCGGGCTTCGCCCGCTCGCTCCGCGCCCCTCACCTTCAACGTTAGGCCTCTGCCATGTACTACCTCGCTCACCTGGCTCTACCTGCAATCGCGGCATTAATCTTGGCCGCCTCTGGTGCCCAGATCGAGTTGAGCATCTCATGGCTTGCGCGCATGACGGAAAAGCTCACAGAGCTCTACTTGATACTTTCGGCCCCTCACTGGGTTTGGGCGGCCATTTCTAGCTACTTTGAAGCATCGAAGAGCGCTACCGTCGGTGGCTTTGTCGGCCTGCATCTCTTGCTGTTCTTGGTTTGGTTGCTTGTCGCCCAATCCAACGAATCGCATGCGGCAAACGGCTGGTTCATCTATTTTTTGGGTGCCCCCATAGTCATCGCTATTGGTGCCGTTGCCGGGAGATATGTTGCATCATGGAAGACCCGTCAATCGGCCTAACCCCGCGCTCCAGCGGGACGCGCCGCAAGCGGCGCGCCCCTGAGCTTCGACGTTAGGCATTACCTATACAAGGAGAAATAAATTGGAAACTCGAACTGGTCTTGTCAGGGCAATCGCACCTTCATGTCATAACTCCGAGCAACTCGGCCCGAAATTCGTCAATAGTGGCAGCCAGCATGCGCTTGGACTTGATGCTCGCCTTACGGGTCGTGTTCAGCCGCAGCAGGTTCATCACGATGTGGCGAACAACAGCCAAGTTGTTGGCCGCGTAACCGCTGCGCACCCGGGACTGATCCTCGTTGAACTGCACATCCAGACACCAGTGAAGCCGATTCTCCACCTCCCAGTGGCTGCGAACTGCTTTGGCGATGCGCTCGGCGTCCGCGGGCAGGCTGCTCAGGTAGTAGGCACGCTCGGTGCTGGTTTTGTTGCCGACAGTGCGCACCCGCTCGATCAAGGCGAAGCTCGCGACGTCCTTCCACTCTTCGCCCTTGTAGAGCCGATCGGTGGCGTCGTACGCAACGCAGCGGCGGATCTCCGTGCGTCCATGGCCAAGATTCGTGGTTTCATGCGTCGAGGCCGGCGTGAGCGGTCCCCGTGGATCCGCGACGCCGGCAAAGCGGATCGAGTCGAGCAACTTCGGGTGGTTGTCCTTCACGCACAGCACGTAGTGGGCGCCGCGTTCGCGGATCGTGCGCGCAATCTTCGCCTGTGTGCCCATCGCGTCGATCGTCACCACGCAGCCTTCCAGGGCGAGCTTCGAGAGCAACTCGGGAATGGCGGTGATCTCGTTGGATTTCTCGGCCGTGGCCCTCTGGCCCAACACCACGCCCATCCCGGCGGCGAACGCGCTGACCATGTGCAGGGCACTTGCAGGGGTCTTGCCCTTGCTTGCCGTTCTTCGGCTGCTCTTGCCGTCGATCGCAACGACCGTGTCTTCGGCCAGCACCGGCACGACCATGCCGACCCAGCGCCGAAACGCCGCCTCGAACTCGTCAGGCTCAATCAGGCCGAACACGCGCCCGATCGTGTCGTGCGAAGGGATGCCATGCTCAAGCTTCATGAACCCTCGCAGCCAATCGATCTTGGCCTTGGCCCACAACTCGATGTCGACGAAGTCGTCCACGCCCGAGAGCACTGCACACACCGCGACCGTGAGCAGTTCGGACAGGTCGTGGCGTGTGTGGCGCTTGCTGCGCGGGTCGGAAACCGAGACGAACACCTGCGTCAGCGGCATGATGCTTACTGCCTTCATGGGATCCCCAAAAAGACAGTAAGCTACACAAAATATGACGCTGTGAACAGGGGGTGCCTAAGTGCATGATCGTAAACGGCTTATCTGTTATGCGTATGATAAGTAGGTGCGATTGCCCTGCTGGTCTTGTATTCGTAGCGACCGCCATTGCTCTCTCTGCCTGTATTGCGCCAGCACCCAGAGTTAACCTTAACGATTCTCAAGCGGTTGCAGGCGCAATAAGCGTCCAGCGCGACGATTTCAAAAAAGTCACAAAGTACGAGGGGCCCAATGCCGCAGATAATGTTTTTGATAAACTGTTCATTCGAGCATGGAAGATAGACGGAACTGAAGACGTTGGTTATCAAATCTACGTAATGGATTACTACAATGGCGATTGGCGCTTCTACAATTCCGCTTATGACTCCAACGGGAACAGTCTGAAAACAACTCTTATTTCTCGCGATGTCGGCTCATGTAACCGTTATGGGTGTTCCCACTACGAACACGTGGGCTTGAATGTCTCACGTGAGTATCTGGCGAAGAACCAAGATTCCAGTATTCGTTTCAAGATTAGTGGCAAAGCAGGAGAGGAAGTTTTCTTTATTCCAGGCGCGTATATCAAGGCATTTTTATCTGTTGCAAAGTAACTGCCTAACCCTACCAGGGCAATCGCACCTACTTATCATACGCATAACAGATAAGCCGTTTACGATCATGCACTTAGGCACCCCCTGTTCACAGCGTCATATTTTGTGTAGCTTACTGTCTTTTTGGGGATCCCATGAAGGCAGTAAGCATCATGCCGCTGACGCAGGTGTTCGTCTCGGTTTCCGACCCGCGCAGCAAGCGCCACACACGCCACGACCTGTCCGAACTGCTCACGGTCGCGGTGTGTGCAGTGCTCTCGGGCGTGGACGACTTCGTCGACATCGAGTTGTGGGCCAAGGCCAAGATCGATTGGCTGCGAGGGTTCATGAAGCTTGAGCATGGCATCCCTTCGCACGACACGATCGGGCGCGTGTTCGGCCTGATTGAGCCTGACGAGTTCGAGGCGGCGTTTCGGCGCTGGGTCGGCATGGTCGTGCCGGTGCTGGCCGAAGACACGGTCGTTGCGATCGACGGCAAGAGCAGCCGAAGAACGGCAAGCAAGGGCAAGACCCCTGCAAGTGCCCTGCACATGGTCAGCGCGTTCGCCGCCGGGATGGGCGTGGTGTTGGGCCAGAGGGCCACGGCCGAGAAATCCAACGAGATCACCGCCATTCCCGAGTTGCTCTCGAAGCTCGCCCTGGAAGGCTGCGTGGTGACGATCGACGCGATGGGCACACAGGCGAAGATTGCGCGCACGATCCGCGAACGCGGCGCCCACTACGTGCTGTGCGTGAAGGACAACCACCCGAAGTTGCTCGACTCGATCCGCTTTGCCGGCGTCGCGGATCCACGGGGACCGCTCACGCCGGCCTCGACGCATGAAACCACGAATCTTGGCCATGGACGCACGGAGATCCGCCGCTGCGTTGCGTACGACGCCACCGATCGGCTCTACAAGGGCGAAGAGTGGAAGGACGTCGCGAGCTTCGCCTTGATCGAGCGGGTGCGCACTGTCGGCAACAAAACCAGCACCGAGCGTGCCTACTACCTGAGCAGCCTGCCCGCGGACGCCGAGCGCATCGCCAAAGCAGTTCGCAGCCACTGGGAGGTGGAGAATCGGCTTCACTGGTGTCTGGATGTGCAGTTCAACGAGGATCAGTCCCGGGTGCGCAGCGGTTACGCGGCCAACAACTTGGCTGTTGTTCGCCACATCGTGATGAACCTGCTGCGGCTGAACACGACCCGTAAGGCGAGCATCAAGTCCAAGCGCATGCTGGCTGCCACTATTGACGAATTTCGGGCCGAGTTGCTCGGAGTTATGACATGAAGGTGCGATTGCCCTGGACCACGTTGCCCGCCCTTGATGACCGCATCGATACCCGACGCTTGCGCGCGCCGCGCCCATTTCAATACAGTGCCAACGTGCACCCCGCAGACCTCAGCGATGTGCGCCCACGTGTAACCCCGTTTGCGCAGCACAAATGCCTGGCGGCGAATGTGTTCCAGGGCTTCGGGCGGAAGCTTGCGGGCGTCGATCTTTTCCATGCCCGGATTATATCAGAATCTATTTGATTGCCGGGTTAATAACGTCAGCGCTCAGCGGCGGGCGCAAGCCCGTCCGCTGGAGCGCTTTGTTGGGCAGTGTCGTTTCGCGCAACTACCAGCAACCTCTCCTCGAACGTCCGCAGGGTACAAACGGTCATTGAGAACAGCGATGAGAGCGCGTCACAACGACTGTCAGGTACATCTGTCAGGACCATGAACGAATGGTCGAAGTCAAGTCCAAGAAGTCGAGCAAACTTGGAATACTTGGCTACGTGCTGCTGGTAGTCACCTGACTTGGCTTCGATCCAGTAGATAGACGATCCTATTGCAGCCAAAATATCAAGTTCAAAATCGTCGCCGTTAGGCAGGATGATCTGAGGGTTGATGAGGTACTCGAATCGCAATTCTCCAGTGACCTCTGAGCCAACCTGCGCATAAACGGCTTTGACTTTCTGGAGAATATACCGCTCCAGCCATTGGCCAGGGCAATCGCACCTTCATGTCATAACTCCGAGCAACTCGGCCCGAAATTCGTCAATAGTGGCAGCCAGCATGCGCTTGGACTTGATGCTCGCCTTACGGGTCGTGTTCAGCCGCAGCAGGTTCATCACGATGTGGCGAACAACAGCCAAGTTGTTGGCCGCGTAACCGCTGCGCACCCGGGACTGATCCTCGTTGAACTGCACATCCAGACACCAGTGAAGCCGATTCTCCACCTCCCAGTGGCTGCGAACTGCTTTGGCGATGCGCTCGGCGTCCGCGGGCAGGCTGCTCAGGTAGTAGGCACGCTCGGTGCTGGTTTTGTTGCCGACAGTGCGCACCCGCTCGATCAAGGCGAAGCTCGCGACGTCCTTCCACTCTTCGCCCTTGTAGAGCCGATCGGTGGCGTCGTACGCAACGCAGCGGCGGATCTCCGTGCGTCCATGGCCAAGATTCGTGGTTTCATGCGTCGAGGCCGGCGTGAGCGGTCCCCGTGGATCCGCGACGCCGGCAAAGCGGATCGAGTCGAGCAACTTCGGGTGGTTGTCCTTCACGCACAGCACGTAGTGGGCGCCGCGTTCGCGGATCGTGCGCGCAATCTTCGCCTGTGTGCCCATCGCGTCGATCGTCACCACGCAGCCTTCCAGGGCGAGCTTCGAGAGCAACTCGGGAATGGCGGTGATCTCGTTGGATTTCTCGGCCGTGGCCCTCTGGCCCAACACCACGCCCATCCCGGCGGCGAACGCGCTGACCATGTGCAGGGCACTTGCAGGGGTCTTGCCCTTGCTTGCCGTTCTTCGGCTGCTCTTGCCGTCGATCGCAACGACCGTGTCTTCGGCCAGCACCGGCACGACCATGCCGACCCAGCGCCGAAACGCCGCCTCGAACTCGTCAGGCTCAATCAGGCCGAACACGCGCCCGATCGTGTCGTGCGAAGGGATGCCATGCTCAAGCTTCATGAACCCTCGCAGCCAATCGATCTTGGCCTTGGCCCACAACTCGATGTCGACGAAGTCGTCCACGCCCGAGAGCACTGCACACACCGCGACCGTGAGCAGTTCGGACAGGTCGTGGCGTGTGTGGCGCTTGCTGCGCGGGTCGGAAACCGAGACGAACACCTGCGTCAGCGGCATGATGCTTACTGCCTTCATGGGATCCCCAAAAAGACAGTAAGCTACACAAAATATGACGCTGTGAACAGGGGGTGCCTAAGTGCATGATCGTAAACGGCTTATCTGTTATGCGTATGATAAGTAGGTGCGATTGCCCTGCAACGTGGTCGGCGGCATGGCTCGGGTCGCACGCTGACGCTGGTTCAAGAAGAGCAACTGCGATTGAAGATCATCGGCTCCAACCCCGCCCAGCTCAAGCTCGAGTTTGCGCTGTGGAACCGTCGCGCGGTCATGCTCGCCATCGAGCAGCTCTTTGGCATCGACATGCCCATCCGTACGGTCGGTGAGTACCTTCGGCGCTGGGGCTTTACACCGCAGCGACCGGTCAAGCGCGCGCTCGAACAGGACCCGGCCCGGCTCAAGGCGTGGCTGGAGGACGAGTACCCGAAGATCGTTGCCCGCGCCAAGACTGAGCATGCCGAGATCTACTGGGGTGACGAGACCGCCATTCGCCAAGACACGAACTGGGTGCGCGGCTACTCCATGGCGGGGCTCACTCCTGAGCTTCGACTGCCAGCCGGTCGCCATGGATCGGCATCGATGATCTCTGCGATCACCAACCAGGGCTTGGTGCGCTTCTCGTTCTTCGAGGGGGCCATCGATGCCGAGCGCTTCATCGTGTTCTTGAAGGGTCTGATTCAGGACGCGCAGCGCAAGGTGTTCCTGATCGTCGACAACCTGCGTGTGCATCGCGCCAACCGTGTCCGCGAGTGGGTTGCGGAGAACACCGAGAAGATCGAACTGTTTTACCTGCCGCCGTATGCGCCGGAGCTCAACCCTGACGAGTACCTGAACCGGGACCTGAAAACGGCGATCCGTACCGGACCGATTGCCAAGACGGCCGCAGCACTGCTTGAGGCTGCGCGTACATGCATGGAACGCATCGCTGCGATGCCAGATCGTGTGCGGTCGTATTTCAGCCATGAGCACGTTCGCTACGCTCAGTAAATTAGCTATTTGATTGCCGGGTTAATAAGCTTGCCGCTCTTGCAGGAGGGGCCGGGTCATTGGGGTTTCGTATGGCCACATGTGAAGGAGCAGTCTGGACCGCAAAGGCAGAGCGGCGCGTGTCTGGGAGCAATAATCTGGTTCTTTTGAAAAACGAGTGGGTCAGGCGGCATGCCGATTGAGTTTTCCGAAGTCCAGCTTGCCGGCGAGCAGGAACACGACGGTGCGGATGGTGGAGAAGCTCCCGTATCCGCGGGCCTTGCGCTTGGCGGCCTGGAAGAGGCCGTTGATGGCCTCCAGGAAGCCGTTGGTCTGGCGGGTGCGGGTCCAGGCGACGATGCCTTCGAGGTGCTTGCGGATCATCTTGGCCACCGCCTTCATCGGCTCGACCTTGGAGCGCATGACGTTGACAGTCCACTGCCAGAGCATGGCGCGCACGACGTTGACCTGCTTGCGATCGAGGATCTCGCGCAGTTGCTCCTTGTAGAGCCAGGCGCGCGCGGTGCGCTTGGTGGCCACCTGCGCGATGAACTCGTTGAGCTCGGCGCGCGCGGCCGGCTCGAGCGCGTTCAGATCCTTGAGCAGCTTCCAGCGCATCCCCTTGAGAGACGGGTCGGTGCGCTGCTCGATGCGGCGCATCTTGTCGACGGCCGCGCTGGCGTGGGCGATGACGTGAAACTTGTCGAAGGTGATGGTGGCGTTGGGCAGATTCTCCGTGACTCCCTTAATAAAGGCCGGCGACATGTCGATCGAGATCGACTCGATGGCTTGGGGGTCGCCGCCGTGGGCCCTCAGATCGTCAGCGAAGGCCTCAATCGTGGCAGCATCGCGCCCTTCGGTGACGAACAGCACGCGGCGCGCGTCGGCATCGGCGACCAGGGTGATGTAATCGTGGCCGCGTGCGCGCGAGGTCTCATCGGCGGCCAGGCGCTTGACCTCGGAGAAGTCGGCCTGATCGAGCGCCAGCTCGACGTAGCGCTTGCAGATGGCGGCCATGCGGTGCCAGGACAGCCCCACCACGCGGGCCAGCGCAGCAAAGGGCATCTCACGGCACAGCGCCAGGACGAGCGCCTCGAACAGCAGCGTGAAGCCGGCGAGCTTGCCTGCCCAATCCGGCTCGACCTGGCGGATGCCGCCGTCGGGCAGGCGCACGCGCGGCACCCGCACTTCGAGGTAGCACTCGTGCTGGAAGAAGTTCAGGTGCCGGTAGCGCTTGCTCACCGTGTCATGCACCGGATGCGCCCCGGCCACGCCCGGCACCGCGAAGCGGCTGCCCGCGACGAAATCGACCGTGATTGTGAGCACCTTCTTGGCGGCGTCGAAATCGACCCCGGCCACGCGCCACGGATCGGTGATGCCCAGTGCGGCCTCGAACAGCTTCGCATGCATTGCTTGTCATCCCTGCAGATTCAACACGCGCGGCGATCCTACCCGATGCTGCGACCTCACACCGCCGCGCTTGTCTTCATGGCTGGATGCACAACTGCGCTGCATCCAGCCATGAACCAGCGTACCGCCGGGCCCTTGGCGTCAAGGGTTCGCTGCGCCGGGCTGCGCCCGCCCTTGACCCCAAGGGCCCGGCACCCCGGATCCCGCATTACCCACTCAAAATTCAAAAGAGGCAATAATCTGAACCTGAACGCATGCCTGTTCCAATACAAGGACGGCTACCACCTCCAGGGCAATCGCACCTTCATGTCATAACTCCGAGCAACTCGGCCCGAAATTCGTCAATAGTGGCAGCCAGCATGCGCTTGGACTTGATGCTCGCCTTACGGGTCGTGTTCAGCCGCAGCAGGTTCATCACGATGTGGCGAACAACAGCCAAGTTGTTGGCCGCGTAACCGCTGCGCACCCGGGACTGATCCTCGTTGAACTGCACATCCAGACACCAGTGAAGCCGATTCTCCACCTCCCAGTGGCTGCGAACTGCTTTGGCGATGCGCTCGGCGTCCGCGGGCAGGCTGCTCAGGTAGTAGGCACGCTCGGTGCTGGTTTTGTTGCCGACAGTGCGCACCCGCTCGATCAAGGCGAAGCTCGCGACGTCCTTCCACTCTTCGCCCTTGTAGAGCCGATCGGTGGCGTCGTACGCAACGCAGCGGCGGATCTCCGTGCGTCCATGGCCAAGATTCGTGGTTTCATGCGTCGAGGCCGGCGTGAGCGGTCCCCGTGGATCCGCGACGCCGGCAAAGCGGATCGAGTCGAGCAACTTCGGGTGGTTGTCCTTCACGCACAGCACGTAGTGGGCGCCGCGTTCGCGGATCGTGCGCGCAATCTTCGCCTGTGTGCCCATCGCGTCGATCGTCACCACGCAGCCTTCCAGGGCGAGCTTCGAGAGCAACTCGGGAATGGCGGTGATCTCGTTGGATTTCTCGGCCGTGGCCCTCTGGCCCAACACCACGCCCATCCCGGCGGCGAACGCGCTGACCATGTGCAGGGCACTTGCAGGGGTCTTGCCCTTGCTTGCCGTTCTTCGGCTGCTCTTGCCGTCGATCGCAACGACCGTGTCTTCGGCCAGCACCGGCACGACCATGCCGACCCAGCGCCGAAACGCCGCCTCGAACTCGTCAGGCTCAATCAGGCCGAACACGCGCCCGATCGTGTCGTGCGAAGGGATGCCATGCTCAAGCTTCATGAACCCTCGCAGCCAATCGATCTTGGCCTTGGCCCACAACTCGATGTCGACGAAGTCGTCCACGCCCGAGAGCACTGCACACACCGCGACCGTGAGCAGTTCGGACAGGTCGTGGCGTGTGTGGCGCTTGCTGCGCGGGTCGGAAACCGAGACGAACACCTGCGTCAGCGGCATGATGCTTACTGCCTTCATGGGATCCCCAAAAAGACAGTAAGCTACACAAAATATGACGCTGTGAACAGGGGGTGCCTAAGTGCATGATCGTAAACGGCTTATCTGTTATGCGTATGATAAGTAGGTGCGATTGCCCTGCTACCACCTCAACCTTTACGCCGTATTTACAAAGCAAGAGGGTGGGCTATTTCAGATCAGCCGAGATATGGCGTATGCAATGGTAGGCACCCCGGAAGAGTGGACGGAGAAAACCTTCCTCGACATCGTGCGTTCTATCAGAGCTAATACCGGTGCCGAAATTACCCTCCTTGAGGCGCAACCTGAGCTATCGGGTACGCCGTGGCTGGACAGCATGGATTCAATCCCTCAGCGCAAGTGACCCCCAACCCGGCAGTCCACACGGACGCTGCGCGATAAAGCCGCGCAGCGCCCCTGAGCTTGAACGTTGGGCAATATGAGCGCTGAACATGGCATACTCGGCTCATGAAAGTCGGTGACGTGTTGCTCATGCTCCGCAACGATGGCTGGTTCCTGGTGGCGACTCGGGGAAGTCACCGCCAGTTCAAGCATCCATCCAAACCTGGGCGTGTCACCGTTGCAGGGAAACCGAGTGATGATTTGGCAGCCGGAACACTCAACAGCATTCTCAAGCAGGCAGGACTGAAAGGGTAAATCTATGCGCTATGCAATCGTGATTGAAAGGGCAGGCAATAATTTTTCTGGTTATGTGCCCGATTTGCCCGGCTGTGTCGCAACCGGGGCGACCGTGGAGGAAACCGAAACCGAGCTGCTTTCGGCCATCCAGTTTCACCTCGAGGGCCTACGCGAGGACGGAGTTGCCGCACCTGCTGCGGAAAGCATCGTCGAGTATGTGTTTGTTCCTGCCCAACCCTGCGCTCCAGGGGACGCGCCGCAAGCGGCGCGCCCCTGAGCTTGGACGTTAGCCGCTGAACACTACATGGCACCAACAGTTGTCCGCGATGGCCCCTTCCGGCTCTTCTTCTTTTCGCGCGAAGAGCCGAGAATGCACATCCATGTGGCGCACCCGCATGGCGAGGCCAAGTTCTGGCTTGAGCCTGGCGTCGCGCTGGCCACCCACACTGGCCTGTCCGAGCGCGAGCTGGCGGAGGCAGAACGTGTCATCGCCAGACATCATCAGGAGATCATCAATGCCTGGCACAAACACTTCGGTGGCTGAAGTCACCCATGTTTCAAAAAACGGCTTCTGGCTGCTTCTCGATGACGAGGAGTTGTTGGTGCCATTCGTGGAATTTCCTTGGTTCCGGCAGGCTACGATCGAGCAATTGACCACTATTGAATGGCCCGCCCAGGATCATTTGTATTGGCCGCTACTGGATGTCGATCTGTCCGTCGAGTCGATCCGCCACCCGGAAAAATTTCCGCTCGTGTCGGCGATATCGGCTAACGCTTCGCTCCAGGGGGACGCGCCGCAAGCGGCGCGCCCCTGAGCTTCGACGTTAGCCGTCACAAAGGAAGCCCACGTGGATATCGCTGCAATCACCGCCAAAGCTGGAAGTCAGAAGACGAAAGACGCGGTTGACACTTTCCTCGCTGCGTACCTGCACCCTGCCTTTGGCGCACTCCCAAAGACGGAGGTCGAGCTGCTCATCCTGCGTCTCCTTGCGCAGATCGGCGCTGTGTCCGATAGACCCAGCGTCTATGAGTTAGTCTCGAATCTAAAGATCACGAGGACGAAGGCTAGACGACTTATCTACGACCAAGAACTGCGGACTCGAACGGCACAGGAACTGGATGAAGACGTGCGCATTCTGCTTCGGGCGCCGATCATGCAAAAGCGAGGTGAATCGTTCGCGCTCGAGATCGAGAATCCATTGTTGTCTGATCACATCCGGGCGAAGCTGAAAGAGATGGGTCACGTGACCGACGGATCCTTCTCTCCAAGTCTCGTCACACTGACACTCGATGCGATGGTGGCTCTCATTGAGGCCCAACTCTCGGAATCACAGAAGTCAGCGACACTCGATGCACTGGTCAAGGCAGGCGCACCGGACAAGACTTTCAAGGGCGTCCTGAAAGCATCACTGAAGAAGCTTGGCGAGAGGATCGCTGATGAGAGCGGGCATGCTGTTGCGGAAGAGGTCGCCAAGTATGTTGGTCCTCTGCTTGACGCCAGCAAGTCAGCAATAACTGCAACATTCAAGGCGCTATTTACGTCCAGCGCGAAGAGAGGTGGCCCCGTTTGATTGGACAGAAATTGGGCGGAGATAAGTGGAGCCTTGCGGATGCCGGTTATCCACGGCGCCGCCGCCCGCCCTTTTATGGCGGGAGGCGAGCGGCGCGGTGGGTAACCGATGATAACTCATGCTGCCGTCCTGAGTTCCGGCAGGTTGCCAAAATAGGTCTGGTCCGGCGGTATGCCGCCGAAACAGCTGTGCGGCCGGCGGGTGTTGTACAGCGCGAAGTATTTCGCCAGTCCCGCTTTCGCTTCGCTGACACTGTCGTAGGCGTACAGATAGACCTCCTCGTACTGGACCGTCCGCCACAAGCGCTCGACAAAGACGTTGTCGCGCCAGCAGCCCTTGCCGTCCATGCTGATCCTGATCCCGTTCTCCTTGAGCAACGTCGTGAAGTCGGTGCTGGTAAATTGGCTACCCTGGTCGGTATTGAATATCTCTGGCACGCCATAACGGTGGATCGCCTCCCTGACCGCATCCAGGCAGAAATCCGTGGTCAGCGTGTTCGACACCCGCCAACTCAGCACCTTGCGGCTGAACCAATCGACCACGGCCACCAGATAGACGAAACCCCGGCGCATCGGAATGTAGGTGATGTCCGCCGCCCAGACCTGGTTCGGCCGGTCGATGGTGAGACCCCGCAGCAGGTAGGGGTAGATCTTGTGCCCCGGCCCCTTCTGGCTGGTATTGGGTTTCCGGTAGAGCGCTTCGATGCCCATTTTGGCCATGAGCCGGGCAATCCGTTTTCTGCCTGCCCGGATGCCCTCCTGTTTCAGCAGGTCGCGCAGTATGCGGGCGCCGGCAAACGGAAATTCCAGATGCAGTTGGTCAATCTTGCGCATCAGCGCCAGGTTCTCGGCCGATTCCGGCGCAGGCCGGTAGTAGGCCGTCGAGCGCGGCAGGGCCAGCATCTCGCATTGCCGGATCACCGGCAGGTCGTGGGTGCGGTCAATCATCGCCTTGCGCTCAGTCGTCCCGCCTTGACGAGCGCACTTTCTAAAAAATCGTTCTCCAAGGTCAGCTGCCCGATCTTGGCGTGCAATTCCTTGAGATCCGGCCCCGGCTCGGGCTTCGGCCCGTCGAAGACCTGGGCCGCCCGCTCCAGGAGCTGCGTCTTCCAGTCCGTGATCTAGTTCGGATGGATGTCGTACTGCTGGGCCAACTCGGCCAGCGTCCGGTCCCCTTTCATCGCCGCCAGGGCTACCTGCGCCTTGAATGCCGGCGAGTGGTTCCGCCGTTTCCTTCTTGCCATGCTCTTGCTCCCTCTCAAGACCGCTGCCGCGGTCGGTTACGAAAGCAAGGCTATCACTTATCCCTCTGGCCAGTTTTTTGGGGACATCTCTGTACGTCCGTGTTCCGGCTGTCGGGGAACTGTGCTGGACGCCGCAACTCGGAGCCACGATCCACCGCTGAGGGGGTAGTGGTAACTCGATGTGGTATATAAGAAAAAGCCATACTTCATAAGTCGTTGAATTGACTTGAAAATATGGCTCTTTAGCAGGTATGGCGGAGACGGAGGGATTCGAACCCTCGATACCGGTTTTAGCCGGTATGCTCCCTTAGCAGGGGAGTGCCTTCGACCTCTCGGCCACGTCTCCGTCAGAAGGGCGAGACTATAGCAACTTAGCCTCTCGCGGTCAATTTTCTCGCGTTCAGGCGGCGTCTAGGCCAAATGCTTTGTGCAGCACACGCACCGCAAGCTCCAGATACTTCTCTTCGATCACCACCGAAATTTTGATTTCAGAGGTGGAAATCATCTGGATATTGATGCCTTCTTCGGCCAGCGTGCGGAACATTTTGGAGGCCACGCCCGGATGCGAGCGCATGCCGACGCCGACGACCGACACTTTGGCGGCGTTTTTGTCGCTTTCGACCGCACGAGCGCCGATATGGGTCTTGACGCTTTCAAGGATGCCGACCGCTTTGTCCAGGTCACCGCGCGACACGGTGAAGGAAAAGTCCGTGGTGCCGTCGTGGCTGACGTTCTGGATGATCATATCGACATCGATGTTGGCATCGGCCACCGGACCGAGAATCTGGTAGGCAATACCGGGCTTGTCGGGCACGCCCAGAACGGTGATCTTGGCTTCGTCGCGATTGAAGGCGATGCCGGAAATGACGGGTTGTTCCATGTTCCTTTCTTCCTCAACAGTGATGAGCGTGCCCTCGCCTTCTTCTTGAAAGCTGGACAGGACGCGCAGCTTGACTTTGTACTTGCCCGCGAACTCGACCGAGCGGATCTGCAGCACCTTGGAACCCAGACTGGCCATTTCCAGCATTTCCTCGAAGGTGATGGTGTCGAGTTTGCGCGCTTCCGGCACGATGCGCGGGTCGGTGGTGTAGACGCCATCCACGTCGGTATAAATCTGGCACTCGTCGGCTTTGAGCGCCGCAGCCAGCGCCACGCCGGTCGTATCAGAGCCGCCCCGCCCCAGGGTGGTGATATTGCCGTGCTCATCCACCCCCTGGAAACCGGCCACCACGACGATCATGCCATCTTCGAGGTCACGCCGGATGGGCGCTTCGTCGATGTTCAGAATCCGCGCCTTGGTGTGAGCCGAGTCGGTCAGAATGCGCACCTGCGCACCGGTGTAACTTTTGGCCTTCAGGCCGAGGTCGTGCAGCGCCATACACAGCAGGCCGATGGTGACCTGCTCGCCGGTCGACACCACCACGTCCAGCTCGCGCGGATCGGGTTTGGCGGCAACCTCCTTGGCCAACGCAATCAGGCGGTTGGTCTCACCGCTCATTGCCGACACCACGACGACCACTTGGTGCCCTTGGGCGTGGAATTTCGCCACCCGCTTGGCGACGTTCTTGATCCGCTCTGGGCTGCCCACCGAGGTACCGCCGTATTTCTGAACTATCAGTGCCATCGTCGTATCCAGTGCCTGGGGATAAAAGCGGCAATTCTAGCGGAAGTGCGCATGAATGGGCAGTTCGCCCCGGCTTTTCGCGGCCGATCGACGCTCAACAAGCAATCGACCTGCGCGATGCGCGTTTGCCCATGCGGGCACAACGAAAACCCGCTGCCGCCTAATCACATCGGGTTACAACTTTGGTCATTCACACAGAATCCAGCAAGGGCGCGGCTATTGATTGCGGTTAACACGGATTATGTTCTTATCGTGGTTGTATGTTCCGAACATGCTGATCTATACTGCAACTATCATACAACTTAAGTTGTATGGAACCGTAACCCGTCGGAAGTGTCTGACCACGCACCCGACATTACTCGACAGGAACAGAGACAATGAAAAGCCTCGACAACATCGATGTCCGTGAAATCCGCCGTAAGCTCGGCATGAACCAATCGCAGTTCTGGTCCAAGATTGGTGTCACGCAAAGTGGCGGCTCGCGCTATGAGAGCGGCCGCAACATTCCGCGCCCGGTTCAAGCATTGCTGCGTCTGGTACATATTGAGCAAATCGATATCAACAAGGTTAAGAAAGAAGACGTGGAGGTGGCCGAATACCTCAAGACCACCAATCCCGAGTTGTTCAAGTCGCTCAAAAAGGAAGCCCGCGCCAAGCGCAAGGAGCGCAGCTGAACGTTACGAAGCCGCTCTGGGCGCAGCTAGCTGCATCAGGGGCTGACCGTTACGGTCAGCCCTTTTTTTCTGATGGCTTCGGCCACGGCTTCGAGTTCTGCCACGCTCACCGGGCTGACGCGTGGCGCCTCTGGCTGCATGGACGGGCGTGCCACACCGTAGAGCATTACCCCGCGCAGACGCTGACAGCCCGCGCGTTCGAGCACGTCCAGATAGGCGGCAAGCGCTTGGGCATCCGGCCCCACACCGTCCCAGCGGAACACACAGGTTTGCACCCAGGTCGGACACAACTGCGCACAGGCGGCCAGGTTACGCACCACGCGGGCGACCGGCATACGCACACCGTTGATGCGTTCGATATCCTCGGGTCGTCCGGCATCGATTTTGAACCATACTTCGCCGCCGATCTCGCCCATGCGCGCGATGCCGGCCCGCACACGCTCCCGGCCAAGCAGGCTGCCGTTGGTAATCAGCCGCAGCGGCACCCGGGTCAGACCGTACTTTTGCCGCAGGCGATGGATGAGTTCGACCACCTCCGGAAAGGCCGCCGCGCTGGTCGGCTCACCGTTGCCGGAGAGCGCGATGTCGCGCACTTCGCGCGCGCCTTCCGGCGCATTGCGCAGCAGCCAGTCGCCGATGACCAGCGCAGCCAGAAAGCCATCGAGCTCCATTTCCAGCCGCGCCAGGTCGATGGGTGGCGCAGCACCGCGAACGAGGTTCGGCACCTGACAGTAAACACAGTGCCAGTTGCAGGCGTTATTGGGGTTGAGGTTCACCCCCACCGACACCCCTCCGGCCCGACGGGACAGCACCGGGTACACGTAGGTCATGCCCGCGAGATCGCGGTCATGGTTGCGAACGCTCAGCTCGATCTTTCTGGAAGTCATTGTGGTGGAAGGGAAAACGGTCAGCGGTGAATCGACATGCAGTGTATAATCCGCGCCCTTTATCGCCGACACCACCGAGATTGATCATGCGTATCACCCGCCGACTGGAGTTCGACGCCGGACATCGAATTCCTGACCATGCAAGCCAGTGCCGTCATCTACACGGCCACCGCTACGCAATCGAGGTGACGCTTTCAGGACGCATCATCGACGCGGCCGGTCAACCGGTCAACGGCATGGTGATGGATTTTGCCGATGTGAAGACCATTGCCAAGCAGCATTTGGTGGATCTGTGGGATCACGCTTTTTTGGTCTATCGCGGCGACACCGTGGTGGTCGACCTGCTGGCCCGCATTCCGGGCCATAAGACCGTGGTGCTGGACGTCATCCCCACGGCCGAGAACCTTGCCCGGCTTGCCTTCGAAATTCTCGATCCGCTGTATCGCGACATTTACGGCAACAACCTGCGACTGGAGCGGGTGCGCCTGTTCGAGACGCCCAATTGCTGGGCAGACGCGGTTCGCGGAGCCGACTGAAGTCGGCTCCGCAGCGCTTTTCAGCGCGAACTGCTTAGCAGATCACGCCAGCCGGCCAACGCATAGACCAGGATGGTGGTGCCGGCGAGACCGACGCCGAACACCAACGCGATCAAAAACCAGTCGGCCGGCCCGCCCGCGTCGGTGAAGCCCGACGAGGACACCTTGGCCATCAGCACCAGCGACAGCACGCCGCCAACCAGGCCCAGAAGCTCGGCGCGCACCAGACGCTGACTGACGATGCGGCGCTCCTTCACCAGCACCGCGAAGAATGCGGCGATACCGCCCACCGCCAGCAACACCAACACCCACAGCAAGGGGCCTAGCATTTCCTGGAATACGGCCAGAAAAACCAACGGGTCGAGTTCTTTCATGGGTTATTTCCTCCTCAGGCGCGACCGCGCAGCATGCTGATATAGGTGGGCTTGAGCGCCATGGTCTTCATCACCCAGCTCACCCACAGCTCTTCCAGCGGTGCCACCACGCCGGGAAACGAGGGAGTAAGGTTGTTCTCGTAATCGAATTCGATCAACATCGCCCGCCCCAGACGGGTAATCAGCGGGCAGGAGGTGTAGCCCTCATAAACCGCATCGCTCTGCCGCCCGGCGATGTCTGCCACCAGGTGGTCTACCGCCACCGGCACCTGCCACTTTACGCTGGCCGCGGTTTTACCTTTGGGCACGCCGGCGATGTCACCCACGGCAAAAATCTCCGGGTAGCGTTTGTGGCGCAGATTGCTGCGCTCCACTTCTAACCACCCTTCCGCAACCCAAGGCCCCTGTTGCCACGGCAATGGACTGTTGCGTACCGCATCCGGTGCGCGCATGGGCGGAATCACGTTGATGAAGTCGTAGGGCTGCTCGACCAGGCCGTCCGGCGTGCTGAAAGTGGCTACACGGCGAGCCGGCTCGATGCGGGTCAGCACCCGGTCGTAGTGGGTCTTGATGCCGCGATCACGGAACAGCATGCGCACCTTCTCATGCACGATGGGCACGCTGAACAAGGTCTTGTTGTGGGCGTTGTAGATGAGCTCTGCCTTGCCGCGGTTGCCGCGCCGGCGCAGGTGGTCGTCGGTGATGAAAGTGTATTTGAGCGGCGCGCCCGCACATTTCATCTCGGTGGCCGGGCGGCTGAACACCCCTACCCCGCCACGGTCGGCAAACTGCGACAGCGCACCCCAGGTGGCGGCTGCAGCCTGCGGGCTATGGTAAATGCTGCCCAGGCCGTTCTGGCCGATCAGCGCAACATCCATGCCTTCGATGGCTTCGTAATCGAGTTTGAGGCCGGTGGCCACCACCAGGTAGTCGTAAGACACCGCCCGCCCGCTGGCCGTGACCACCCGCTTGCCCTCGGGATCGAACTCGGCCACGGCCTCCTCGATCAGCTCGACACCGCCCGGCACGTATTCGGCAGTGGTCGACACCACGTAGTCGGCCGGCTTGATGCCCGCCGCCACCAGGGTGAAGCCGGGCTGGTAGAAATGCGGCTTGCGCGCATCGATGAGGGTGATCTTCGCGCCATCGAGACGCGCGGCCAGCCGCGACGCGGTCGCCAGCCCGGCAGCGCCCGCGCCGGCAATGACGATGTGCGCCGCCGTCTTGACCCGTTCGGCCGCCCGGGCCGGCTTGGCGCCCAGCATCAGGCTGCCCGCGCCGGCGGCACCCAGGGTCAGGAAGGTTCGCCGATCGAGCGGCGCACGCGCCAGACTCTGCAGCAACCGGTTTTCGTGTTCTTGAGAGCTCATCCTCGCCTCCTCCGTGTACCGGCGAAGCGACCCCTTGCCGCCTGGCCGAATGATGTTTCTGCGTCAGTATATCACCGTACGCTTATATGCTTATAGACTCATCGCTCGAGCCCGCCCTTGCCTGCGCGGGGCTCATCCCCCGCAGCGTTCAGGGCCTGCGTCAAACGTGGATGGACGACCCGGCGGAAGGCCATCTCGGTCAGGAAGCCTTCGCGCGAACCACCGATCACCCGGGCGTGGCGGCGCCGTTCGTCGGCCACGGTCGACACGGTCCGCCCCTTGGAGCGATGGGACGGAAACACCAGCGTCTCGTCGGGCAAGGTGAAGATGCGTTGCGTCAGGCTGTCGTAGAGCAGCGCTGGGTCGGATTCGCTGTTGCCGACGGCGCACCCGCCTACGTCGAACACGTCGCCGCAGAACAGCCGGTCCCGCCAGCGGAAGCTGATGCAGCCCGGGGTATGTCCGGGGGTGGCGAGCACATGCAGCACCTCGTCACCGAACACCAGCGTGTCGCCATGCACCAGCTTTCGCGCAGCGTCCGCAAGGCCGGCTTCGACACCGGCAACGCAGGAGGCGCCGGTGCGGCTGCACAGGCCCGCGCAACCGGCATGATCCGGCCGGTGGACATGGGTCCGCGCCACGTGCTGCAGGCGCAGGCCGCACTCGTCGAGCAGTGCGCAGATCAGCGCCTCCTGGCCGGGCGGCGGGTCGATCGCCACCGCGGACTGCCGCCCGGCATCGGCCAGCAGGTAGCCCACGGCGCTGGAGCGGCTGTCCTCGATGATGCGGAAGTACATCGTCCTACCCCCACAGCCAGGCCATGCGGGCACCGGCCAGGAGCAAGGCCGCCAGGCAGGTCCAGCCCGAGAAGATCAGGCGGAACACCAGGCGCTGCGGCCGGAAGCCGACGCCGCTCACATAGCCGGCGCTCATCGCCCAGAAGGCAGCCATGGCCGCCCAGTGGTCGGCCGCGCCGTCGGGGCCGGCCAGCGCATGCGGGTAGAGGGTGACGCCGAGCGTGATCGCCAGCGCCATGGCGATGGCCAGCGGCTTGACCTGCCCAACCGCCGCCACCTCCCGTTCGGCCTCAGGTGTCATCGCCTTCCCGTCGTGCCCGCAGGCTGTTACGCCGTCCATCTTCATTCTCCATCCACAGCACGTCGAGGATCGCCAGCAGAACGGCGAAGCCGATGCCCAGCATCCAGGTGAAGTACCACATTCGTGTTCTCCTTGTTTCAGTAGGCGGAGTGTTCGTTCTCGCGTACATAGGCCGCGGTGACCTTGCCGGACATCACCTTGTAGGCCCAGCTGGTGTAGAGCACGATCAGCGGCATGAAGATCAGCGTGGCCCAGAACATGATGGAGAGCGTGCGCTGGCTGGAGACCGCGTCCCACACCGTGAGGCTCATGTCCGGCGCGCTGATCGAAGGCATCACAAAGGGGAACATCGACACCCCTGCGGTACCGATCACCCCGACGATGGCCAGCGAGGAGGCTACGAAAGCCGCCAGCGTGCGTCCGCGCCAGGCCAGCCAGACGGCGCCGATCGCGCCCAGGTAGGCAAGCGCCGGCACCAGCAAGGTGGCGGGCATCGTGCGGTAGTTAGCCACCCAGGCGCCGGCTTCGCGTGCCACCGTCTTGGCCTGCGGGTTGGGCAGTGCCGCGGGGTCGAAGGCGCTGGTGATCACATAGCCGGGAATATCCTGCACCCACACGCCGGCCGCACTGAAGGCCGCCAGCAGCACGATGCCCGCGCCCAGCATGGCTTTGCGGGTGCGGGCGTAGATCTCGCCTTCGGTACGATGCATCAGGTATACCGCCCCCTGCAGGGTGATCATCGCACTGGCGACCACGCCACACAGCAGTGCGAAGGGGTTGAGCAGGTCCCAGAAGCTGCCGGTGTAATACGGCACCAGGGTGTCGTCGAAGTGGAAGGGCACGCCTTGCAGCAGGTTGCCAAAGGCCACACCGAAGATCACCGGCGGCACGAACCCGCCGACAAACAACCCCCAGTCCCAGGTGCTGCGCCAGGTGGCATTGTGGATTTTGCTGCGGTAGTCGAAGCCCACCGGGCGGAAGAACAACGCCCACAGCACCGCCAGCATCGCCCAATAGAAGCCGGAGAAGGCAGTGGCATAGACGATAGGCCAAGCGGCGAAGATCGCCCCGCCGCCGGTGATGAACCACACCTGGTTGCCGTCCCAGTGCGGGCCGACGGTATTGATCACCACGCGGCGCTCGGTGTCGTTCTTGCCGACGAAGGGCAGCAGCGTGCCCACGCCCATGTCGTGGCCGTCCATGATGGCAAAACCGACGAGCAACACGCCCACCAGCAACCACCAGATGAGTTTCAGGGTCGGGTAGTCAAAAATCATGATGTAGCCTCCTCTCAGGCGTGCGCGGTTTCGTTCATGTAGCGACCGGTGCCCAGGCTGCCCGGTCCCTGGCGGGCAAAGCGCACCATCAGGTACATCTCGACGATCAGCAGCAAGGTATAAAAACCGACGAAGCCGGCCAGCGAGCCGTACAGGCTTTCCACCGTCAGCGTAGATACCGACAGGTGGGTGGGCAGCACGCCGTAGATGGTCCAGGGCTGACGGCCGTACTCGGCGACGAACCAGCCCAGTTCCGAGGCAATCCACGGCGCCGGCAAAAACCACAACGCCCAGCGCAGCAGCCACCGCTTATGCTCGAAGTTACCCTTCACCGAATACCACAGCGCCAGGCCGAATAGCGCCAGCATGGCAAAGCCCAGCGCCACCATGATGCGAAAGCTCCAGAACAGCGGCGCCACCTTCGGGATGGTGTCGCGTGCGGCGCGATCCATGAGTTCCGGCGTGACCTCGTCCATGGAGGTGACGTATTTTTTCAGCAGCAGGCCAAAGCCCAGATCGTCTTTGACCGCATCGAAGCGCTCGCGCAGCTCGACATTGCCCGGATCGGCGCGCAGGGCTTCGAGCAGGCGCACCGCCTCCACACCCACCTCGACCCGCTCGCGGTTGCGCGCGACGATCTCGCGGATGCCGGGAATTTCCTGGTCGAGCGAGCGGGTAGCGATCAAACCCATCACCCAGGGGATTTGCAGGGCGTAGTCGTTTTTCATCTCCGCTTCGTTGGGGATGGCGATGACGTTGAAGCTGGCCGGCGCCGGCTCGGTCTCCCACATCGCCTCCATGGCGGCGAGCTTGGTCTGCTGCGCCTCGCTCACCACATAGCCGGATTCGTCGCCCAGCACGATCACCGAGCACACCGAGGCAAAGCCAAAGGCCGCGGCAATCGAAAACGAGCGCCGGGCGAATTCCAGATCGCGACGGCGCAGCAGATACCAGGACGAGATCGACAACACGAACATCGCCCCGGTCACATAGCCGGCCGACACGGTGTGCACGAACTTGGCCTGCGCATCCGGGTTGAACATCACCGCCCAGAAGTCGGTGAGTTCCATACGCATGGTTTCAAAGCTGAATTCGGCGCCCACCGGGTGCTGCATCCAGCCGTTGGCGATCAGGATCCACAGCGCGGAGAGGTTGGTGCCCACCGCCATCAGGATGGTCACCATCAGGTGCTGCACCCGCGACAGGCGGTCCCAGCCGAAGAAGAACAGGCCGATGAAGGTCGATTCCAGAAAGAAGGCCATCAACCCCTCGATGGCCAGTGGCGCGCCGAAAATATCGCCCACGTAGTGCGAGTAGTAGGCCCAGTTGGTGCCGAACTGGAATTCCAGCGTGATCCCGGTGGTCACGCCCAGCGCGAAGTTGATGCCGAACAGCTTGCCCCAGAAGCGGGTCATGTCTTTGTAGATGAGCTTGCCGGTCATCACGTACGCACTTTCCATGATCACCAGCAGCCAGACCATCCCGAGGGTCAGCGGCACGAACAGGAAGTGGTACATCGCGGTCGCGGCAAACTGCAACCGCGAAAGATCAACGAGTTGCTCTGTGACCATCGGTCTCTCCGTCGTCAGGTTGTTGTAGGCCCCCGGCCGCATGCACCGCCATCCGTGCGCTATCCACCTCGACCTTGTGGTCGCGGATGAACCCCCACCACAGGGCGGCGATCAGCACCAGCTTGAGCACGACGACCACGACGATCTCGCGCAGCAGTTTTCGGTCGGATGCAAGCATGCGTTTCTCCGGGTCAGCACGGGCGCAGATGCTAGCGCCATGCCAACCCTTAATCAACACTCTATGTTATTGATTTTTATCGATTTTTGATCATTGTCAAAGCCGTCTGCTTGACGCCGGAACTGCCAACATGGACACTCTGCCAGTATCAACTGCCATTGCGCTGCCAATTTGGACAGTATCATGCACCCCGACACCCGCCCCCTGCCCGAACTCCTGTCTTTCCTGGATACGCTGCCGGAGCCACACATCCTGTGCGACCGCAACTACCGCATCATCGCAGCCAACACGGCCTACCGCGCCGGCTTTGCCACCGGGCGCAGCGTGATCGGACGCACCTGCTACGAGATCTCCCACCGTTACAACCTCCCCTGCGACCAGGCCGGCGAGTCCTGTCCACTGGCCAAGAGCTTGAAGTCCGGCCAGCGCGAGCGCGTACTGCACCTGCACCACACCCCGCGCGGCGAGGAATATGTGAGCATCGAGCTTTCGCCGATTCGCGACGCCAACGGCGAAATCGCCTGGTTCATCGAGAAGATGGAGCCGATGAACGTGGCCCGCGGCCTCTCCGACCACACCGGACTGGTCGGCCGCGCCCCGGCCTTCCAGCACATGCTCGGGCTGATCGCACGCGCCGCGCCTTCCAACGCCAGCATCCTGCTGCAGGGCGAATCGGGCACCGGCAAGGAATTGGTGGCCAACGCCATTCATGCCGCCAGCCAGCGGGCGGGCCATCCTTTTGTCGCGGTGGATTGCTCGGGCCTGCCCGAGACCCTGTTCGAAAGCGAACTATTCGGTCATGAACGTGGCGCCTTCACCGGCGCCACCAGCCGCAAGCCCGGTCTGGTGGAAGCGGCCAGCGGCGGCACTCTTTTTCTTGACGAGATCGGCGACATTCCGCTGGGCATGCAGGTCAAGCTGCTGCGTCTGCTGGAAACCGGCACCTACCGCCGGGTGGGCTCCACCGAACTGCGCCGCGCCGACATCCGTTTGATCTCGGCCACTCACCGGCCGCTCAAGCAAATGATCGCGCAAGGCAGCTTCCGTCAGGATCTCTACTACCGGATCAACACCTTCCCGATCACCGTGCCGCCGTTGCGCGAGCGCGCCAGCGACATTCCGCTGCTGGTCGAATCGCTGCTCGCCCGTGTGGCGGCGGGGCGTCGACTGCGTGTCACACCTGCTGCCCTGGCAGTGCTGGTCCAATACAGCTATCCGGGCAATGTACGCGAGCTGCGCAACCTGCTGGAACGGGCCAGCTTGATGTGCGACGGCGAGGAAATCGATATCGAACACCTGGATGCGGAACTGCGCACCTGCTCCGCGCTTGCCGACTCGAGCGACACCGATGGACAGCGCCAGCGCAGCGCGGACGATACACCGCGCTGGGACGACATCGAGCGCCGCAGCTTCCTGCAGGTGGTGCAGGCTCACCGCGGCAGCCGCAAGGCATTGGCTGAAAAACTAGGCATCAGCGAGCGCACCTTATACCGCAAGCTCAGACAGTACCAACAAACCTAGCGTCCGACAAAAATGTCAGGCTATGCCGCTATCTCTGACAAAAGCTGTCAAAAAAAGCATACCCGACGGCGAGTCGCCTTCTGACTGTCAATCGCAATCAAAAATTAAAGCTTTGTTTATAAATTAATTTTCAGCCAAACCCGAAGAATTGAATCGAGCTGGCACGTTATTTGAATCTCCCTGGGCAGAAGCGGGAGAACTTGCCCAAGCGGTCGCTGCTGCGTCACCTCGACGTCCCCCAACCCCTAGCAGGCCGTTGTCCGAGTTTCCTTCCTCCGGACTACCGCTTCAGCTTGGCTGCCGGGCATCGATGATGTTCGGCAGCTTTTTTCCACGCCGTTGAGGGAGCACCCGAGATGCCAGACCTTGCCAAAGATCGTCGCAATCTGTTGATCGCCACCTCGGCCGCAGGGGCCGCCGCCGCCGCGGCTACGGCTGTGCCCTTTGTTGCCAGCCTGACCCCTTCCGAGCGCGCCAGGGCTGCCGGTGCACCGGTCGAAGCCGATGTCTCCAAGCTCGCCCCCGGAGAAATGATGACCGTGGAGTGGCGCGGCAAGCCGGTGTGGATTTTGCGCCGCACCGCCGAAATGCTCGCCAATCTGGGCGGGCATGAAGATCGCTTGGCCGACCCGCTATCGGCAGACTCGGTGCAGCCGGACTACGCCACCAACCCACACCGCGCGATCATGCCGGAATACTTGGTGGTAATTGGCATCTGCACCCACCTGGGCTGCTCGCCCAGCGAAAAACTTCAAGCCGGCCCTGCCAGCGGGTTGGGCGCCGATTGGCCGGGCGGTTTTCTGTGCCCCTGCCATGGTTCGATGTTCGACCTAGCCGGACGAGTCTTCCGCCACCAGCCGGCACCCACCAACCTGGAAATACCGCCACATGTCTGGCTTGGACCGACCACGCTGCTGATCGGCGAAGACCAGAACGGCGCCCAGGCATGAGCCACGCGCCTCAAGCTTTGCAGAGCGGCTCACCGCGGCCGGTCGCTGTCGGGCAAGTCGTAGCGGTCGGCGATATAGGCCGGCCCCTTCATCACCAGCACCACCACACAGAAGATACACACGGTCAGTAGCGCAGCCCAGAACAGCGTGACACTGCCTAACGCCCAGATGTCAGCCCACTGCATTGCACGATACGCTTCTGTGCTGGCGCTCGCGCTCCAGAGCGCACGCGCAATCAGCGCCGGCAGCAGCGCAAGCGCGGTCCCCCACATAGCCACCAGCGGAAGTTTGCGCAGTATGGTGCGTTCTAGGCCAGGCGGCTCGCGTCGCATACCCGGCAGTCGGTTCCATTTTTGCCCCATTGGTTTGCTCCCGCCGGCCACACCGAAATCGCCGCGCACCGAATCGACGTCTACGCTACCTGCGACCGCACCGGCGGCAGTCGAGCCATGTTTGAGCCGGCCGGCTCAGAGCGCATAACGCCGCAGCCGCAGAGAAAATTCCTGAAGTTGCTCGATACCGCTTTGCTCAGCGCGTTGAATCCAGTCGTGCAACTGAGCCAGCAACTGCTCGCGGGTCGCGTTGGAGCGCGCCCAAATCGCAGCCAGTTCTTCACGCATCGCCACCACCGTCGCCAGCGCCCGGCTGTCACGCAACACCTCGGCAAACTGGCGCCTGTCATGCTCATTCAGATGCCGGTCTTCACCGGACAGCACCCAGCGACGCAGCGCCTTGGGGTCGAAGCGCCCGGCATGACGGGCTTTGAGGCTTGCGATTTCGTCCTTGCACAAGCGCTTGAGCGAGGCCACATAGCGCGTCATCACGTCATAACGATGGGTCAGCACCGCTTGCAGGGTATCCAGATCGACCGCTTGCTTGGCGGCGGCGAAGCGAGGCTTGGGAATCACCTTGCGCGGCGTGGCCAAGCCCAGCATGGCGAGAATGCGGATATACATCCAGCCAATATCGAATTCATACCATTTGGCGGACAGCTTGGCCGACGTGGCAAAGCTGTGATGGTTGTTGTGCAACTCCTCTCCGCCGATCAAGATGCCCCAGGGCAAAAGATTGGTGGAGGCGTCGGCGCAATTGAAGTTCCGATAACCCCAGTAGTGGGCCAAACCATTGACCACGCCAGCCGCCCAGAACGGGATCCACGCCATCTGCACCGCCCAGATGGTCAGCCCGATCGGTCCGAACAGCACCAGATCGACGATCAGCATGATCGACACACCCAGGATCGAGTGGCGATACACCTTGCGCTCCAGCCAGTCATCGGGAGTGCCGTGCCCATAGCGCGCCAGTGTTTCGGCGTTTTTGGCCTCGGCGCGGTAAAGCTCCGCGCCTTCGAGCAAAACTTTGCGCAGACCACGAATTTGCGGACTGTGGGGGTCTTCTGCGGTTTCGCACTTGGCGTGATGCTTGCGGTGGATGGCCGTCCATTCCTTGGTCACCATGCCGGTGGTGAGCCACAACCAGAAACGAAAAAAGTGGCTGGCGATCGGATGCAAATCCAGCGCCCGATGCGCTTGATGGCGGTGCAAATAAATAGTCACCGAGACGATGGTGACATGGGTGAGCGCAAGCGTGACGAGGACATAGCCCCACCAGGGCAGATCGATCAATCCGAGATACATATGTTACAAAATCCTTCTTTCAGAGAGCGCGGCCGGAAGATTCTACGCCTGCCGCCACGTCCGGCAAGTGTCCGGTCGCCTGGGTACTGACCCCGGGGCCGAGGGTAAGTTCAGCCGCCCGAAGAAGCGCCAGGCGGCGGATGCCATGGGAGGCGATGCAGTTCGGTGGCCGCCTCGCGGTGACGCTGCCAATTGCGCAAATAAAGTTGCGCCAACGCGCAATGGTCGCGCAGCACGATGAGGTTTTCGGCGTTACGGTTGCGCGCAGACCAGGTGTAGTTGTAAGAACCGGTCGCCACCGCACAGCCGGGACCGGCGGCATCGACGATCATGACTTTGTTGTGCGCGGCCGCATAAGCGGTCTCAAAAGCTACCGGGATGCCAGCAGCAAGCAATTGGTCGAGCGCGTTACGCCCCCGCTTGTGCTGTTGCGCATCGGCCAGCACCTGTACCGCCACGCCGCGACGCTGCGCAGCGATCAGGGCGGCGGCAAGCTTGCGACTGGTAAACAGATAAGCCTGCACATGCACACTGTGGCGCGCGCCCCCGATCAATTCGATCAACAACGCCTCCGGATCGTCCGCCGGAGAAAACGCCACTTCCACGCTGCCTTGGGCAGGCAGGCGTTGGCCGGCGGCAAGCGGGGCAGCCGTTGCCAAGCCGATGAGCGCCAGCACAAGCTTAGCCCGCATGACGCTCCAGCACGGCAGCAAAAAAACCGTCCGTATCATGGTTCGCTGGCGACAGGCGCAGGCGCAGGCCGGTATCCAGCGCAATGCCCTGCTTGGCCAAGATATCTTGCGCGCCGACCGCCTGAAAATCCGGATGCTGAGCCAGAAAGGCATCGACCACGCCGTCGTTCTCCTCGGCGAGCAGGCTGCAGGTGGCATACACCAACCGCCCACCTGGGCGCACCAGACGCGCGGCTGCCGCCAGGATGCTGCCTTGCTTGGCCACCATTTCGGCCACCGATTGCGGGCTCTGACGCCATTTCAAATCGGGATTGCGGCGCAGCGTGCCCAGGCCGCTACAAGGCGCGTCGACCAACACGCGGTCGGCTTTACCGACCAGGCGCTTGATCCGGGCGTCGTGTTCATGGGCAATGCACACTGGATGCACGTTGGTCAGGCCGGCGCGCGCCATACGTGGCTTGAGCTTGGCCAGCCGCCGCTCGGACACATCCAAGGCGTACAACCTTCCGGTTGAACGCATCATCGCCCCCAGATGCAGTGTTTTGCCGCCAGCCCCGGCGCAAAAATCCACCACCATCTCGCCACGCTTGGGTTGCACCAGAAAGCTGAGCAATTGCGAGCCTTGGTCCTGCACCTCAAAGCTGCCATCGAGAAAAGCCGGATGTTTATGCAGTGCCGGCTTGCCGGCCACGCGGATGGCATGCGGCGACAAGGCGCCGGCCTCGGCGGCGATGCCGTCGGCCTGCAATCGGGTAAGCAGCGCTTCACGGTCGGTTTTGATCAGGTTGGCGCGCAGATCGAGCGGCGCCGGGCGGTTGAGACTGCGCGCCAAAGCCAGCAAACCGGCTTCGTCGGTCAGGTAGAGTAGGCGCTCGACCAGCCAGTCGGGCAGGTCGGCGCGTTCGGCGAGACTGCCCTCGTCCATCTCCCGCGCCTTCAACCCGGCGATCCATTCGCGTTCGGCAGGCGCGGTGACGTCCTCGAAGTGACGCAGCGGCCAGCCTTCGCCGCGAGCCAACCAGGCCAGCAGCAATTGCCGTGGGGTCGCCTCGGCCCCGGCCAAACGGCGCAGCCAGCGCAGCCGGCGCAGCACGCCATAGATGGTTTCGGCCACAAACGCGCGGTCGCGCTGGCCCAGTGTAGGGTGCTCACGGAAATACCTCGATAGCACCGCATCGGCCGGATGCTCCATGCAGAGCACCGCCCCCAGTGCCTGCGTGGCCTGCACCAGCAGCGGGCGGCTGACCCCCGCGGCATTGACCTTCGCTGCAATGAGCGGGGCAGTGTTCCGTTTGCCCTGTTTTGCGTTCGCCTTCATCCATCCATCCCATTCATCGCCGCCGCAACGCGCAGTTCGCTGGCACGCTGGTCCAACACCCCACCCTCGTCGTCGGTCATCCGTAGCCGTACCGGCAGCATGTGTTGCTCAGTGGCAAACCACACCTCGATTTGCAGGCTGCCATCGACCGCCCGCGCCGTCAGCCGCCGGGTTGCAACCCGCCCCAGCGGTAACTCGACGAATTCTTCGCCCTCCCAACGTAAGGTTGATTCCGCCGCCTTGCGCCCGGTCACCACCTTGAGCCGATCAGGTAGCGGTCGCCCGCTGCCGAGGGCGATCTGATGCCACAGGCTGAGCACATCTTGATCGTTGGCCTGCACCGCAGACTCACGGGTACGCCCCTTGCGGGTGTGGACCACCACGCCGCGCTGCCAATCGAATTCAGCAAGCTCGGCCTGTTTGCCTTCGCGCTCCACACTGAAGCGGGCCGGGCGCAACCCTGCCGCTGTCACAGCGCCTTCGCTGCGCTGCACGTAATGCAGATTTTTCACCCATGCGGCCAAACCGACCGTGCGCACCGTGGTCTGCATACGGTACTGCCGGCCATCATGTGACCAACTGTGCCGCGCCTCACCGATCGGCGGCCCGCCGCTCATGGTGATCTGGTACACGATTTCCCCGCTCGCAGGCCACGGCCCGGCCAGCGCCCAGCCCGGCATCAAAACGAATAACGCCAGCAGCGCCAAGCGTGCAGCAACCGACTGTATGCGCCTGCTCACGAAGCGCTCTCCAGCGCCGGCACGATCAGCGCAGCCGCCGCCTGCGCCGCACCCAGCACTTCAACACGGTTGCCCACCACACGGATGCGGCCTTCTACGAACCAACGCACCGCTTGCGGGTAAATGCGGTGTTCGGCGGCCAGCACCCGGGCGGCCAGGCGCTCCTCGTCGTCGTCATCCAACACCGGCACCGCGGCCTGAATGACCACCGGACCGCAATCGAGCGCCGGGGTGACGAAGTGCACCGTGGCGCCATGAATCCGCACGCCGGCTTCCAGCGCGCGGCGGTGGGTATGCAGGCCGGGGAAAGACGGCAGCAGCGAGGGGTGGATATTGAGCAGTCGACCTTCGTAACGGCGCACAAAGCCTTCGCTCAGCACCCGCATGAAACCGGCCAGCACCACCAGGTCCGGCGAATGGCTGTCGATGACCTCGGCCAGTGCGGCATCGAACGTTTCGCGGTCGGCGTAGGCGGTGTGATCGACCACCGCCGTGGCAATACCGTGCTCGGCGGCAAACGCCAAACCCTTGGCCTGCGGACGGTTACTGACTACCGCGGCGATGCGCACCCCGGGGATGGCCGCGCGCACGATGGCTTCCATGTTGCTGCCGCGGCCGGAGATGACAATGACGATGGTTTTCATGATCCTGTGGGGAAAAGCGCCCGCACAGGTTCAATGCACGGGCAAAAAAACAGCAGTGGCCAGGCTCTGGACCACCCGGATGACTGCACGTTTGGTCTTTTGCTCGATGACCTCGGAGACCACTTCCAGTTGGCCGATGATGCAGCCGAACTTACGCTCGAAGCTCAAATTGGTGATTGCTCCAATTTGATTGGAGTACAACAAAGGTTCGCCGTTTTCGTTCCGCGCGTTAGCCAGCTTCCACGCTGCAATCTCTACGCGTTGCGGGCCGCATTGTAAAGGTGCTGGGCGTTCAGTTCATCAAGGCGATAAAACCTCGCCATGTCGCCAACGGCAGTCCGCCCCCGCGCGCGATTCAAACCCTGCACATGAGTCATTGCACAGAGATATTTTTGCGATACAGGATACCCGAATATCCACGCGAGACGATCTGCCGAAAGCATTTAGCCATTGTCAGGCGGTCATCGCCGCGCAGCGTATAATCGCCCGCCGTGTTGTGCTGCGCCAGCTGCCATGCCCGTCATCCACCGCCTGCCTGACCTGTTGATCAACCAGATCGCCGCCGGTGAAGTGGTCGAACGCCCCGCCTCGGTGCTCAAGGAAGTGCTGGAAAACGCCGTGGATGCCGGCTCGCGCGCCATCGAGGTGCAGCTCGAACAAGGCGGCGTGCGCCGAATCCGGGTAGCCGATGACGGATGTGGCATCGAGCGCGAGGATCTCGCGCTGGCCTTGGAGCGCCATGCCACCAGCAAAATTGCCCGCCTGGACGACCTGGAGCGCGTGGGCACGATGGGTTTTCGCGGCGAAGCGTTGGCTGCCATCGCCGCAGTCGCCCGCACGCGCATTACCAGCCGCGCCGCCGGCGCCGCACACGCGTGGCGGATCGATAGCGAAGATCGCAGCCCGGTACCGGCCGCGCTCGATCACGGCACCGTGGTCGAGGTGGCCGATCTGTATTACAACACTCCAGCCCGCCGGAAATTTCTCAAAAGCGAAGCCACCGAATTCGCCCATTGCGACGAAATGTTCCGCCGCGTAGCGCTGGCTCGCCCCGACATTGCCCTGCAGCTCACGCACAACGGCCGGCTGGTGCATCGTTTGCCGGTGGCCACGCCCGCAGCCCGTGTAGCGGCGCTGATGGGCGATGACTTCGTGGCCCATGCACGCGAAGTCGAAGCCGCCTCCGGTGTGCTGCAGCTGACCGGCCTGGTCTCGCTGCCGGCCTACTCACGCGCCAGCCGCGACGCACAGTACTTTTTCGTCAATGGCCGCTTCGTGCGCGACAAACTGCTCGCCCACGCGGTACGCCAGGCGTACGCCGACATTCTGCACAACTCGCGCCACCCCGCTTACGTGCTGTTCCTCACCCTGGAGCCGGCCGGCGTGGATGTGAACGTGCATCCGGCCAAGATCGAAGTGCGTTTTCGCGACGCCCGCGCGGTGCATCAGTTCGTCTTCCATGCGCTGACCCGCACACTAGGGCAATCCGGGGCGGCATCGGCCGGCCGCAGCAACGATGACCAAGCTCGTCCGGCCATCACCTCAAACGCCGCCTCCCCAGCCGCCTACCCGTATGCGGCGCCGGTCCAGACCCGGCTGGCGATGGAGCCGGCCACGCAGGCTTACCTCGACTTTGTCGGCAGTGCGCGCCCGCGCGCTGCCGATTCAGCGGCCAGTGCCAACACCATGACGGCGCCGGCGCATGCGCCCTTACCGAGTCCGCTACCACATGCCGACCACACCCCACCGCTTGGCTACGCACTGGCCCAGTTGCATGGCATCTACGTGTTGGCGCAAAACGCGCACGGTCTGGTGTTGGTCGACATGCATGCGGCGCATGAGCGCATTCTTTTCGAAAAGCTCAAGACCGTGCTCGACGGTCGCCCGGCCGTGCAGCGCCTGCTGATTCCGGCAGTATTCAGCGTGAGCGCCCGCGACATGGCAGCGGCCGAAGAGCATCGAGCGGTGCTCCAGCATATGGGTTTCGAAGTCGCACCTGCCGGCCCGCAAGAGCTTGCGGTGCGCAGCGTGCCTGCCCTGCTCGCCAATGCACCAGTGGCGGAGCTGATGCGCAAACTGCTCGAGGAGCTGCGCGAATATCCGGCCACCGAAGTAATCACTGCACGGCGCAACGAACTATTGGCCACCATGGCTTGCCATGGCGCAGTACGCGCCAACCGTCAGCTCACCGTGCCGGAAATGAACGCATTGTTGCGCGAAATGGAAGTCACCGAACGCGCCGATCAATGCAATCACGGCCGCCCGACCTGGACCCAGATCAGTTTGCAGGAGTTGGACCGTTTTTTCATGCGCGGGCAATAAGCACAACGCCCTGCGCGCTCAGCCGGCGGCATCGATCGCCGCCAGCGCCTCGCCAATGGCCGCCTCGTCGGTCGGGCGCACCAGCTCGGCAAGCACCTCACCGTCGCGCAGAAACACCAAGGTCGGCCACAGTTTGACCCGGAAACTACGCCCCAGCCGCCGGCCGGGGCCATCTTCGATCTTGAGGTGTCGCACCGCCGGATGTTTCGCCAAGGCCGCTGCCAGCAGCGGCTGAAGCGCTCGGCAGTGGCCGCACCAGGGCGCGCCGAATTCCAGCAGCACCGGACCTGGCAACGCCTCGATCTCCTCACGAGTCGGCGGCGTAGCCGAAAAATCCGCGAGAAAACCCATCGTCACCCCCTCCACTGCATAACGGCCACTCCCAGCAGCGTAAGTGCCACGGTGATCCAGCCGATCCGATCCACCGAGCGGCGCAGCGCCGCCTCCATGCGCGGCCCGCCCCAGGCCATCAAGCCGGCGACCATGAAAAAACGCGCCCCGCGCCCGACCAACGAAGCCAGCACAAAAGGCCCCAGCGCCATGGCCGCCGCACCGGCGGCAATCGTGAAAATCTTGTAGGGAATCGGCGAAAACCCCGCCAGAAATACCGCCCAAAACCCCCAGCGGCCAAACCACGCTTGAGCCAGCAGGTATTTGTCCCAATGGGCGCTCTCACGCAGCAGCGGTTCGATGAGATCGAAGGCAAACATCCCGATCGCGTAGCCCAGCACGCCACCGGCCACCGAGCTGAGCGTGGTAAGCAGCGCGAACCACCCGGCGCGCGCCGGTTGCGCCAAACTCATCGGCGCCAGCATGACATCCGGCGGAATCGGGAAAAAGGACGATTCGGCAAAACTCAGCCCCCCCAGATACCAAGGCGCGTGGCGATGACGCGCCCAGCGCATGGCTCGCTCGTAAAGCGGGGAAAAAATCTTCACACACCCTCCTCGATCGGCACCGCAATGGCGCTTCCGGGGCGCAATCATACCCGCGATGAAGGATAATGGCGGCCCCGCATGCCGCCCTGCTCGTAACGCCCCGTGTCCGCTTCTCACCCGCCTGCCCTGCTGCTGCTCGGCCCCACCGCCAGCGGCAAAACCGCCTGCGCGCTGGCGCTGGCTGCGGCCTTGCCAGTGGAAATCGTCAACGTGGATTCGGCGCTGGTCTATCGCGACATGGATATCGGCACCGCCAAACCCACGCCAGCGGAACGTGCCAGCTGCCCGCACCACCTGATCGACATCATCTCGCCGGAGCAAGCCTACTCGGCCGCACGCTTTCGCGCCGACGCGCTTGCCGTCATGGACGCAATTGCCGCACGCGGACGCATTCCGCTACTGGTCGGCGGCACCATGCTGTACTTCAAAGCCCTGCGCGAAGGGCTCTCCGATCTGCCGCCGGCCAATGCCGCGCTACGCGCCGAAATCGACCGAGCGGCCCTTGCGCGCGGCTGGCCGGCGCTGCACGCCGAACTGGCCGCCTTGGACCCGGCCGCTGCCGCCCGTCTGGCGCCCACCGACGCGCAGCGCATCCAACGTGCGCTGGAGATCGTGCGCCTGACCGGCCGCCCGTTGGCTGAAAGCTACGCCCGGCGCGACATTGAAGATACACCCTGGCGCTGGCTGCCGATTGGACTTGCACCGGCGGATCGCAGCGTGCTGCATGCGCGCATCGCGCAGCGCTTCGAGGCCATGCTGACCGCCGGTCTGATCGACGAAGTCCGCCGCCTGCGCACCACCTACCGGCTCGATCTGGGCATGCCGTCGATGCGCTGCGTGGGCTACCGCCAAGTGTGGGAATATCTCGACGGTTTGTATGATCTGGACACGCTGCGCATGAAGGCGATCGCCGCCACCCGGCAGCTTGCCAAGCGCCAACTCACCTGGCAGCGTCAATTCCGCGAAACCTGGCCGGACCTGGTGGAAATCGACTGTCTTGCCCCGGATTTGATCGACACCGTGCTTGCCGCCGCCCGCCGCCTGCTTGCACCAAACTGACAGCGCCCAGCGCAGCGATCCGCTTCACCACCATCCGCGCCAGAGGCCGACTATCGCCAACCACAGCACGCACAGGCCATAAGCGGCCATGCAATAACGCAGGTTGCCGCGCGCCAGCGCAAGCGCCGACAGACCGAAGCGCCCTTGCAGCGACAAATGCACGCCAGCCATTGGATTGGCCGCCAGACCGATGGCCCAGCACTGCAAAAAGATCATCGCCAGCAGCAACGAATCCGGTGACAAGGGCGCAAGCCAAGCCGACACCATGACGATGCTGACCACCGCATGCACGCCGAGGGCGCAAAGCAGCATCATGCCTGCCAGCATCAACGCCGCCTGCAACGGACCGACATGCGAAAACGGCAGCCAAGCGGCTTGCGTTCCAAACAGCGCTTGCAGACCGGTGGCAAACACCCCGGCGGATAGAAACAACAACAACTCGCCAGACATGGCTGGCAGGCGGTGCTCGGCATGGCGCAGCACCCGCTCTAAGCCGTCGCGCAGCCCGTGGGTGAGCACTGCCGCCGACAGCGCCAGCGTCAATGCTGCCGCGCTGATGATACCCAGCGAACTCCACCCCGGCAGCCAAGCGTGGCCGGCGATGACCGTTACGCTGAGCGCCGCCGGCAACCACAGCGCCGACAGACGCATCGGAAACCCGGTAAAGGGGCTCTGTATTGCCTCTTGCGACGCACCCGATGCCGGCATGCGTCCGGCCAACCACAGCACCCCCATGGCAAGCGGTAAGCCAACCAGCACGACTTCACCAACCCGCGCGCCCGGCGCATAGGTCAGCGCCACCGCCATGGCAGCAAAAAACGGCGACCACAACGCCGCTGCCAGAAAGCCGCGCGCCAGCACGGCCGCCTGCACCGGACTCAGCCGCGCCCCGCCTGCCATCCGTTCGGCCATGATGAAAATGGCCGACATATTGATCACCGCACCAAAGAGATGCACCCCGCCCAAGGTGAGCCAGCGCGCCCGTTCGCCGCGCGGCAGCGCGTCCGCGCCGGTATGCAAACCCACCAATTGCAGAAAGCTGACCGCGCCCAGCATGCCCAGCAACGCGGTATTCTGAGTGAGTAGTTGCGACCATTGCGGCGCGCGCCCCTGCCACAGCGCCACAGCCAGGGCCAACCCGCCCGAGGCGGCAAGCCCCAGGGTAAAACGCTTCTGCCGTCGATCCAGGCGCGGCCACAACAGCGCGCCAGCCGTCCAGGCGGCAACGCCGGCCGGCCAAGCCGGCAAGGCGCGAGCGCCATAGAGCAGCGCCAGCAGGACCATCGCGCACATCGACCAGGCCGCAGCGCCTGCACGGGCACGGGACAAAGCGTAGGGCAAGGAATCGGACACGGTCGCGCTCAGCGGTTGTGGGGTTGCCGACCCGGGTACACGTTCGCGGCATACGGGCGGGTGCGCATCGGCTGGACCACCGCACAGTGCGTGCGCGGCCGCTACCGACCTCACTCCGGCACGCAGATTTTACCCTGCCAGGCAGCACGCACGGTTTGACCGACCAGCAGCATGACCACTGCACTGAGCACCGCGATCAAGCCCCAACCCAGCCCCCAAAAGACGGCGCCACCCACCCGGGCCGCCATCTCGAAGGTCGCAATGGTCATCGCCGCCAGCGGAAAAGAATACGCCCACGCTGAAATGAAAAACGGCAGCCGGAAAAAGCGCAGCGCGTTGGTCGCCAGCAACAGGGTGAGGAACAGCGCGGTGAAGTACAGCACCCTTGCAAACGCATCGAGGACGCCGACCAGCGCCAGGTAAGAGAGGAAACCGACCGCCGGCGGCGCGATCAGGATGAACAGCGTGGGCGTGAGCCGGGCGGGCAGCGGCTCGTGGAAGAACAGGCGATAGAGCACGATGGTCATCAGCACCAGCCAAAACACCAGACCGATGCTGAAGAAAAACCAGCTGATGTCCGCCGGGGCGAGCTTCACGCCGGCCACCGGCACCAGGATGTTGCCCACCACCGGAATGAACCAGGCCGGGTTGGCGTGTTTGATGTCGTAGTGGGTGTGGTGGATCCAGCTACTCATCGCCCACAGGGTAAAGCCAAGGTGCATGGCCGCCCCCACGCCCCACATCCACTGTGCCGCACCCGGCACCGTACCGACCCAGGCCGTGGCCAACAGCAGCAGGCCGATAGAGATCGCAGGGAAGAAGTTGAGCTTGATCGGATGCCGGCGCTCTGCGGCCACCTCACCGGGATGGCGGACGACCTTCAGCGCATACACCACAAGCAGGAACAGATTAAGACCGCTTGCCACCCAGCGCAGGCCATCGCCGATCCAGGCCGGTACGCCACCCAGGTGTGCCGCCTTGAGCCAGGCCAAGGTGAGGCCGGCCATACCCATCACGGTGGAAAAAAGCGCCACCGGGAAATGCGCCAAACGGGCATCGGGCGCGGCATTGGTTGGGGACAGAGCGGGGGTTTGGACGGACATGTATGGATTCTCCTGACAACGGCCTCAAGAGGCGGCACGGAATATGCGCTCGAGGATGATGCATAGCGAAAACAATTTTCATGCCAGCAACAAGACTGCCAGAGGCGGGCTGAAGGTATTGTTTAAAAACATCTTTCGTTTCCGGCCCCACAGTACACCGCCAATTTATCTGCCATTTTCGACATGTTTGCTGACACCAATGTCAACGCGCAGCGCCAGGGCCTCACAGCTGTGTCTGCGTCACCGCCTTGCGGAAACGGATCAGGGCAACCAGAAAAAAAACCGCACCCACCCCGGTCATCATCAACAGGTCGCGCCAGACTTCCGGCAGGCCGGCACCGCGATAGAGGATGCCTTGCGCCAGACGGACGAAATAGGTGGTCGGGGTCGCCGCCATGATGTGGCGGATGGCCTCCGGCATGCTTTCCTGCGGCGTCACGCCCCCCGACAGCAGTTGCAGCGGCACGATGGTGATGATGATGAGCAGGCCCAGTTGCGGCATCGAGCGGGCGATGGTGCCCAAAAAGATGCCGATGGAAGCCGCCGAGAACAGGTAGCAGGCGGCCGCTGCAAGAAAGAGCGGCAGCGAACCGGCAATCGGCACCTGCAACAGGCGCTGCACCATGACCAGCAAGGCAAAGGCGACACCCAGCAGCACGGCCAGCCCATTGGCCCAGATTTTGGCCATCATGATCTCGAAGGGCGTCAGCGGCATGACCAGCAGATGTTCGATGGTGCCGTGCTCGCGCTCACGGATGAAGGCGGCGCCGACCAGGATGATGGTCAGCATGGTGACGTTGTTGATCGCCTCCATGACCCCGCCAAACCACAAGCCGGTCAGGTTCGGGTTAAAGCGCGCCCGCGTCGTCAGGCGAATCGGCGAAGTGACCGCATCGCGTCGCCCGGTCAGGTATTCGCTGACCTCGCCGCTAACGATCTGGCGGATATAGTTGGCCCCGATGAAGGCCTGGCTGATCAGCGTGGCGTCGATATTGAGCTGGAGCTCCGGTGGCCGCCCGGCATTCAGGTCGCGCTGGAAATTCGGCGGAATGACCAGCACGAAGGCGTACTGGTTGCTGTCCATCGCCGCATCGACCTGATCGAGCCGGATCGACTCGGGGGCCTTGAAGTAGGGCGGATAAAGCGCCCCGGCCAGGCGGGCGGAGAGCGGCGAGCCATCCTCATCGACGATGGCCACTGGCGCGTTGTGCAATTCCTGCGACACGCCGGTGGCCGCCTCGTAGATGGCCCCGGAGAAGGCCCAGACGATCAGGCCGAGCAGCACCTTGTCGGCGGCCAGACTGCGCAATTCCTTGAGGCCCAGGCGGAAGATGTTGCTCCAGGAAAAGCGTGCCACCTTATTTCTCCTGCTTGTTGAGCAGCCTGACGCTGGCCAGCGTCAGCACCGGAATGAAGGCGGCCAGCGCCAGCAAGGACGGCCACAGCTCGGCAAAGCCCAGTCCCTTGGTGAAGGCGCCGCGGCAGATCAGGATGAAATAGGTCGCCGGGTAAAACTGGCCGATCCAGTAACCCGCCCCCTGCAAGGATTCGACCGGCGTGGTCAGGCCGGAGAACTGGATGGTCGGCAGCATGGTCACGATGGCCGTGCCGAAGAGCGCGGCGATCTGCGTCTTGGTGAAGGTGGACATCAAAAGCCCCAGGCCGGTGGTCGCCGTCACATAAAGCAGGGCACCGAGCGTCATGGCCAGGAAACTGCCTTTCACCGGCACGCCAAAGACCAGCACCGCCTCCAGCATCATCAGGAAGTAGCTGGCCATGCACACGGCGATGTAGGGCAGTTGCTTGCCGATCAGAAATTCCAGCCGGGTCACCGGCGTCACATAGAGGTTGGTGATCGAACCCAGTTCCTTTTCGCGCACCACCCCGAGCGCCATCAGGATGGCCGGGATGAGCAGCATGAGCAGCGGAATGACCGCCGGCACCATGGCATAGACGCTCTTGAAATCCTGGTTGTAGCGGTAGCGCGAGGCGATGCTGAAGGGCTGCGCCGCCGCCTGCCCCACCTGTTCGCGCAGCAGGCGCTGGACGTATTCGCGGTGCATGCCCTCGATGTAGCCGCGCATCGTTTCGCCGCGATAGGGCATGGCGCCGTCGACCAGCACGCCGATCTCCGGTGCCCGCCCCCGCCGCAGGTCGCGTCCGTAATCGGCCGGTATCTCGATGGCCAGCGACACTTCGCCGCTCTTCATGCGCCGGTCGAGGTCGGCTTCGTCGAGCAGATCAGGCCGTTGGATGAAGTAGCGCGACCCGGCCACATGGGCCACGTAGTCCCGGCTCTCCGGGCTCTGGTCGTGGTCGAGCACCGCAAAGCGCAGGTTCTCGACATCGAAAGAGAGGCCGTAGCCGAGCACGAACATCATGATGACCGAGCCCAGCAGCGCAAAGCCGAGGCGGATCATGTCGCGGCGCAACTCCAGCGCCTCCCGATAGGCATAGCCGAACAGGCGGCGCAAGCTGAAGGCGCTGGCATGGCCCGGCCGTTCGCCGGCGGGGGGTGCTTCGGTGATTGGCGCCTCTGCCGCGTGCACCGCGGCAGTCGCCTCCCGCATGCCGGACGCCTCCTCCAGATAGCCGATGAAGGCCGCTTCCAGCGTCTTTTCGCCGCGCGCCGCGCACAGGGCGGCCGGGGTGTCGCTGGCCAGCACCTTGCCGGCGTGCATCAGCGAAATGCGGTCGCAGCGCTCGGCCTCGTTCATGAAATGGGTCGAGATGAAGATGGTCACACCTTGCTGGCGCGACAACTCCACCAGCAGTTCCCAGAACTCGTCGCGTGCCACCGGATCGACGCCGGAAGTCGGCTCATCGAGAATCAGCAGCTTCGGTTCATGCACCACGGCCACGGCCAGCGACAGGCGCTGGCGGATGCCGAGCGGCAGATCGGCGGCGGCCTGGTCGGCGTAGTCGTCCAGCCCGAAGCGTTGCATCAGCTCGGCGATGCGCGCCCCCCGGCGGGCTTCCGGCAGGTGGAACAGCCGGGCGTGCAGATCGAGGTTGGCCGCCACCGTCAACTCACCGTAGAGCGAGAAGGACTGCGACATGTAGCCGACCTGCCTGCGTGTCTCCAGGTCCCTGGCATCGACCGCCTTGCCGAACAGCCTGGCCTGGCCGGAAGTCGGCGGCAGCAGGCCGGTCAGCATCTTCATCGTGGTCGTCTTGCCGCAGCCATTGGAACCCAGAAAGCCAAAGATTTCGCCCGCCCTGATCCGAAAACTGACGCCATCGACGGCAACGAAATCGCCGAAGCGCTGGGTCAGCCCCTCGGCCTCGATGGCATACCCCGCAGCGTGATCGGCCAAGGGCGGAATGATGAGTTCCCGATGCGCCCGCCGCTTGTCTGCCGGCAACAACTGGATGAAGGCGCCATCGAGCGTCGCCTGCCCGGTTTGCGCGCGCAGTTCGGCCGGCGTGCCGGTGCCGATCACCTTGCCGTCGTCCATCGCCACCAGCCAGTCGAAGCGTTCGGCCTCCTCCATGTAGGCGGTGGCCACCAGCACGCTCATCCCCGGCCGGCGCACACGGATGCGCTCGATCAGTTCCCAGAACTGGCGGCGGGAGAGCGGATCGACGCCGGTGGTCGGCTCGTCGAGAATCAGCAGGTCGGGATCGTGGATCAAGGCGCAGCACAGGCCGAGTTTCTGCTTCATCCCGCCGGAGAGCTTGGCCACCGGGCGGTCGGCAAAGGGTGCCAAGCCGGTGCTGGCCAGCAGTTCACCGATGCGCCGTTCGCGCTCGGCCCGCCCCTGGCCGAACAGGCGGCCGAAGAAATCGACGTTCTCAAACACCGACAAGGTCGGGTAGAGATTCTTGCCCAGGCCCTGCGGCATGTAGGCGATACGCGGCAGCACCGAGGCGCGAAAAAGCGCATCGCCAATATCACCGCCCAGCACCTCGACGCGGCCGGCCTGAATCTGCCGCGCCCCCGAAACCAGCGCCAGCAAGGAGGATTTCCCGACGCCATCCGGCCCGATCAGGCCGACCATGCCGCCAGCCG
Organism: Pseudothauera hydrothermalis; assembly: GCF_003345255.1. Taxonomy (GTDB): domain Bacteria; phylum Pseudomonadota; class Gammaproteobacteria; order Burkholderiales; family Rhodocyclaceae; genus Pseudothauera; species Pseudothauera hydrothermalis. Next base: position 1,136,431 of record NZ_CP029331.1, on the reverse strand, counting down.
GCAAGTCGATATCGACGCCGTCCAGTGCCGCCACGCTGCCGTAGCGGAGGCTGACCTGACGCAGACGGGCAACCGGTGTGCGATCCATGACCGGTTAGCGGTTACTTTTCTTCGATCTGCAAATTGGCCGGCCAGACGGCGTTGGCGTCGAGCTTGACGTAAGCCACGCCCGGCATGCCGCCCTTGGCCAGATCGCGATGCGCCGCCAGCCAGGCCGGATCGGCCTGCACTTTCAGACGGAACATCAGCTTTTCGCGCTCGGTGCGGGTTTCGACTTCGCGTGGCGTAAATTGCGCCTTGGCCGCAACAAAGCCGACTTTTGCCGGAATCGCCTGCCCGGGCAGTGCATCGAGCACGATGCGCGCTTCACTCTGGATCGCCACCTGCCCGGCCTTCTCGGTCGGCAGGTAGACGGTCATGTACATGTCGGACAGATCGACCAGTGTGAGCACCTTGCCGCCCGCCGCCAGCACCTCGCCCGGCTCGGCCAGGCGATAGAGCACACGGCCGGCGATCGGCGCTTTGAGCAGGGTATCGTTCAGCGTTGCCTTGAGGCTATCCACCTTGGCCAGCGCTGCCGCCACCGCCGCATCGGCTTCGGCCACACGGCTCTGGGCCTGCGCCATGCCGGCCACGGCACGTTCCATGCCGCTTTGATCGGTATCGAGCTTGTTGCGGCTGACAAAACCCTTGCCGATGAGCTCCTCGGAACGCTTCAGGGTTTTTTCGGCCAAGGAAACATCCGAACGCAGCTTGCGCACATCCGCGCGCGCACCCTCGGCGGCCTTCTGCGCCTGGACCGCCTGCGCTTCGGCCGCCCGCAACTGGGCACGCAGATCGTCGGCATCGAGCCGGCCCACGACGGCGCCGGCCTCGACCCAGTCGCCCTCGCGCGGGGCAAGTTCGGCCAGCCGCCCGGCAATCTTGGTCGCCACGTCGACCTCGGTCGCCTCCAGCCGGCCGTTGCCCGCGGCAATGCCTGGCGGCAGTGCACTTTGGCGCTGTGGATAGAGATAAAACCCTCCGATTGCGGCGCACAAGGCCAACAAGGCAAAAATCGAAATTCTTTTGAGACGTGAGCGGTTCATGCGGGCGCCGTCCGAGCAACTGAGCAAGAAATCATCCAAGGGTTGGATTATCTCAGCATTGCGCCGAACGACACAGCAGCCCCGAAAGTCACCGTGCATAGCCATGGACTTGAAATGCACCGCACCAACCCGATATGCCGCCTGAAGGCGCACGTCCGGCTGCGCTACCTAGGAGACGGAACACACCATGAGCGACACCCTCCATCTCGTCTGTCCGCACTGCCAAGCGGTCAATCGCGTGCCCGTCGCACGGCTGGCTCAAGCCCCCCAATGCGGGCAATGTCATCGCCCGCTCTTTACCGGCCAGCCGGTGGAGTTGGACGCCGCCGCGCTGGCCCGTCATCAAACCCGTAACGACATCCCGCTTTTGGTCGATTTCTGGGCGCCCTGGTGCGGCCCCTGTCGGATGATGGCGCCGCAGTTTGCCCAGGCGGCAAGCCAGCTCGAACCGCAGGTACGGCTGGCCAAAGTCAATACCGAGGACGAACCGCAGCTTGGCGCGCAATTGGGCATCCGTAGCATTCCCACCCTGGTGTTGTTCGCTGGCGGGCGGGAAATCGCCCGTCAGTCTGGGGCCATGGGCGCTGCAGACATCGTGCGCTGGGTGCGCCAACGGCTTTGATCGCCGTTGGCGTCAGCGCTGCGGAAAACGACCCAGCAGCCAAGTCGCCGCCACCGCAGCCGCATCCGTGGTGAATTCGTCGGCCAAAATCCGCGCGGCCAGCTCCGCGCGATCCAACAGCATGAAGCCGTCGACCTCACCGTCGGTATTGCGCGGCGCAAAATCGACCGGCAGTTCAAGCTGCCAAACATGCAGCCATTCGTTGTGGATGCCCTCGTCTTCCTCCCGGCGCGCAAAGAGCGTGCCCATCGGGCGCGCACGTCCCGCTAGATCGGGAGCGATCCCGGCCTCTTCGGCACATTCGCGTAACAGCGCAGCGCGCGGTGTTTCACCACTGGCCAGCCCGCCGCCGACCAGGTTATCCAATAGGCCGGGGTCTATCGCCTTGCCGGCCGCACGCCGGGCGATCCACATGCGACCATCCGGCGTCACCGCATTCAGATGCACCGCCCGGCTACGCAACCCAAAGCGCCGGAAGGCGCCACGCTCCAGCCGGCACAGCACGGCCGCCGAGTCGTCTGCCGCGCCCAAGCGGACATCGAAATATTCCTCCCGCCAAGCGCGAAACCATCCTTCTTTACGCAAGGCCGTGACCTGCGCCATCCACGCCGATTCCAGCGCACCGCCGGTCAATGCCGGATCAAGCTGCAAGCTGTCGCCGTCGGCAAGAAAAGGAAACCCCACCTCACGCACCCGGCGAGCAAAATCCGGCGACAGGGCGCCAATCGCCTGGTTTTCGGCAAACAAAGGGATATAGCCGGCCGGCACCCTTCGTACCAAGCCATCGAGGTGCCGGGCCAAAGCCGACAAGGTGGCAGAGCTGAGCTTTCGGGCCAACATGGGCGCTACGCGTTTCTCATCCATCCCCGACCGTAACCGGTCGTGCGCAGGAATTGGGCTGACAGCGACCCGCGCGCAACCAGGCAACGCTGCCCAAGATCTGCCCGGTATCAACCATCGAGCGTCGGCGTGGAAACGCGATAGCCCTTCGGCCCCCACCCGACTGGCGACGCCCGGAAACGGATCAAGCGCGCCGCGCCGACAGGCTGCCCATCGCCTCACCCATGCGCACCGGCGCGACCGGACGCCAGCGGGCATCGAATTCAATCGTGCCCGGCGGGAACAGCACCACCACGGTGGAGCCGAGCAAAAAGCGGCCCATTTCGGCGCCCTTGCCGAGATCGACCGGGGAATCGTCGTATCGCCACTCGCGCAGGCAGCCAGAACGCGGCGGGTTGACCACCCCGTGCCATACCGTGGCCATGCTGCCCACGATGGTGGCACCGACCAGCACCAGCACAAAGGGGCCGAAGTCGGACTCGAATACGCACACCACCCGCTCATTGCGCGCAAACAACCCCGGCACTGCGCGCGCGGTGGCCGGATTGACCGAAAACAGCGCGCCTGGCACGTGGATCATGCGCCTCAGGCGCCCGGCACATGGCATGTGGATGCGGTGATAGTCGCGTGGGCTCAGATACAGGGTGGCGAAGCTGCCGTCTTTGAAACGTGCGGCCAACTCCGCGTCACCGCCCAGCAGCGCGGTCGTGGTGTAGTGGTGCCCTTTGGCCTGGAATATTTGATCGCGCTCGATCGCGCCGAACTGGCTGATCGCTCCATCGACCGGACAGACGAAATCGGCCACCGCCAGCGGGCGGGCGCCTTCGCGCAGCGGACGGGTAAAAAACTCGTTGAAGCTGCGGTAAGCGGCAATATCGGGAACAGCCGCCTCAGTCATATCCACCTGGTAGCGGCGCACAAACCACGCAATCGCCCGGGTGGTCAGCGCCCCGCCCCGCCAGCCGGCAAGCCGCCCCGCGAACACGGTCAGGACCTGCTTGGGAAGGAAATACTGCAACAAAACGGTAAGACGTTCGGGCACCTTGGCTGTCCAGACAATTGGCAGGCCGGCGATTATAGCGGCCACAAGGGGCGAAAAATCCGTTTGCTACCCACTCGCATGGCCCGACTCGCCCGATCCACATCCCAACCTTCCGCCGCCCTCCACGGGAGCGGCCCGATCGGCCGAGCGCATCCGGCCATTTTTGCCATTGGCCGCGGTATCGAAATACCGCTATCCTCCACCGCAGACCGACTTTGGCGAAGGAGCGTGACCGACATGGCAGACTGGGGACACGGCATCCGTGCCAAATCCACCCTGGCACTGTTGATCGCCTGTTTGGTGGCGCTGCTGCCGGCCGGACTGATCGGCTGGCAGATGGTCGAAGGTATCCGCGAACACTTCGGCGCGGCTTATGCGCGCAACTTCACCGAACTACACGCCGAACGCATCCTGGGGCCGGTGGCACGCGAACTGGCCCTGACCCGGCGGCTGGCCGGTTCGATCGCGGTTCGCGAATGGCTGCGCAATGAAGGTAACGACGCGCTCAAGTCGCGCGCCTTTCAGGAAGCCGAAGGCTTTCGCAAAGATTTTCTCGGTCGCAGTTTCACGCTGGCTTCCTTGAACAGCCGAAGCTATTACTACAACGACGAATCCACCCCATACAGCGAAGCGCCACGCTACCAGCTCGACCCTGCCAAACCGGAAGATGCGTGGTTCTTTGCCTCGATGAAGGCACCGGCTACCGAAAACCTCAACCCCAACCCCGACCGCTGGCTCAAAAAAATCATGGTGTGGGTGAATGTGGTCATCGAAGACGCGGACAAGCGCCTGGGGATTGCCAGCACCGGCGTGGATTTATCCACCTTCATACAGTCTTTCATTCACACTTCGGATGCCGGTGTGACGCCGATGATCGTTGACACATCCGGTGCGCTGCAAGCCCACCCGGACAGTCAGCGTATCGCCTTTGGCTCCGGCGCTACGCAAACGGCAGACCAGGCATTCACCCTGGGGGCGCTGCTCGGCAGCCCGGCCGAGCGCGACGCACTGGCCGCGGCCATGGCCCAAGCCGTGGCCGAAACTGGCTCGGTACAACTGCTCGACGCCACCCTCGATGGCCGCAAGCAGCTGCTGGCCCTAACCTATCTTGCCCCCTTACGCTGGCATGTGGTCACCGCAATAGACCTCAACACTGCGCAGATCATCGAAAGCGGCTGGCTCAAAGCCGCACTAGCGGCGCTGGGGCTGGTGCTGCTGCTTTTATTGGGCGCGTTCGCTTTTGCGGTCGACCGTCTGCTGCTGCGCCCGCTGCGCGGCCTGCACCAGTCCGCCACCGCGCTGGCCGAAGGGCGCTACGATGTCAAACTGCCGCCGCCGGGGCGAGACGAGCTCGGCGACCTGAACCGCGCTTTCGACCGCATGGCCCGACAAATCAAGTCTCACACCGAGGAATTGGAAGAAAAAGTGCGCTCGCGCACTCAGGCACTGAGCGAAAGCAATGCGGCGATGGCCGAGGCGCAGAAAAAAATCGGCGACTCCATCCAATACGCCAGCCTGATTCAGCGCGCCCTGCTGCCTGACGCCCAACTGGCCAGCCTGCTGGGCGAACACCACTTTGTGTTGTGGCGCCCGCGCGATGTGGTGGGCGGCGATTTTTACCTGTTTCGCGCCGAGGGTGATCGATACCTGGTCGGCGTGGTCGATTGTGCCGGCCACGGCGTGCCGGGCGCACTGATGACCATGCTAGCGCGCGCTGCGCTGGACGATGCGATGAACCGCCACGGCATCGACGCGCCGGCCACTTTGCTCACCCACGCCGACACCACCCTGCGCGGCATGCTCGACCAGTCGACGCTGCCGCGCGCAATGGCCACCAACATGGACGTCGGCCTGGTCAGCGTCGACCGTGCGGCCCGCCGCCTGCGCTTTGCCGGCGCCAAAATTTCGCTGTTCTGGAGCGACGGCAAAGAGGTGGGTGAGCAACCCGGCGCCCGGCGCGCCCTGTGCGACCGGCGCGTGGGCCAATACACCGAGGCCGAACTCGATCTGCGGCCCGAAGCCACCTATTACTTAGTCACCGACGGTTTTCTCGACCAGGCCGGCGGTGAACACGGCTTCGGCTTTGGCAACAGCCGCTTTGCCGAACTGCTGCGCCAGCACGCCAGCCTGCCGATGGCCGAACAGGCCGACGCCCTCGACCGTGCGCTGGACGCCTACCGCGGCAACCACGCGCAACGCGACGATGTCACCATCCTTTCTTTCCGCATCGACTGACCCTACGGACCTTCTGCCATGAACGACACCGACTTCTTCGGTCTGCGCGAGCTCTTCACCCGCAACCGCATTTTGCTGTGCTTCAACGGACCGATCTCGCGCAGCCTGATCGAAGAGATCGGCAACGCCTTGAAGAACTACTTACAGGCCGACAACGCCCAACCTTCGGCAGCGATGGATGTGTTCAGCATCTATATTGAAATGACCCAGAACATCCGTCATTACGCAATCAAAAAGGGCTATGGCGAAGCCGATAGCTCGGCCACCATCATCGTCGCCCGCGACACGGCCGGCGCTTACTTGGTTCAAGCCGGCAATATGGTCGAAGAGGCCGACGGCAAGGCGCTCGCCGCACGCGTGGCCGAACTGGCCGCACTCGACAAGCCTGCGCTCAAAGCCGCCTATAAGGAACAACTGCGCCGTCCGCGGGATGAAGGGGCCAGCTCCGGCGCTGGCCTGGGGTTGATCGACATTGCCAGAAAATCCTCACAACCCCTGGTCGGCCGGCTGACGCCTTTGCCAAATGGCAAAGCCTTTTTCAGCATCCAGGCGGTCATTTGAACGACCTTGTAGGTAAAATCCCGCCATGAGCCAGACTTTCATCCTCCCTGCCACACAATCCACCCCGGCCATTACCGCAGACTGGGACGCCGGCTTGCTCAGCATTGCCGGCGACTCCTATCCCGAAAACTCCTTCGACTTTTTCACCGCCACCATCGAATGGATCCAGTCCTTCCTGGCCGAGGGCAACCGTCCGCTGCGCCTGGAACTGCGTCTGGTGTACATGAACACCAGCTCGGTCAAAGCCATGATGGATATCTTCGATCTGCTCGAAGAAGCGCACGGCAGGGGCCGCGCAGTTTCGGTGGACTGGCTGTACGATCCACGTAACGAACGGGTGGAAATGCTGGCCGAGGAGTTCCGCGAAGACTGCAGTTTTCCCTTCAACATCATCGCCCAGGCGTAAAACCATGGTTTCCCGGTGGCCGGTCGAGCGCAGCGAACAAGCCCTGCTCGCCCAAATCGAGGCACTGCTGGCCGATCCCGCGCAGCAAAACAACCCGCTGCGCGCACCGCTGGAACAACTGCTCGCCCTACACCGCCAACAAAACGACCGTATCGAGCGTCTGGTACGCATTTCCGACGGTTATCACGGACTGAGCCGCAGCCAGTCGAACAGTCTGGCCGACCGCTTCGAACGCCAGGTGCGGCGGCTGGAGAAGCTCACGCGCATCTCCGATTTGTACCAAAGCAACCTGCGCGAACTGACCGAAGCGCTGCGCGAAGCCTCGCTCAGGGATCCGCTGACCGATTTGGGCAACCGCCGTTACCTGATGGATCGCCTCAAGGAAGAAACCGTACGCGCACGACGCAAAAACCTACCGCTGTGCGCCGCGGTACTCGATGTCGACCATTTCAAGCTGGTCAATGACACCTGGGGCCACGAGACCGGGGACGAGGCGCTGCGCGCCATTGCCGATGCGCTGCGCGGTGCGGTGCGCGAATACGACATCGTCGGGCGCTGGGGCGGCGAAGAATTCCTCTTGCTGTTTCCCGAAACCGGCCTGGAAAAGGCGCTGAACACCGCCGAACGGGTACGCCAGGCAATCGGCGAAATCGGCATCGAGCGCCCGGACGGCCCGATCCGTCTGACCGCAAGCATCGGGCTTGCTCAACAGTTGGCCGGTGAAAGTGCCTCGGGCACGGTCAGCCGTGCCGATAACGCACTGCTCAGCGCCAAACGCAAAGGTCGCAACTGTATCGTGATCGGCTGAGCACCGGCATTGGCCTGTCATGCCGTAAACACGATCCGTTCGGCGGCTGGCGCTATACTCGGCCGGGCGTACATGATACCGGCCAAACCATCAGGAGCCCGCCCATGGAAACCGAATCCACACTTTCGCCTATTCCCAAACACCGCCTGAACAAGCTGCATGAAATCAAACTACCTCTGTGGGTCAGTCTGGTCTTGCTTGTCCTGCTACTGGTTGTCTTTGCCTGGCAATCTTTTGCCGTCGCCCAAGCCGAGCGCAGGCTGGAAGCCGAGCGTCATGCACTGATCGAACAGCAAAACGACCTGCAAGCGGCCGCCGCGCAGGCGATGAAACACGCCGACAACCGTACCCGCCAGTGGTTTGGCACCGCGCTGGCCTGGGCGGTACGGGCCGAGATGATCCGCGGCAACCTGGATCAAATCGATCAATACTTCAGCGCCTTGGTGCGCACTCACGGACTGGCTTTGGCGCTGCTGGTCGACCCGACCGGCAAGGTGCTGGTGGCAAGCGACCGTGCCTATGTCGATAAACCGCTGCCAGCCGGCTTTTCCAGCGCTCTGCTCCAAGCGGATAGTTTCCAGACTGTCTCCGGCGAGGATGGCAGCGAGCGCATGGCAATACCGATTCATGGACTGAACGCCCGCATCGGCACCGTGATCCTGGTTCTTCAGCCCGCCGCAGACCCCGCTAAATCATGACCATCAGCGTAACAGCCGGCTTGACCTATTTCATAATAGCCAATACCTATAGATAGTCCGCATTGAAATTAACCTCGCGTTCGCCCATCCTGTCATCACGGCGTCAGCGCAAATTCTTCGGCTAACTCACCGAGCTAAGCGGGGATTGCCATGCGCTGACGCAGTTGAACCCGTGAAGGACAGGACAGCCCGCAGACGCGGTCATGGCCTGATCCCGATCAATCAACAAGGAGCAAGTCATGACCCGCAGCAGCAAATGCCCCGTAATGCACGGCAGCAATACCTCTTCAGACCAGTCCGTGATGGCCTGGTGGCCCAAGGCGCTGAACCTGGACATCCTCCACCAACACGACAGCAAAACCAACCCGCTGGACCGCGACTTCAGTTACCGCGAAGCGCTCAAAACGCTTGACGTAGAGGCACTCAAAAAGGATCTGCATGCGCTGATGACCGACAGCCAGCCATGGTGGCCGGCCGACTGGGGCCATTATGGCGGCCTGATGATCCGCATGGCCTGGCACGCTGCGGGCAGCTACCGCGTAGCCGACGGGCGCGGCGGCGCCAACACCGGCAACCAGCGTTTTGCCCCGCTCAACTCCTGGCCGGACAACGCCAATCTGGACAAAGCGCGCCGGCTGCTGTGGCCGATCAAAAAGAAATACGGCAACAAGGTAAGCTGGGCCGATTTGATGATTCTCGCCGGCAATATCGCCTACGAGTCGATGGGCTTGAAAACTTTTGGCTTTGCCTTTGGCCGCGAAGACATCTGGCATCCGGAAAAGGACACTTACTGGGGCTCGGAAAAGGAATGGCTCGCCCCCAGCGGCGCCGAAGGCTCCCGCTATTCCGGCGAGCGCAATCTGGAAAACCCCTTGGCCGCGGTGATGATGGGGCTGATCTACGTAAACCCGGAAGGCGTCGACGGCAAACCCGACCCACTGAAAACCGCCCAGGACATGCGTGTCACTTTTTCCCGCATGGCCATGAACGATGAAGAAACCGTGGCACTGACCGCCGGTGGGCATACCGTAGGCAAGGCCCACGGCAACGGTAACGCCGCCCATCTGGGCCCTGCCCCCGAGGGCGCGCCCATCGAAGAACAAGGGCTTGGCTGGCAAAACCACACCAGCCGGGGCATCGGCCGCGACACGGTGACCAGCGGCATCGAAGGCGCCTGGACCACTCATCCAACCCGGTGGGACAACGGCTATTTCGACATGCTGTTCAAGCACGACTGGGCGCTGCAAAAATCCCCGGCCGGGGCTTGGCAGTGGGAACCGGTCAATATCAAGGAAGAAGACATGCCGGTGGATGTGGAAGACCCATCCATCCGCCGCAAACCCATCATGACCGATGCCGACATGGCATTGAAGGTCGACCCCGATTATCGCAAGATCGCCGAACGTTTCCGCAATGACCAAGCCTATTTCGAAGAAGTCTTCGCCCGTGCCTGGTTCAAACTCACCCACCGCGACATGGGTCCGAAAACGCGCTACATCGGCCCCGATGTGCCAGCCGAAGATTTGATCTGGCAGGATCCGATTCCCCCGGGGCGCAAGGACTACGACGTGGCCGCGGTCAAAGCCCGAATCGCCGCAGCCGGCCTGCCGGTAGCCGATATGGTGGCCACTGCCTGGGACAGCGCCCGCACCTTCCGCCGCTCCGACTACCGCGGTGGCGCCAATGGCGCGCGCATCCGCCTGGCACCGCAAAAGGACTGGGAAGGCAACGAGCCGGCCCGCCTGGCCCGGGTGCTCGCGGTCTATGAAAAAATCGCCACTGAGACCGGCGCCAGCGTAGCAGACATCATCGTGCTGGGCGGCAATCTGGGCGTGGAGCAGGCCGCCAAGGCCGCCGGCTTCGACATCGAAGTGCCCTTCGCGCCCGGCCGCGGCGACGCCCTCCAGGAGCAAACCGACATTGAATCCTTCGCCGTGCTCGAACCGCTGCACGACGGCTACCGCAACTGGTTGAAGGCCGACTATGCGGTCCAGCCGGAAGAGTTGCTGCTCGACCGCACCCAGCTTATGGGTCTGACCGCACCCGAAATGACCGTGCTGATCGGTGGCATGCGGGTCATCGGCGCCAACCACGGCGGCAGTCCGCACGGCGTATTCACCGACCGCGTCGGCGCGCTGACCACCGACTTCTTCGTCAACCTCACCGACATGGCCTACACCTGGGTGCCGGTCGGCCGGAACCTGTATGAAGTGCGGGAACGAGCGCACGGCACGGTCAAATGGACCGCCACCCGGGTCGATCTGGTGTTCGGCTCAAACTCCATCCTGCGCGCTTACGCCGAGGTCTATGCGCAGGATGACAACAAGGAGAAGTTCGTCAGGGACTTCGTCGCTGCCTGGACCAAGGTGATGAACGCCGACCGCTTCGACCTCGTGTAAGGCCAGCCGGGGCGGGCCTCGGCGGCCGCCCCGGCCAGCGATAGTCCAATCAGTCCCAGCGCGACTCGTCTTCGCGGCGGGAAAAGCGCACCGCCTTACCGTTGCAGAGCAACTGACGGATGCGCCAGGGAACGCCCTGCGCGTCGAGTTCCACCAAGCCGATGCCGCTGCCGTTGAGCAGCCGGCGGCCATGCGGGGTGCCCTCCGGCTTGCGGGGAATCACCCGCATGTGGCGACGCCGCGTCAGCCAGTTGAGCGGCGAACGCGGCGCGTACAGCCAGCGGTTGGCACGGTCGAGCGCATCGAGCAGACGGGGCGGGAAAGTGTTGCGCAGACCGCTGCTGGTGATCTGCCAAATGTCCGGGCCGCGCGCCCGGCCGCGCAGCTCCACGTCATAGACGAAGGAGTAATGCACATCTCCCGACAGCACGACGAAATGACTGGGTGTTTTTGGATGACGAAAGATATTGAGGATCGCATGGCCGGCGCCCGGATGCGCCATCCAATTTTCGGCATCGACCATGAGCGACTGCCCGAACCAGGAAAATACCCGTTGGATGGATTCGATGAGTTTCACACCGAAAATTGGCGTAGGCGACACCAGCAACACCGCCGGCAGCCCCTTCAGCGTGTGCTGAAGGTCGGTCAGCGCCTCCCAGTCCATCAGCCCAGAAGGCTTGCGGGCCGCGGATTCCGAGCGCCAGCGATGGGTGCGGCTGTCGACCACCACCAGGGGCGGTTGGGTTGGCCAAGTGTAATGCCAGCGATCGAAGCGTAGCAGGCGGCCGATCAGCGCATCGTGCTCCGCCGTTCCTGGGGCGGTGAGACTGCGTTGGACCTCGACGAGCAGTTGCGCGTCGAAGGACTCCGGATCGTTACCCCAGGCTTGGTTGATCAGATAGGCGACCACCGCGTTGCCAATGACCCGCCGGGAAAACGGGTGTCCGTAAGCGATCTCCTCCCACTCCCGGCTCAGGTTCCAATCATCGGTGACATCATGATCGTCAAAGATCATCGCGGTAGGCAAATGCGCGAACAGCCGCCGGACCGCGGGCAGGCCGGCGACAAACGCTTCGACCGCTGCGCGCTCATTCTGGTAACGGGCCAGGGTTTGCCGATCCAATCCGGGCGGGGGGTCGAGGCGCAACTGCGGCCACAAAGCCGGCGACCACACCAATAGATACATGCCCAGCACCTCGCCGAGTGTGATCAGGTGGTTGTGCGCGCTGTCGCTGGTAAAAACCGGCTTTTCGACGCCACCAAACAACACTTCGAGCAGCGCCACGTGACGCGGCCGACGTGGCAGCAAGGTTTCGCGACGGTAAAAGCAGGCCGGATGACGGTACAACGCCTGCGCGCTCTTCACCCCATGCGCCGAGACACCCGCCAGCGCCTCATCTGGCAAGCCACAGCGCGCAATTGCTTGATGAATGGCGTGCAGCATCGGTCCGGCGACATCGTCGGCATAGATCTGGTCGCCGCTCATGACGAGCATCGACGGCCACGCCGGCAAGGACTGCGATGGCGCAGACGGACAAACCTGCTCCGGCCGCCAGGCGCGCTGTGCAACCAGCTTCGCAAGCAGGCGGTCCGCCTCCACCAATCCATCGCCGCCGGGGTGCTGCGGCTTGCGGCAGGAGCCATGCAGCAGACTGCGCACGCGCGATGGCAAAACGAAACCAGGCGTTTGTCTGCCGGGGTAGCACAACGCCGGAAGCGCGTCGGCACAGGGCAGCCAATCTTCACTGGCGGCCGATAGCGACTGAAAGTCCAGCGAGTAGCCGATCCAGCGATCCTCGGGCAAGGGCGTATCGAAGCACAGATCGAGCAGCAGGTAGTGCAAATGCGCTCCCGCGCTCAACAGGCGGCAGCTGGTCTGCCCAGGTGCCAACACCCATTCCTGCGCCGTACCGCCTTCGGGAGCCAGGCGCACGCGTACCCGCGCCAGCCGGCTGAGCGCCAACCAGCAGGTCCAGCGATACGGGGTGCATCGCCGCAACATCGGGCCAGCGAGCACCCAGGGAAGCGATGAGGCGTCGTCCATCGCGCCCTAGCGTCCCTCGGCGCCGGGCAATTGGGGATAACGCACGAAATCCACCAAATCCTGAATCTCCTGCGGCGGCTCCGGCGTGAGCAGACTGACCAGCACGATGGTCAGAAAACCCAGCGGCACCCCAAAGACACCGGCGGCAATCGGATTGATGCCAAACCAGGCGTTGTCCATGGAGCCGCCAAAGAAACTATGGGTGGCGGCCACATAGTAGAGCGTGAGCGCCAGACCGGCCAGCATCCCCGCCACCGCACCGGGGCGGTTGGCCCGTTTCCAGAAAATACCAAGCACCAGGGCAGGAAAAAAGGCCGCGGCAGCGATCGAGAACGCCAGCCCGACCATGAACAGGATGTTATCCGGGCGCAACGAGGCCACCCAGGCGGCAACCACCGCCACCACCAACAGTTGCGATTTGGAGATCACCAGGCGACGATGCGTGGACGCCCGGGGATTGACGACTTTGTAATAAAAGTCGTGCGAGAGCGCATTGGAGATGGTCAGTAGCAACCCGTCGGCGGTCGATAACGCGGCGGCCAGCCCCCCCGCGGCCACCAAGCCGGCCACCACGTAAGGCAGCCCGGCGATTTCCGGGGTGGCGAGCACGATCACATCGGTGTTGAGGGTGAGCTCGGCGAGCTGCAGAATGCCGTCGCCATTGAGATCTTCGATGGCCACCAAACCGACCTTGCCCCAGGAGGCCACCCAGTTGGGCAGCTCGTTGAGACTGGAGCCGACCAGATTGCTATACACCTCCCACTTGGCGAACACCGCGTAGGCCGGGGCGGTGACGTAGAGCAGGAAGATGAAGAACAGCGCCCAGAACACCGAGCGGCGCGCCTCCACCACGCCGGGCGTGGTGTAGTAGCGCATCAGGATGTGCGGCAGCGCGGCGGTGCCGACCATCAGCACGAAGACCAGGGCGATGAAGTTGTTGCGGGCGATGTTGGAAGCTTCCGGGGTGTCGCCCGGATGCGCCTGCGAGTGGCGCGGCGGCGGTCGGGCGCGCGCCAATGCCTCGGCGCGGTCGCTCGCCCAGCGCTCGCGGGCCTCCTCCGCGGTGCGCGGCAAGTCGCGCAGCATGCGCTCGGTATGGGCGATGTCGCGCGCCGGGGCGTTTTCCAGGCGCTGCTGGTTGAGGCGCTCGATCAATGCGGCGCGCTCGGCATCCAGCGACAAAGGCAGCTCGGCAATCTTACGTGCGTAGTCGGCTGCGCGGTGACCATACTGGCGGCGCACCTCGACCTCGCTCGGCTCGACCAGCAATTCGTCCTCGCGCTCACCGAGCTTACTCAACACCGTGCCATAGACCACCTGTGGCACCGGAATGCCGGTGACCTTGTAGGAAAGAATCACCACCGGCACCAGGTAGGCAATGATCAAAATCACGTACTGCGCCACCTGGGTCCAGGTCACCGCACGCATACCGCCGAGGAAGGAGCACACCAGGATGCCGGCCAGGCCGATGAACAGGCCGATTTCGAATTCGACGCTGACAAAACGGCTGACCACCAGGCCGACGCCATAGATCTGCGCGACCAAATAGACAAAGCTCGCCAGCGCCGCCGCCGCCAACCCGACCAGACGGGCCAGATTGCCCTGGTAGCGCTCACCGAGGAAATCCGGGATGGTGTACTGGCCGAATTTGCGCAAATAAGGTGCGAGCAGCAAGGCCACCAGCACGAAACCGCCGGTCCATCCGGTCACAAAAGCCAGTCCCTCGAAGCCGGCAAAGTACAAGGTTCCTGCCAGACCGATGAAGGAAGCCGCACTCATCCAGTCGGCGGCCGTGGCCATGCCGTTGAACAGCGCCGGCACGCGGCGGCCAGCCACGTAGTACTCGGACACGTCGGAGGTGCGGCTCATCACGCCGATGCCGGCGTAAATCAGGATGGTGGCAAACAGAAAAACATGGCCGATGGCCGCCTGGGACATGCCCAGGTATTCGCCCACCGCCAGGAAACCGATGAACAGCAGGAAGCTGCCGGTATACCAGGCGTAATAACGCCGCAGTTGATGCGCAAACTGACCGCTGCCCTTCATCGTGCTGTGCTGCACCCATCGGCGCAAACCGGTGCGCCCGCGCACTGGCTGCCGGCATGAGCCCAAGCTGCGCCGCTCATCAGTATTTCAGCCTCGCGTAATAGGTCTTTTCAGCCGCTTCGCGAGCCTGGCGCAAGGTGCGGATGCCACGTTCGGCGAGCAAGGGAATGAGCTTGATCAACACCTCTGCGGTGACCACCGCATCGGCCAGCGCGGTGTGGCGGCCGTCATTGGTCAGTCCGAAGCGCTGGGCAATGGCGTCCAGACTGTGCGATTCCTGGTTGGGATGCACCACTGCGGACAAAAGCAAGGTGTCGAGCACCGGCTGGTCGAAACGCAGGCCGGTGACGCCTTCTTTCAGTTGCAAAAAGCGCATATCGAACGCCGCATTGTGTGCCACCAGCACGGTATCGGCCGCAAAGGCATGAAAAGCCGGCAGCACTTGATCGATCGTCGGTTGGCCACGCAACATCTCCGGGGTAATGCCGGTGATTTCCACCGCCTGGCGCGGCATGTGGCGACGCGGATCGATCAGTTGTTCGAAGGATTCCTGCCGCAACAGCTTGCCGTTGAGTACCCGGATGGCACCAATTTGCACGATCTCGTCGCCTTCGGAGGGGTTGAGACCGGTGGTTTCGGTATCGAACACCGTATAGGCCAGCTCGGTGAGCAAACAGTCGTCCAGCGCATGGGCCCGTTCCGACCAGGAGAATAGATCGAAATCGTAGTATTCGGGACGGCTCTCAAAACGCAGCACCTGGCCCGCCGCAGGCGCCTGTTGCGGCATCGCAGCCGGCAGCAAGATGCGAAAGAAAGCGCGGTGGCGCACTTTTTCACGTTCCAACCACATTTCGCCGCCATGGCGATCGATGACGTCGCGTACCGCCAGCGGGCTGTTTTCACCGGCCAAACGCATCGGTTCCAGTTCCCAGCTCATGACTGTTTCGGTGCTCATCGCCTGACCGGACCAGATCAGGTCAAGGTGCACCAACTGGCCTGCACCGCTTAGCCGAAAACGGACCTCGCGCACCTGGAACTCGTCGGACAAGCGGCTGGCAAGATAGGTCAGCGCTTGCAGCAGCGAAAAGCTGTCGACCTTGATCCACAAGGTCTCGTCCACGTCCTCCACCTTGGTCGGCAGTCCTACCACGCTTTCGATGCGACGCTGAGCGGCGGAAATCAGATCGGCGCCCAGCATGTCTTCCAGCGGCCAGCGCGACTTGAGCGCATCGGCAAACTGAGTGGCCGCCTCATCCAGGCGGGCGCTCATGGCCTGGACTTCGTCGCGGATCACCTTGCGGAAGCGCTCGCGCAGCTCGCCCTGAAGGTCGGGATAGTCCAGCATTTCGGCCGCCGCCCGCACGTTGGCCAGCGATGCGCGGTTACCCTCGGTCAAAGTCAGCACCATCTGGTCGCGGCGCGACTCGGCTTCGAACTCGCGGGTGATGTTATCGAGCATCAGAATGAAGCCGGTCATCACCCGCTCGGCCTCATCTGCGTGCGCCGGCTCGTCCCCGGACGGGGCATGACCGAGTACCGGCGACATTTGCACCCGGATCAACTGCCCGCTGCGGGTGGTGGTCACGAAATTGGCCACCGGCTGGACTGCCTGGCGCTGTAAGCGCAGGCGGATGGTTTCCAGCGCATGGGCAATCAGGTTACGCTCGAAGACGTGATAGATCGAGCGCCCCAGGCCGATCAGCTCACTGCCGCCAGCGACTGCGGGCGCCTCCGACAATGCCTGAAACTGCGCCCGCGCTCGGTGGTTATAAAGCAGGATACGGCCATCCAGATTGCACACCACCACGCTTTGGGTCAGCTCGGACATCAGCGCCGCCAGGCGGTTTTTTTCTTCCTCGACCCGGCTTTTGGCGCGGGCGATTTGCGCTTCGACGTCGTCCATCATCGCGTCGCGCTGCTGCGCCAGCTCATTGGCCACGCTGGCCACCGCGCACACTTCCGGCGGACCGGAGGGCTGGACACGGAAGTTGCGGTTGGCACTGAGCATCAAGCGCAGTTGCTCGCCCAGACGTTCCAGGCCCTTGACATACTGGCGGAACAGATTGCGCACCACCATCACACCGAGTGCGAAGCCAAACGCAGTGATCAGCGTGCCCAGTGGCAGATGCGGCGCAATGACCTGTAGCAGCGCCTGACGTTCGGCGCCCTGGGTGCCGGCCCAGATCAGCGCGGCAGTGAGCAAAAACGGCCCGGTCATCAGCAAGCCGAGCACGACCACGGCCAGAATGAAACGCAAACGCGCCGGCATGGCTCAGCGCTCCGCGAGCATGGCGCGTACTTTTTCGACCAGTTCCTTGGTGGAAAAAGGTTTGGTCATGTAGGCATCGGCCCCCATCGCCAACCCTTTGGCCACCTCGGTATCCCGCCCCTTGGCGGTGAGCATCAGGATGCGCACCATTTTCAGCGCCGGGTCGGATTTGATTTCCTGACAGACCTCGAAACCGCTCTTCTTGGGCATCATCACGTCGAGCAACACCAGGTCGGGCTGCTCGCTGCGGATGCGGGTCACCGCTTCCTCGCCGTCGTTGGCGATGGAAACGTCGTAACCTTCACGCTTCATCAGGAATTCAAGAGAAATGACGATGTTTTGCTCGTCATCTACGATCAGAATTTTTTTAGTCATCGATGCCTCACTCCCGCTCGTTATTCTATTTCATTGTGCGCTGATGCGGCCGATTGTGCAGCGGCGCCATTCAAAGGCAAAACAAAGGAAAAAGTCGCCCCTTCGCCCGGCGCCGAACTGACCCATAGCCGCCCGCCAAAGTGTTCTACGATCTGCTTGCTGATCGGCAAGCCCAGACCGGTGCCCTGCGGACGCGAACCCTGGTCGCCGCCCTGGCGGAAGCGCTCGAAGATCACCGGTTGCAACGCAGGCGGAATGCCCGGCCCATTGTCGGCCACATCCACCCGCAGCGCGTCGCCGCTCAACGATAGCGTCACTCTCACCCGCCCCTGGCCCACCGGTACGAACTTGGCCGCATTGGACAGCAAATTGAGCATGACCTGCACCATGCGGTCGTGATCCGCGCGTACCCGTGGCACCTCGTCCGGCAAACAAAGCTCCACGGTAGCGCCACGATCACGAAATAGCTGGGCGGTAGTATTGACCGCATGCGTCACCAATTCGCGCATGTCGATCTCGGTGTTATGCCATTCGGCATGGCCCGATTCAATCTTGGCCATGTCCAGCACCTGATTGACCAAACGGGTCAGACGCTCGGTTTCGGACACGATGATGCCCAGAAAACGCTTACGCTCGGCCAAATCGATCTTGGGGTCGTCGAGCAGCATTTCGGAAAACGCGCGGATCGAAGTCAATGGCGTGCGCAGTTCATGGGTGACCGAGGACATGAAGTCGTCCTTGAGGCGATCGAGCTCCTTGAGGCGCTCGTTGGCCTCGCGCAACTCGCGGGTGGCGGCCTCCAACGCACGGGATTTTTCCTCCAACTGATGCGAGTAGGCCCGCACCTGGGAGGCTTCGTCGAGGATATTCATCACCTCATCGAGCCCCAGCGGCTCTTCCTGCGCCACCGATGAAACCATCGCCCGCGCCGAGGCGCTGCCGATGGCACCGGCGAGCAGCGTTTCGGCAAAATGCACCAGACCGGCATCGGCCTTGAGCTCTTCCACCCGCGCCACCCCGCGGCGACGCGCGTAGTCAGCAAAGGCTTCCATCGCCCGGCGGTTACCGAGAAAGCGCGCCACCAGCGGCAGCAGGTCGGAGACCTGCGCGCCGCCCCGCCAGAAAGAAGCTGCCGGCATGCCGACCTGAGCACGCCGAAACACATCGACGAACAGCGTCGCTTGGCTGGCCTCCTGAGCGGTGGGTGGGCGCAGCACCGACACCAACAGGTAACAGCCGATATTGCCCACCATGCTCCAGAACAGCGCATGGCTGATGTTATCCAGACCTTGCAGGCCAAAAAGCTGCTCAGGCTTGAGCCAGGCAAGCCCAAACAGTCCGTGCTCCAAAAAATCCGGATCCAACCAGCCGGATTTGGCAAAGGACGGCAGCAGCAGGGTGTAGGCCCACAGCAGGAAGCCTGCGGCCAGTCCCGCCAGCGCGCCCTCACGGGTACCACCGCGCCAGTACATACCGCCCAACATGGCCGGGGCGAACTGCGCCACCGCAGCAAAGCTGATCAGGCCGATGGCCACCAGCGCATAGGCTTCGCCCGCCAGCCGGAAGTAGAGGTAGCCAAGCAGCAGCACCACCAGGATGGCACCGCGGCGGATCGCCAGCAAAAGGCCGGTCAAATCCGGATCGGCGGCCTGCTTGAAGCGCCGCAGGCGCAGCAACAGCGGCATCACCAGGTCATTGCACACCATGGTCGACAACGCGATGGTTTCCACAATGACCATACCGGTGGCGGCCGACAGTCCGCCAACGAAGGCAAGCAGCGCAAGCCACTGTTGGCCATGAGCGAGCGGCAGGGTGAGCACGAAGGTATCCGGGTCCACCGTGCCTTGCCCAAACAACAACAGACCGGCAAGCGCGATCGGCAGCACAAAGATATTGATCGCCAGCAAATAGGCCGGAAAAACCCAGGTGGCGCGGCGCAAGTGCTGCTCATTGACGTTCTCCACCACGGTGACCTGAAACTGGCGAGGCAGGAAAATCACCGACAGCATAGCCAGCAAGGTGAGCGCAAACCACCCGCCGTAGCCACGGTCGGCACCGGCCAGGGTAAACAGCCCGGCCAGTTCGGGATCGGCGAAAGCGCGCGCGAAAATATCGCCAAATCCGTCGAACAGCCCGTAAGTGACGAACAGGCCAACCGCCAGAAAGGCCACCAGCTTGACCACGGATTCGAAGGCGATGGCCGCCACCATGCCCTCGTGGCGCTCGGTGGCGTCCAGGTGACGGGTTCCGAAGAGCACGGTGAATACCGCCAGCACCAGGGCAATATAAAGCGTGCTGTCCTGCAACCAACTACCGGTGTGCAGCGCACGGTAGACAGTGTCGTGCTCGCCGATCAGTAGCGCGTAACCGCTGGAAATAGCCTTCAACTGCAAGGCAATATAAGGCACGGTGCCAATGACCGCGATGATCGACACCAAGCCGCCGAGCAGGTGGCTTTTGCCATAGCGCGAGGCGATGAAGTCGGCGATCGAGGTGATGCGGTAAGTTTTGGCGATGCGGATCATCTTGAGGATGATCAGCCAGGACAGCGCAAAACCCAGCGTCGGCCCAAGGTAAATGGGCAGAAACCATACCCCGCCCGAAGCCGCCCGCCCGACGCTGCCGAAATACGTCCACGCGGTGCAATACACCGCCAGCGATAGCGCATAGGTCCACGGGTTGGCGATGATCGAGCACCCCCGGTCGGCACGCCGGTCGCCGTAGTAGGCCACGGCAAAAAGCAACAGCAAATAGGCGAATGACACGCTGACGATCGAAGCGTCAGAGAACATTCCGTGACCTTTTCAGCGCGCGCCCCGCTCCGCGATCCAGGCGATCAACCCGATCAGCGCCGCCCAGACCGCGAAAACGAAGACATACAGCAGCGGAAAACCAAACGCCATCTCCGGTCGGTCAAAGAGGGTGAGCACCGGATAATTCAGCAGCAAAACGCCGGCCAGAAACACCACCACCAGCCGCTGCCCTGCGAGTCCTTTGCGCATCCTGCGCCTCCATGAGCACGGTCCCTTGCGTCGCCTCTGGTGCAGCACCCGGCGCCCCCCGGGCACTTTAGGCGACGCGACTGCCAAACCGCCTGTCGATGGGTGAGTCGTTTTCGATTATAGCCGCCGCCCACAGCCTGCCCCGACCGCTACACGCAGCGCGCGTCGAGAAAAAAAGGCGCATCTTACGGCGCGCCTTTCTCCTCCTCCCCGTGCCGGTCATGCCGGCTTGCCTCATTGTTCGACCGGGCCGGCCTCTGGCGGGCCGGTCACCGTACCATCCGCTCTCAGGCGGATTGCTTGAGCTGTTCCAGGATCGCCGGATTCTCGAGGGTCGACGTATCCTGGGTAATCTCCTCACCCTTGGCCAGCTGCCGCAGCAGGCGTCGCATGATCTTGCCCGAACGGGTCTTGGGCAGGTTTTCGCCAAAGCGGATGTCCTTGGGCTTGGCGATCGGGCCGATTTCATGGGCGACCCAGTTTTGCAATTCCTTGACCACGGCCTTGGCCTCATCGCCGGTCGGACGCGGGCCTTTGAGCACCACGAAGGCTACGATGGCCTCGCCAGTGACATCGTCCGGACGCCCCACCACGGCCGCCTCGGCCACCTTCTCATGCGCCACCAGCGCGGATTCGATTTCCATCGTTCCCATGCGGTGGCCGGAGACGTTCAGCACGTCGTCGATGCGGCCGGTAATGGTGAAATAACCAGTGTCCTTGTCACGGATGGCGCCGTCGCCAGCCAAATACAGCTTGCCTTTGAAATCATCCGGGTAATAGGACTTTTTGAAGCGCTCGTCATCGCCCCAAACGGTGCGGATCATCGACGGCCACGGACGCTTGATGACCAGGATGCCGCCCTGGCCGTTGGGCACTTCGGTGCCGGTTTCGTCGACCACCGCAGCCATGATGCCGGGGAAAGGCAAGGTGCAAGAACCCGGCACCAGCGGGGTGACACCCGGCAGCGGCGTGATCATGTGACCGCCGGTTTCGGTCTGCCAGAAGGTGTCGACGATCGGGCAGCGCGAGCCGCCGACGTTTTCGTAGTACCACTCCCATGCGGCCGGGTTGATGGGTTCGCCCACCGAGCCGAGGATGCGCAGACTGGAGAGATCGTAATTTTTCGGATGCACCGCCGGATTGTTGTCGGCCGCCTTGATCAGCGAACGGATGGCGGTGGGCGCGGTGTAGAAGATGGTGACCTTGTGGTCCTGGATCATCTTCCAGAAGCGGCCGGCATCCGGATAGGTCGGCACGCCTTCGAACACCACTTCGGTAGCGCCGCAGGCCAAGGGGCCGTAGGCAATATAGGTATGGCCGGTCACCCAACCGATGTCGGCGGTGCACCAGAACACGTCGGTGGGTTTGATATCGAAGGTGTACTTCATGGTCAGCACCGCATGCAGCAGATAACCGCCGGTGGAGTGCTGAACACCCTTGGGCTTGCCGGTAGAACCGGAGGTGTAGAGCAAAAACAGCGGATGCTCGGCCTCGACCCACTCAGGCTCGCAGGTGTCGGGCTGGTTGGCCACCAGATCGGCATACCACTGGTCACGACCGGCGACCATGTTCACCTCACCGCCGGTGCGCTTGACCACCACCACATGCTTGACCGCCTCGCAGCCGCCCAGCGCGATGGCCTCATCGGCGATCGACTTGAGCGGCAGCGCCTTGCCACCGCGGAACTGGCCGTCGGCGGTAATGACCACCGACGCCTGGGTGTCATGAATGCGGTCACGCAGCGCCTGGGCGGAGAAGCCGCCGAACACCACCGAATGGGTAGCGCCGATCCGCGCGCAAGCCTGCATGGCAACGATGCCTTCGATCGACATCGGCAAATAAATGATGACCCGGTCACCCTTCTTGACGCCCATGCCACGCAGTGCGTTGGCCAGACGGCACACACGGGCGAGCAACTCCCGATAGCTCACCCGGGTGACTTCGCCACCGTCGGCCTCGAAGATGATGGCAACCTTGTCGCCCAGTCCGTTTGCGACATTCCGGTCCAGGCAGTTGTAAGAAGCGTTCAGCTTGCCGTCGGCAAACCATTTGAAAAACGGCGCATTGCTCTCGTCGAGCACCTGGGTAAACGGTACCTTCCAGTCCAACAGCTCACGCGCATGGCGGGCCCAGTATCCTTCGTAATCCTGCTCGGCTTCCTTGCACAACGCCAGGTAGGCATCCATACCAGAGACCGCGGCGTTCTTCACCACTTCTGCAGACGGGTGATACACGCGGGTTTGCTGCTCGTTGGACATGCTTTCCTCTCCTAACCGTTTTAACAGGTTGAATCCGGCTGCCAGGCCGACGGGTTACCGGATCGGCCACTTCGATCGACGCCCGCGCCGGGCTGATCTTTGTCAGTCACCGCAAATTGCGCAGTATTTAAGGATATCTATCTTACACACGACTTACAGCGCCGTCTCACCCAAGCCGCGCCCCGGCGCAACCGACCCCGGATGCTAGAATCGCAGCCTTCGATATGCCCCGCCAGGGGCCGGACTCGTCCTTAACCTACGGAGAACCTCGCCATGACCGTGATTCGCGAAGAAGACCTGATCCAGTCCGTCGCGGATGCCTTCCAGTACATCAGTTATTACCACCCGCTGGATTACATCCAAGCGCTGGGTGAGGCCTATGAACGCGAGGAAAGCCCGGCGGCCAAGGACGCCATCGCACAGATTCTGACCAACTCGCGCATGTGTGCCGAAGGCCACCGTCCCATCTGTCAGGACACCGGCATTGCCGTGGTGTTTCTCAAAGTGGGTATGAACGTGCGCTGGGAGGCGACGATGAGCGTTCAGGAGATGGTCAATGAAGGCGTGCGCCGCGCCTACACCCACCCGGACAATAAATTACGCGCCTCGGTGCTGCTCGATCCGGCCGGCGCGCGCAAGAATTCGCGCGACAACACCCCGGCGGTGATCCATTACGAAATTGTTCCCGGCGATCACGTGGAAGTCATCTGTGCGGCCAAAGGCGGCGGCTCGGAGAACAAGTCCAAAATGGTCATGCTCAACCCGTCGGACTCCATCGTGGACTGGGTGCTCAAAACCGTACCCACCATGGGTGCCGGCTGGTGTCCGCCGGGCATTCTGGGCATCGGCATCGGCGGCACGCCGGAAAAAGCCATGCTGCTGGCCAAAGAGTCCTTGATGGCCCCGGTCGACATCCATACGCTGCGCGCCAAGGCCGCCTCGGGTGCAACGCTTTCCCGCATCGAAGAGCTACGCCTGGAGCTGATGGAAAAGGTCAACGCCCTGGGCATCGGCGCACAGGGTCTGGGCGGGCTGACCACCGTACTGGATGTCAAGATTTTGGACTACCCGACCCACGCAGCCAGCCTGCCGGTGGCCATGATCCCCAACTGTGCGGCCACCCGCCATGTGCATTTCCATCTGGACGGTTCCGGTCCGGCCAAGCTGGTGCCGCCCAAACTGGAGGACTGGCCACAAGTCACCTGGAAGGCCGACACCCAGGTGGCAACCCGGGTGAATCTGGATACCTTGACCCGCGAGCAAGTGGCCTCCTGGAAACCGGGGCAGATTCTGCTATTGAACGGCAAGATGCTCACCGGTCGCGACGCAGCGCACAAGCGCATCCAGGACATGCTGGCGCGCGGCGAAAAATTGCCGGTGGATTTCACCAACCGGGTGATCTACTACGTTGGTCCGGTCGACCCGGTGCGCGATGAAGTGGTCGGCCCCGCGGGACCGACCACTGCCACCCGCATGGATAAATTCACCCGCATGATGCTGGAACAAACCGGCCTGATTGCCATGGTAGGCAAAGCCGAGCGCGGCCCTGCGGCCATCGAGGCCATTCGTGACAACAAATCCGCCTACCTGATGGCGGTGGGCGGCTCGGCCTACCTGGTGTCCAAGGCGATCAAGGAGGCCAAGGTGGTCGGCTTCGAGGACCTGGGCATGGAAGCGATCTACGAATTCACCGTGCAGGACATGCCGGTGACCGTGGCGGTCGACTCCACCGGCACCAGCGTGCACAACACCGGCCCGAAGGAATGGCAGGCCAAGATCGGCAAGATCCCGGTTGCCGCGGCCTGACACCTCACCCCCTTGGCACCCGACGCCCGGCAACAGCCGGGCGTTTTTCATTGTGCTGCCGGCTCACATTGTCGCGTGCCGGGCGACCGCCTGCTCCTGCCGCAGCGCCGCCAGCTCGGCACGCAGCGCCCTGAGTTCGGTGAGCACTTCGTTGTGATCGACATCGACCAGGTCGCGTGTCTTCGCCTGTTCTTCGTGCTCCACCTCGCTCATCGCGTCCACAACGATGGCGATGAAGAGATTCAGCACCGCGAAGGTCGTCAGCAGGATGAAGGCGACAAAGAACACCCAGGCAAAGGGATGAGCCTCCATCACCGGGCGTGCAATACCCATGGACCATGACTCCAGGGTCATCACCTGGAACAAGGTGTAGAAGGACGCCCCGATGCTGCCGAACCATTCCGGGAAGTCGCTCCCGAACAGCTTGGTGGTCATCACCGCAGCGACATAGAACACCAGCAGCAACAAGGTGACGACAGAGCCCATGCCGGGGATCGCGCGCAACAGCGCGCTCACCACCTTGCGCATCGACGGGATGACCGATACCAGACGCAGGGCGCGCAGGATGCGCAGCGAGCGCAGCACCGCAAAACCCTCGCCGACCGGCGCAAGGGTAATCGCCACGATGGTGAAATCGAACACGTTCCAGCCGCTGCGGAAGAAGCCGAAGCGATAGACGATCAGTTTCATGGCGATCTCCACCACGAACACGATCAGCGCCGCACGATCCAGCGCCAGCAACAGCCCGCCTGCCTGCGCCATGATCGTGGGCGAGGTTTCCAGGCCCAGGGTAATGGCATTGATGACGATGACGGCGACGATGAAGTGCTGAAAGCGGGCGGATTCGACGATCCGTTTCAAGGTCTCAAGCATGTTGGCAATGGATTGATGGTTGAAGGGATGAAGCCCGGCACTGCCGGGTCTCTTCTATCTGCACCACGCAATGGCCGTGATCAGCCCTGCGCTTTCGCCCTGCGCGCCGAGTACCACAGGCTGGCGAACACCGAGCAGGCAAGGAGGGTGGCGACCACCGACAGCGACACCAGCACCGGGATCTTGATCCAGTCGACGATCAGCATCTTGGTGCCGATGAACACCAGGATCGCAGCCAGACCGTACTTGAGCAGTTCGAAGCGGTCGCCCATGTCCGCGAGCAGGAAATACATCGCCCGCAGGCCGAGGATGGCGAACAGGTTCGAAGTCAGCACGATGAAGGGGTCGGTAGTGATCGCGAAGATCGCCGGAATGCTGTCGACCGCGAAGATCACGTCCGAGATTTCGACCAGCACCAGGGCGAGGAAGAGCGGGGTCATCATCCGCACCCCGTTGCGCACGACGAAGAAGCGCTCGCCCTCCAGCTTCTCGGTGATCGGGTAGTGGTTGCGGATCCAGCGGATGAGGGGATTTTTCTCCAAGTTCGGATCGTGCTCGGAGAACCACGCCATCTTGATGCCGGTGACCACCAGGAAGGCGCCGAAGATGTAGAGGATCCAGTGGAACTCGCTGATCAGCCAGCTGCCGGCGAAGATCATGATGGTGCGCAGCACGATGGCGCCGACGATGCCGTACAGCAGCACCCGGCGCTGCAGCTCCAGCGGCACCGCGAAGAAGCTGAAGATCATCATCCACACGAAGACGTTATCGACCGCCAGCGACTTCTCGACCAGGTAGCCGGTGACGAAGGCCAGGGTCTTTTCGTTGGCGAACGCACGCCCGGCGCTGCCGTCCAGATACCACCACAACCCGGCGGCGAACAGCATCGCCACCGTCACCCAGGCCAGCGACCAGCCCGCGGCCTCCTTCAAGGACACCCGGTGCTGTTTGCCGCCGCCGAAGGCGAACAGATCCACCAGCAGCATCGTCACCACGATGGCGGCAAAGACCGCCCACATCCACCACGTACCGATCGATTCCAAGACGCGCTCCGCACAAAAACAAAAAGGGCCGGTTCCCGAAGGACACGGCCCCTTGCACAGGTTTTGCGCGCACGGACCTTGCCCTTGGGCAAGGTCTCGCTTGCAACGAACCAACCGATCGTTGCCTGCAGCACCGGGCGGTTGTCTGGCGACGGACCGACCGTGATGACGATGCTGCAGCGTGAAAAGCTACTCCCCTTGATGGAGCGCGAGTGTATGCCACGCCACGGCGAAGTCAAGCGTCGCGAACACACCCGCGCTGGCCGGCCGTCGACACCCGGACCCGAATCGGGCATGATCGTCTGCATTGCAACAGATAAAGGGTCGCGCGGGGTGTCATGCACTCCGCCCTATGAGTTGTCCTTCCTGCCTTGCGGGCGCCCCGCCCGCCTCCCCGGGCGATGATCGCCGCCGTCGTCCGGAAGACCTTCCAGGTCACCGCCCTCGATACCGCAGTACGTTTGCAGCCCGTTCCTCCCGACGTGTCGAACGACAACGGGTCTGTCGCGCGCTCGCACGCCTGACGCCGCCACTGCGGCATCAGGCACGCTCTCCGTCGCCTTATCTTGTCCACAATGATGCTTACGGGCAGTCCCCTGCTCGACCTCATTCTTGCTTCTGCTGACCCCACATCATGGAAATAGCCCTGCTGATCGCCCTCATCGTGCTCAACGGTGTCTTCGCAATGTCCGAAATCGCCTTAGTGACCGCCCGGCGCGCCCGGCTTGTCCGGCTCGCGGAAGATGGCGACGGTGCCGCGGCGGTGGCCATCAAGCTCGGCGAAGACCCCACCCGCTTCCTGTCCACCATCCAGATCGGCATCACCTCGATCGGCATCCTCAACGGCATCGTCGGTGAAGCGGCCCTGGCCGGCCCGCTGGCCGAGTGGCTGCAGGCCCTGGGCATGGAGCAGCGCGTCAGCGAGATCGGTTCGACGGTGCTGGTCGTGGTGGTCATCACCTATGTCTCCATCGTGGTCGGCGAACTGGTGCCCAAGCGTATCGGCCAACTCAACCCGGAGGGCATCGCCCGCCTCGTTGCCCGGCCGATGAACGTGCTGGCGGTCTCCTCGCGCCCCTTCGTTCATCTGCTGGCCGCTTCGACCGCCCTGCTGCTGCGTCTGATGGGGCAGCGCGAGACCGCCGGCCCCAGCGTCACCGAGGAGGAGATCCACGCCCTGCTCAACGAGGGTTCGGAAGCCGGCGTGATCGAGAAGAGCGAACACGAGATGGTGCGCAACGTCTTCCGTCTCGATGACCGCCAGATTGGTTCGCTGATGGTGCCGCGCGCCGACATCGTCTCGCTCGACATCACCCGTCCGCTGGAAGAGAACCTGGCCCTGGTGGCCAACGCTGCCCATTCGAGCTTCCCGGTCTGCAAGGAAGGACTCGACGACATCCTCGGCATCGTCAGCGCCAAGCAGATCTTCGCCCAGATGCTGCGCGGCGATCCGGTCGATCTCACCCACGAACTGCAGGCGCCGATCTATGTGCCGGAGTCGCTCACCGGCATGGAACTGCTCGATCAGTTCCGCGCCTCCGGCACTTATATCGTCTTCGTGATCGATGAATACGGCGAGGTGCAGGGCATGGTGACGCTGCACGACGTCATCGAATCGGTGACCGGGGAGTTCCTGACGCACGATACCGAGGAGGCCTGGGCCGTGCAGCGCGAAGACGGCTCCTGGCTGCTCGACGGCCTGATTCCGATCGTCGAGCTGAAGGACCGGCTGGGCATCAAGGCCGTGCCGGAGGAGGACAAGGGCCGCTACCACACCCTGTCGGGCATGGTGATGTGGCTGCTCGGCCGCCTGCCCGGCACCGGCGATATCGCCACCTGGGAAAACTGGCGCTTCGAGGTGGTCGACCTGGACGGCAAGCGCATCGACAAGGTGCTGGCCACCCAGTTGCCGGCGCCCGCTCCGGAGGCCAGCCCGGATGACGAAACGCTGGCGCCGCCGGCAACGCCGGCGCGCTGACCCCCTACCCGCGCAGGAGAGCGCCCATGCTCGACCAGGTCGCAGAAAAGATCGCCCGCCGGGTCATTCTCGGCTTCCTGCTCGGCGGCCTGTTGCTGCTCAGCTATGCGGTCCTGCACGTTTTCATCGTGCCGGTAGCCTGGGCCATCATCATCGCCTTTGCCACCTGGCCGCTCTATGCCCGCCTGCGTGCGTGCATGCCGCGCCACCCGGGCCTGAGCGCGTTGACCATGACCCTGCTGCTGAGCGCCGCCTTCGTGCTGCCGGCGCTCTGGATGGGGCTGCTGCTGCGCACCGAGATCGGCACGGCCATTTCCACCGTCACCACCCAGATCCGGTCAGGCTCGCTGGCCCTGCCTGAGTTCATCCGCGCATTGCCCTGGCTGGGCGACACGCTGCAGAGCTTGATCGACGACCTCACCCGCGACCCGGACGCCTTCCGCACACAGATGACCGAATGGGTGAGCCAGGGCAGCGATCAGTTGGTCGCCCTGGTCGGCGACGTGGGCCGCAATGCCGCCAAGCTCGGCTTCGCGCTGAT
The DNA here is from genome assembly GCF_003345255.1 of Pseudothauera hydrothermalis. GTDB lineage: Bacteria > Pseudomonadota > Gammaproteobacteria > Burkholderiales > Rhodocyclaceae > Pseudothauera > Pseudothauera hydrothermalis. Next base: position 1,107,497 of record NZ_CP029331.1, on the reverse strand, counting down.
CACAGTGTTCTTTCTCTATCGCGATGGCGATCGCGTGCTGGCCCAGGTCGAAGTGGTGCTGCACCGCTTTCTCGGCCAGCGGGTCGATGCCTACCTCAACGCGGTGGGCGGCATGACCAAGGCGGTCGTCTGGGGGCTGATCGCCACCGCACTGGCGCAAGGCCTGGTGGCCGGGCTCGGATACTGGTGGGCCGGACTGCCGGCGCCAGTCCTGCTCGGCGCGGTCACTGCATTGATCGCCATGATTCCCTTCGGCACTCCGTTCGCCTGGGGATCGCTGGGCATCTGGTTGCTGATCAGCGGCGAGACCACCGCCGGGGTCGGCCTGCTGCTGTGGGGCGCACTGGTGGTGAGCTGGGTGGACAACCTGATCCGACCGCTTGTCATCAGCAGCGCGACCCGCATCCCCTTCCTGCTGGTCATGTTCGGCGTGCTCGGCGGCCTGGCTGCATTCGGGCTGGTCGGTCTCTTCCTCGGGCCGGTGGTGCTGGCGGTGCTGATGGCGGTGTGGCGGGAGTGGATCGAGGAGTCCGACATGGCCGGCGTCGGGGCGCAGCAGCTCATCGCCCAGGCCCGGGACAAGCCGGCGACCAAGGGGGACCAACCGTGACGCCGGCACGGCTCCCGTTGCGGCAGTTCTTCGGCACACGCTGGAACGGCCACACGTCAGCGCGCAAGTTGTTCTGGTGGGATATGGCCGTCGTCGGCAGCCTGCTCAACAGCTTTTTCGGCGTGCTGGCGCTCATCCTGCTCGCCAGGGATGCAGGCGAAGGCGTCTGGCTGCTGCTTCATCTGGCGCTGATTCCCTACAATCTCTTCCTGGTGATCAGCGTGCATCGCCACACCGGAAGCCGCTTCCTGCATCGCAGCGCCGCGATCACCTGGCTGGGTTGCACCCTGCTGATCTGATCGCTGCGGATACCCACCCACGTCAACACTTCACCGACTGACGAGACAAACATGTTCTGGCTGGATATCGCCATTGCCGCGCGCCGCGACGCCGAGCGCGCCTTCTTCGACGACGGCAGCGACACCGACGGGGACGACGGCATCGCCCGCGTGCGGATCGAAGGCCTGTCGGACTTCGAGCTCGCCCACCTCGGCATGCTGCTCGCCGGCGGCTACACGCCGCGCCTGGTGCTCGACGGCGACAGCGCGGACGAGATCGTCACCGAGATGGACCCCAAGCTGGTCGCCGCGCTGGCCGGACTGGGCGGGGACGCGCTCGGCGATGCGGCGACCCGCTGGCAGGCCGCCGCGGGCACGGAACGCCGGCTGACCGAAGCGCTCGCCACCCTGCACGACTTCGCCCGCCAGGCCCGCGCCGCCGGCCTGCCGGTGCTCTACGCCCAAGGCAGCGACCTGCCCGGCGAGGAGGAAGACGAGGATGGGGACGAAACCGGCGACTGAGCCGCAACACGGCGCCCGCTTGCGCGCGCCACCATGATGCTCATCAATTACGTCGCCCGCGGAGCAAGGCAAAGTCCAGCATCGCCCCATGCCGCCGGCACCCGGGGGACCCGTTTCATCATCTGCTGAGGTCGCCATGCGCAAGACACTGACCCTGTTGCTCCTGCTGTCAGCCCCCCTGGCCACCCCCGTGCTGGCCGCGCCCCTCTCCTGCCCCGACCTGTCCGCGGCGGTGCAGGTCGCCACCTGTCCTTCGGACGCCGAGCTCAAGTACACCTACAACGGTTACTGCAGCGACAACGCGCGGCTCTACGACAACGACGGCGAGGTATGCACCTCCTTCGAGGCCTACCTCAAGCGCAAGAACAACGCGCTGTGGGAGTCGGCCGACGGCGCCTTCTCCGGCTACCTCACCTGCAACCAGCCCGCCGCCACGCTGCGCAGCGCCACGCCGGTCAGCATGACGGTGCACCGCAAGGGCAAGCTGACCATGGTCGAGTGCGAGTACAGCGACGGCAGCCGGCTGACCCATCGCACCAAGGTGGAATGCAAAGTGGAGCAGGCCGACTGCACCGCCGCCGGGGGCTGCACCGCGACCTGCGCGGACTGAAGCTGCGACGCAGCGGACCCGGCCACCTCTCCTCCAGCGCCCGCGGATAGACGGTCCGCGCGTATCATCGGCGTTCGCACCCGGCCCGCCGCCCGGCGCGACAACCCGCAAAGGGGCGCTGCCGCGCGGCCAGACCACCATGGAGGAGACGCCATGTCCTGCTGCCACCACTACGCCCTTGCCCCGGGCGGCGATGCCGCATTCACGGTCGACGTATCGGCCATCACCTTCGGCCCCGGCTGCCTGGCCGAAGCCGGCGATCACGCGCTCAGGCTGGGCCTGCAGCGCGTCGCGCTGTTCACCGATGCGCGCCTGGCGGCCAGCGAGCATGTCGCCATCGTCCGCCGCTCGCTCGCCGACGCGGGCGTGGACTGCGTGGTTTATGACGCGGTCGAGGTCGAACCGACCGACGCCTCCTTCCTCGCCGCCGCGCGCTTCGCCGGCGAGGGGAATTTCGACGGTTTCATCTCGGTGGGCGGCGGCTCGGTGATCGACACCGCCAAGGCGGCCAACCTCTACGCCACCTATCCGGCCGATCTGGCCGCCTACGTGAATGCCCCGCTGGGCGAGGCGCGCGCCGTGCCGGGGCCGCTCAAGCCGCACATCGCCTGTCCCACCACCAGCGGCACCGGCGCGGAATGCACCGGCATCGCCATCTTCGACTGGGTGGCACGCGGCGTGAAGACCGGCATCGTCTCGCGCCTGCTGCGCCCCACGCTGGCGCTGATCGACCCCGTCACCACGTGGACGCTGCCGCGCACGGTGGTGGCGGCCTCCGGCTTCGACGTGCTCTCCCACGCGCTGGAAAGCTACACCGCGCTGCCGCACACCTGCCGTGCCAAAGCCGAGCGCCCCAGCCTGCGGCCGATGAGCCAGGGCGCCAACCCGTGGAGCGATTTCGGCTGCGAGAAGGCCCTGCAGCTCACCGGCCAGTACCTGGAGCGTGCGGTGCGCGACGCGGCCGACCATGAGGCGCGCAACGGCATGATGTGGGCCGCCACGCTGGCCGGCATCGCCTTCGGCAACGCCGGGGTGCATCTGCCGCACGGCATGGCCTACGCGGTGGCCGGCGGGGTGCGCGACTACCGCGCCCCGGACTACCCGCCCGAGCACCCGATGGTGCCGCACGGCATGTCGGTCATCGTCAATGCCCCGGCGGTGTTCCGCTTCACCGCCGACGCCTGCCCCGAGCGCCACCTGCAGGCCGCCGGCTGGCTGGGCGCGGAGACCCGCGGCGCGACCGCCGCGGACGCCGGCGAGATCGTCGCACAGCGCCTGATCGCGCTGATGCAGGCCTGCGACATTCCCAACGGCGTGGGCGGCGTGGGCTACCACGCAGGCGACATTCCCAGCCTCACCGCCGGTGCCTGGGCACAGCAGCGCCTGGTGAACAACGCGCCGAAGGCGGTGGACGAAGGACATCTCTCCACGCTTTTCCGCGACGCCCTGCAGTACTGGTAGCCCTGTCCGGCCCGGCCGCGACGCCGGGCCGCTCTCCTCCCGTCGCCGGAGATCGCACATCGCCGCGCGCAAGGCCCGGCGGTGACTGGCGCGTGCACGGCCTTTGCCGAGCACAGCACGCGCGGATAGCGATTTGATTCAAATCATGGAGCCCCACCCCCTCAAAAAATACAGTGCGCCGGACCTTCGGGTTTGCTTGACCAGTTCAAAACACTCACACGGACGCACGAAACAATGAGGGGAAAACCATGAGCGGCACCTTCACCAAGGCGATGGCCCGCAACATCTTCTACGGCGGGACAGTGTTCTTCTTCCTGCTCTTCCTGGCGCTGACCTTCGACACCACGTCGAACCTGCCCAAGACCGACAACCGGCACAACATCACGCCGGCGGTGGCTGCGGGCAAGCACATCTGGGAGACGCGCAACTGTTTAGGCTGCCACACCCTGCTGGGTGAAGGCGCCTACTATGCCCCCGAGCTGGGCAACGTCTACAAGCGCCGCGGGCCAGAATTCATCAAGGCTTGGATGCAATCACAGCCCACCGGCACCCCCGGCCGCCGCCAGATGCCCAACTTCAACCTCTCGGAGGAAGATCTGAACAACCTGGTCGAGTTTCTGAAGTACACCTCCGAGATCAACACTCAGAACTGGCCGCCCAACATCGAGGGCTGAGGGAAATGCGCGAACCGAAAACTCCAAGGGGAATGCTGTCATGAAATACCAATCTCAAGCGGTCGCCTTGCCCTACTTCGTTGCAGCAATCGGGCTCTTTGTGGGGCAGATCATCTTCGGCCTGATCCTGGGCCTGCAGTACGTCGTCGGGGACTTCCTGTTCCCGGAGATCCCGTTCAACGTGGCCCGCATGGTCCACACCAACCTGCTGATCGTCTGGCTGTTGTTCGGCTTCATGGGCGCGGCCTACTACCTGGTGCCCGAAGAGTCGGAAACCGAGCTGTTCAGCCCCAAGCTGGCGCTCGTGCTGTTCTGGGTCTTCCTGGTGGCCGGCGCGCTCACTATCGTCGGCTATCTGACGGTCGATTACGCCACGCTGGCTCAATACACTGGTAACGACATCCTGGCGACCATGGGGCGCGAGTTCCTCGAACAACCCTTGCTGACCAAGGTCGGTATCGTGGTGGTGGCGCTGGCCTTTTTGTTCAATATCAGCATGACCGTGCTGAAAGGGCGTAAAACCGCGATCAACATCGTGCTGCTGCTCGGTCTGTGGGGCTTGGCGATTTTCTTCCTGTTCTCCTTCTACAACCCGACCAACCTGGTGCTGGACAAGTATTACTGGTGGTGGGTGGTGCACCTGTGGGTGGAAGGCGTATGGGAGCTGATCATGGCTGCGCTGCTTGCCTTCGTGCTGATCAAAGTCACCGGGGTCGACCGTGAAGTGATCGAAAAATGGCTGTACGTCATCATCGCCCTGGCCTTGGTCACCGGTATCGTCGGCACCGGCCACCACTACTACTGGATCGGCACGCCGGAATACTGGCAGTGGTGGGGTTCGATCTTCTCCGCGCTGGAGCCGATCCCGTTCTTTGCCATGACCGTGTTCGCCTTCAACATGGTCAACCGCCGTCGCCGCGAACACCCCAACCAGGCGGCCGTGCTGTGGGCGCTGGGTACCGGTGTGATGGCCTTCCTGGGCGCAGGCGTTTGGGGCTTCTTGCACACGCTGGCGCCGGTCAACTACTACACCCACGGCTCGCAGATCACCGCGGCGCACGGCCATATGGCCTTCTATGGGGCTTACGTGATGGTGGTCATCACCATCATCAGCTACGCCATGCCTATCCTGCGCGGTCGCGCCTGCAACAGCCGCAAGGCTCAGGTGCTGGAAATGTGGAGCTTCTGGCTGATGACCATCGCCATGGTGTTCATCACCCTGTTCCTCACCGCCGCCGGCATCCTGCAAGTGTGGCTGCAGCGCGTCTCCGACACCCCTTTGTCCTTCATGGCTGTTCAGGAGCAGGTTTCCCTGTTCTACTGGATGCGCGAATGGACTGGCGTGGTGTTCTTCATCGGTCTGCTGTGCTATCTGGCGAGCTTCTTCATCAAGGGTGAGGAAGCGCCGGCCAAGGCCTGACTCGGGCAAACGGGGCGCCCGTCGCGGGCGCCCCGAGGAGTGTGTCTCTCCGCTTCCTCCTCGTCGGACTACTCAGGGGAAGGGAACTTACAGGGCGGCGCAAGCCGCCCTTTTTTCGTCGGTTGGCCGTCATCGGAAAGAACTCACGCCGGTTGAAAACCTGCCACTGCAAAAGTTAACCGCGATCAAGTGAAATGCCGGCCGACTTGACCAGAATGCGCCCATGGATTCCACAGCCGCCATTGCCGCGCGCACCGCGCCGCACAGTCATCAACCAGCACGCCTGGCCGGCGACTTGGCAGTCTGGTTTTTCATTCTTGCCGAGCTGCTCGCTTTTGGCGTGTTCTTCATCGCCTACGCCTTCGCGCGCGCCCACAACCCGGAGCTGTTCGCCGCCGAACAGATGGCGCTCAACCGCAACACCGGGGCGATCAACACCGTGCTGCTGCTCACCGCCAGCTACTTCGTAGTGTGCGCGGTACATGCGGCCGAAGCCGGACGCTCGCCGGTGGGCGCGCGCTGGTTGCTCGCCGCGCTGGCCTGTGCAGGCAGCTTCGTGGCGGTCAAGTCCGCCGAGTACGCTGCCGCCTTCTCGGCCGGCATCAGCTTGTCGAGCAGCACCTTCCACATGTTCTATCTGTCGCTGACCTTCTTTCACTTCATGCACGTCATCCTCGGCATGGTGATCCTCGGCGCGCTGTGGGTGAACGCGCGCAAGGGGCGCTACCACGCGCACAACCTGAACGGCCTCGAAAGCGGCGCAGCCTACTGGCACATGGTGGACCTGGTGTGGCTGGTGCTCTTTCCGCTGGTCTACGTCATCCGCTGAAGGGGCTGTCCATGCGCCACGATATCCGCTCCGCCGACCGCCGCAGCACCGTGCTGTGGGTATTGCTGATCATCGCCACCGTGTTGACCTGGGCGGTGGGCGAAGGCGGCGCCGGCGGCCCGGCGATTGCCACCCTGCTGCTCGGCATTGCCCTGCTCAAGGGCACGGCGGTCATCCTCGACTTCATGGCGATCGGCCGCGCGCCGCTGCTGTGGAAACTCATCACCCTCGGCTGGCTGGCGCTGGTCTGCGCGCTGATCGGTCTGGCCTACTGGAAAGGAATACCCTGATGGAACTGACCACGCCGAATATCGAAATACCCTTCTACGAACCGGCCGGCGACGAGATCGAAATCTTCGAGCACGCCTGGAAGAACCGCCTGCCGCTGCTGATCAAGGGTCCGACCGGCTGCGGCAAGACCCGTTTTGTCGCCCACATGGCCGCCCGCCTGGGGCGGCCGCTATACACCGTGGCTTGCCACGATGATCTGACCGCCGCCGACCTGGTGGGCCGCCACCTGATCGGCGACGGCCAGACCGTTTGGTGCGACGGCCCGCTGACCCGCGCGGTACGCGAAGGCGGCATCTGCTACCTGGACGAAGTGGTCGAGGCGCGCAAGGACACCACCGTGGTGCTGCACCCGCTGGCCGACGACCGCCGCCTGCTGCCGATCGAGCGCACTGGCGAACTGCTTGCCGCGCCGCCCGAGTTCATGCTGGTGGTGTCCTACAACCCCGGCTATCAAAACCTGCTCAAGGGCATGAAGCCTTCCACCCGCCAGCGCTTTGTTTCCTTGCGCTTCGATTTTCCGGACGAGGCGCGCGAGCGGGCCATTTTGTGCGGTGAAACCGGCTGCGATGCCGACCTCGCCCGCCGCTTGGTGAATATTGCCCGCGCACTGCGCGCGCTCAAGGACCAGGACCTGGAAGAGGCCGCCAGCACCCGCCTGCTGGTGTATGCGGCCACCCTGGTGCGTGCCGGCATGACTCCGCTGACCGCCTGCCGCGCGGCCATCGTGGAAAGCCTCACCGACGACCCCGAGGTGGCCGAGGCGCTGATGGAAGTGGTCTCCGCCACCTTTGGCCACTGATGCCCCACGGACCCGAACCGATGCCACATACCGAACCCGACCTGCTCAAGGAAAACATGCCCGGCCCGCCGCTGGCCGTGGCCGCCGAGGCGCTGTTCCTGATCAACCTGATGATCCTGCCGGTGATCGGCTTCGGCCTGCTGATGCTGCTGTGGCTGCTCAAGCGCAATCACCCCTCGCCGCTGGTGCGCAACCACCTTCAGCAGACCGTCACCGTGAGCATCTACGGCGGTTTCATCCTGGTGGGGCTGTCGGTCGCGGTCTTCCTGCTCGGCGGCTTCGACAACCCGTGGTCCTGGGTGATCGGCGTGCTGTATTTCGTCTGCCTGCACGCCGCGCTGATCATCTTCGGGGTGATGGGCCTCAACGCTGCCATCCTGCAACGCCCCTACCGCTATCCCGTACTCGGGCCGCGCCTGAAGGACTGAGCGCGTCATGGCATCGGACAAACCACGCAAGGTGATCCCCATCGTGCAGGCCGCCGCCCCCACCGGGCGGCTGGGGCTGAACCGCGTGCAGCAGCAGCGCCTCGCCACCCAGGCGGGCTTCTTCCTGCTGTTCATCATCGCCCCCATCTTCGACCTGTTGCGCTACGACCTCGACGCCGGCCACGCCTGGCTGCTGGGCATGGAATGGCGGCTCGGACTGGACGAATTCATGGCCGGGCGCATCGGCGCGCTGGAAGCCGGCGCCAACGTGCTGCTGCGCCTCTTCCTGCCCATCTTCGCCGGCGCCGCCGCCTTCATCTGGGTGGCCTACCGCTGGGGCCGGCTGTACTGCGGCTGGCTGTGCCCGCACTTCTCGGTGGTCGAGACCATCAACAAGCTGATGCTGCGCGCCTCGGGCAAGCCCAGCGTGTGGGAAAAGGAAACCCTGCCGCCCTGGGAGCCGGACGGCACCCCGCGCCGGCGCGACGCGCGCTGGTGGCTGGTGGTGGTACCGGCGGCGGTGCTGTTCGCCTTTACCTGGGCAGTGGTCTTCCTCACCTATCTGCTGCCCCCCGGCGAGATCTACGGCAACCTCTTCGGCGGCACGCTCACCCGCAACCAGGCCCTGTTCATCGGCGTGTTCACCTTCGTGCTGAGCATGGAGTTCCTCTTCGCCCGGCATCTATTCTGTCGCTTTGCCTGCGCGGTGGGTTTGTTCCAGAGTCTGGCGTGGATGAGCAATCGCGACGCCATGGTGGTGGGTTTTCAGCGCCGGCGCGCTAGCGACTGTGCCAACTGCCTGCCGGATCGCGCATCGGCCTGCGACATGGTCTGCCCGATGCGCCTGAACCCGCGCAACATCAAACGCCATATGTTCACCTGTACCCAGTGCGGCCAGTGCCTGCAAGCCTGTGAGCACAGCCAGCACGACAACCCGCAGGGCCCGTTGCTCACCTGGGTGAGCAAGGAGGCCGCCCGCCAGAACGAAGCCGGTTTTCGCGCCGGACGCGGGCAGTAGGAAAGTCCCATGGAAGAGGCCGTCGGCAAACTCTGGCACCGTCTGATTACCCGCGCCGCCGGGGTGAGCTACCCGGCCGCCGCGGTGCGCTTGAGGGAAGTCGAGCGCACCGCCGGGGTATTCTTCCGCGCGCTCGGCGGCGATCCCGGTTTGCGCGTGGCCGCCGCCACGATCGATCCGCACACCGCACGCCGCGGCCTGATCGCCCGCATTGCCGGCGTGGGCGACCGCGCTGCACACCCACGCTTGGATGAGCTGACCCTGCGCCTGCCACCGGTCATCGACTTCTTCCCCGAGCGCGCGCTCAACCGTGACCTCTATCTATGGCTGGCCGCGCTGGCTGCCGCGCATCAGCACTTGCCTCCCGGCTCGACCGACGAAACCGAATTCCAGCGCCATCAACGTGCAGTGCTGGCCGCGCTCGACACCTGGCCGGGCGTGGTGGCGCGTTACCGCCGGCTGGTCGACGCCTATGTGCCGCGCCGACTCAAAGCCGCCAAGCTGCCGCAGCCTGAGCGTGTGCGCGAAGAAGCCATCGTCGCCGCGCTGCGCGAACCCGGCAGTGTTGCCGCACTGCCAGCAGTACCGCCCGGCACCCCTCCTGCCGCCCCGGTGTTGTTGTGGTTGGACGGTCACGCAGCCGGCCCCGCAGCGCTCACCCGCACGGCGACCAACGATGTCAACAACCCCTCTACCGGCGGCCCGCCGCCCGAAGACCCCGAGCGCCACGCCCACCGCGCGGAACGGGTCGACCTGCCGCAAGAAAAAAACGGCCTGATGATGGTGTTTCGCGCCGAAAGTTTGTTGGCGGTCACCGAGTTTCTCAAGATCAACCGCCCCACCGACGACGAGCCCGACCCCAACGCCGCGGAAGCGGCGCGCGACCTCGACCAGCTCGCGCTGGCCGAAAACACCGACCGTGTGGCGTCCAAAGTGCGCTTTGACCTCGATCTTCCCTCAGCGGCCGAAGACGACGTAGTGCTCGGTGACGGCATTCCGCTGCCGGAGTGGGACTATCGCAAGCAGCGCCTGCTGGACGACCACGTGCGCCTGACCGAGATGGCCGCCCGTCATGCCCCGCCCTGTGCGCTGCCCACAGCGCTCAAACGCACCGCGCGCCGCCTGCACCAGCAGTTTGCCGCGCTGGCCCCCGGCCGGCGCTGGATCAAAGCTCAGGCCGAAGGCACCGAGCTGGACCTGGATGCCGCGGTGCGCGCACAAACCGACCGCGCCTGCGGCCGCCATCCGTCCGAACAACTCTACCTGTCGCTGGAAAAGCGCGAGCGCGACCTGGCCTGTCTGGTGCTGGCCGATCTGTCGCTATCGACCGACACCTGGGTTTCTTCAGAGGCGCGTGTGATCGACGTCATCCGCGACGCCTTGCTGCTTTTTGGCGAAGCTCTGGGGGCTACGGGCGACGCCTTCGCACTGGCTGGGTTTTCTTCGATCAAGCGCAGCAGGGTGCGCTATCACCGTCTGAAGGATTTCGACGAAGGCTTCGACGACCGCATCCGCGGCCGCATCATGACAATCAAGCCGGGCTACTACACCCGCCTGGGCGCTGCCATTCGCCACAGCTCACGGTTGCTGCAAAAGCACGGCGCCAGCCGGCGCATTCTGCTCATTCTCTCAGACGGCAAACCCAACGATCTGGATCTCTACGACGGCCGCTACGGCATCGAAGACACCCGCATGGCGGTGATGGAAGCCCGCCGCGCCGGGCTGAGCCCTTTTTGCGTCACCATTGACCGCGAAGGCGCCGGTTACTTGCCCCATATTTTTGGCCCCGCCGGCTTTGCGGTAATTCGCAAACCGGAGGAACTTCCCGCCCGCCTTCCGCTGTTCTACGCCCAACTGACGAGGTGAAGCGATGAACCGGCACGACACGCCCTGCTCGATGATGTTTGTCTCCGAACACGACAAGCCGCAGCCCAATGCGCGGCCGCTCAACCCGCAGACCGAGCGCATCGCCCAGTTGCTCACCCAGGCGCCGCTGTTCAACGGCTTGGCACAAGAAGAAATTGCCCGCTTCGCTCGTGGCGTGCGCGAGCAAAAAGTGGACAAAGGCCAAGTGCTGTTCCACAAGGGCGACCCCTGCCAAGGTTTCCATCTGATTCTCAGCGGACAGATCAAACTGGCCTTCGTCTCCGTCGACGGTCACGAAAAAGTGGTGGAAATTCTCCGCGCCGGGCAGACCTTCGGCGAGGCGGTGATGTTCATGGACAAACCCTATGTGGTCATGGCCCAGGCACTGACCGACTGCGCCTTGCTGCACATTGCCAAGCAAGTGGTCTTCGAGGAAATGGCCCGCGATCCGCTGTTTTGCCGCAAGATCATTGCCGGCTTGGCCCAGCGCCTTCATCACTTGATCGCCGATCTGGAAACCTACTCGCTGCGCTCCGGGCGCGAACGCATCATCGGCTACTTGCTGCGGGAAGATGAAATGAACGGCGAAGGCACGCCCTGTGGCCCAGTATCGGTGCGCCTACCTACCAACAAGGGGACCATCGCCTCACGGCTCAACCTCACCCAGGAGCACTTTTCGCGCATCCTGCACGAGCTGATCGACAGCGGGCTGATCACCGTGGAAGGCCGCACCATCCACATCCCGGACATCTGCCGGCTGCGCAAGAGCCTGAGCTGACGCACATTCCCGGGGCACACCGAGGGCACGCCGGCTTACGCCCTATCGGGACCTCTTCAGTGGCTGGTGCCCTCTTCCCGGGTGATCTTGTTCCACACGTTGTATTTGCCTACCGGTTTTTTCATCGGCAGGCGCTTGACCTCTTGCAGGGTTTGCGCGTCATACACCACCACCGCGCCGTCATCCTCCCAGATGCTGGCCAGGGCGTAGCGGCCATCACGGGTGAATTCCACATGGGCGAGCGTGCGCCCGGGCTGGCCGGCGATCTCGCGCACCACCTCAAGGGTTTCCTTATCGATCACTTGCAGTAGATGCTTGGCCTGCGGGCTCATCATCGAATCGACGAAGGCATAGCGGCTGTTTTGGTGACTGCGCAGGAAAAAACCGGGGCCGCGAATGGGAATGCGGCGCAGCACTTGCCAGGAGTCCAGATCGATCACGGTCACCTCGGCCAGCTTGAGGTTGGTGCTGGCCATGACCCGACGACCTTGCCAGATCCAGGTAATGCCCGAGCCCAGATGCGGCATACCGTCCAGCGGCAGGTCGGCCACCTTTTTGCGCACATCCAGATTGACCACTTGGCCGCGACCTTCGCGGGAAGCACCCATCAGTTCCGAGTAGTCCTGGGTGAAGAAAAAGTCATCCAGCACGTCTTCGAGCTGGGTGCGGCGCGGATTCAGATAGCCCGGGATGAATTCACCTTCGCGCTGCTTGAAATCGTGAATGAAGCCCACCGGAATGTCTTCCACCGCGCGGGTGTAGCTGATTTCCCAGACTTCGGGCACGTCTTTGAGCGCCGCGACGAAGGACTGGCGCGGGCTGGCCTCATAGACCGCGGACACACGCGAACTGCGCCTGCCGTCGCGGTCGGTGACTTCGATGGACTTGAGCAGATTCAGGTCGCCGTCGAGCAACACCAGGGTGTGGGGCAGGTAGTTGGCCACCGCCACATGGCTGCCGTCGGGCGACACCGCGACGTTGCGGGTGTTGATGCCGGCGCGCACCTCGGCCACAACTTTCAGATTCCACAGATCGTACTTGGTGATCCAGCCATCGCGCGATCCGAAGTACACATAGCGTCCGCCCTGGGCGAACTTGGGCCCGCCATGCAGCGCGTGGCGGCTGGGGAAGCGGTGGATGGGCTCGAGACGGTCGCCGTCGAGCACCGACACATGATGGTCGCCCGCCTCCACCACCAGGAAGAGGTTGAGCGGATCGGCGTCGAACACCGGACGGTCGGCCAGGGTAGCGGGGTCCATGTGCTGGATGCGCGAGGCCCGGATGTCGGCCTCACTCCAGCGCGGCGCGGGCACCACCGGGGTGTAAATCCAGTCGATCAGGGCTGCGATCTGATCGGCCGACAGCGTCGCACCGAAAGGTGGCATCTGGGTGGCGACGCGCCCGTCGCGCACCACCTGCGCTGCGTCTGCCTTGCGCAGCCGGGAGAGGTTTTCCGGCAGCAGCGCCGGTCCCATACCGCCCAGGCGGTCGGCGCCATGGCAGGCGGCGCAATGCTGCCGGTAGTGGCTGGCGGCCCCGGCAGGGGCCGTATCGGCCGCCTGCGCGTGCGAAGGCGCAAAGGCCAGCAGCATGGCCAGCCCCAGCCAGACCAGCGCCAGCGCCAGCGCGATGACCTTACGGGCGTGCGAGGGCATCTTGGTGGATGAAGGCTCGGGTGGCGCGATATCGCGCTCGTCACTTTCTTCCACCCAGGGTTCGAGCGGGCGTGGCATGTAGTCGCTGAGCTTCTTGTAGCCGGTGTCGGGCTTGTCGTCGTTGGTCGTCATCGGGTCACCGTGTGGACGGGTTCGCGCCGCAGCGCAATGTAGGGCGTGGTGCGCACGCGCTCGCCGGCCGCGCCTTCGGCCAAGCCGATCTCCTGGTCGGTGAGATAACAGCCGGGGTCTTCAGCCCATAGGTCTCCGGTGATCTGCGCGGCGCGCACCCGTGAGCTGCCGTTGCAGATATCCAGCCAGGCACACTGGCCGCAGCGCCCGCGCAAGGCGCGCGGATGCTGGCGCAGGTCCGCGATCAGCGGGTTGGACAGATCGCTCCAGATGGCGGAAAACGGCCGCTCGCGCACATTGCCAAGCGACTCATGCCACCACATGGTGTCCGGATGTACCACGCCAAGGTTGTCGATATTGGCCACGTTCACCCCGCTGGCATTGCCACCCCATTGGCGTAGCCTGGCGGTGACACGTTCGAGATGCTGGGGGAAACGCCTTGCTACCCAGTGCATCAGGTAGATACCGTCGGCGTCGTTATTGCCGGTAACGAACTCATGCCCCAAGCCGCGCCGCTGACGGTCCAAACAGGTCTCGAACAACAGATCCATGGCCCGCCGGGTGGTCTGGTGGCGGGCGTCGTCGGCACGGTATTTGTTGCCGCGCCCAGCGTAGTTCAGATGCGAGAAATAGAACTTGTCGATGCCACAGTCCTCGATCAGGCGTAGCAGGCCGGGCAGGTCATGGGCGTTGTCCTCGGTCATGGTGTAGCGCACGCCCACCTTGAGACCGCGTTCCTGACACAAACGGATGCCGGCCAGCGAGGCGTCGAAGGCGCCGGCCATGCGCCGGAAACGGTCATGGGTGGCGCCGATGCCATCCAGGCTCACGCCCACATAATCGAAACCCACCGCGGCAATGGCGTCGATGTTGTGCTGTCCGATCAGCGTACCGTTGGTAGACAGCCCGACGTAAAAACCCATGTCCTTGGCACGCTGGCCGATCTCGAAGATGTCCGGGCGCAGCAGCGGTTCGCCGCCGGAGAGGATCAGCACCGGCACCCGGAAAGCCTTGAGATCGTCCATGACGCGGTACACCTCGTCGGTCGTCAGCTCGCCGGCGAAGTCGGTGTCCGCCGAGATCGAGTAACAGTGCTTGCAGGTGAGGTTGCAGCGCCGGATCAGGTTCCAGATCACCACCGGGCCGGGCGGGTTACGGCGCGGGCCGGGGGCGACCGGATGGTCGAGTTCGCGGATGAACTGGGAGATGCGAAACATGGACGGTCTTTTGGTAGGATCGGTTTGCCTGGCTTGGCGTCTTTGCGCGATGCAAGGTGCAATCGCCTCTGTGTCAGCATTACAACCGCCGGGTTGCCTCAGCAAAATGATCCGCATCAATCCCGCAACCGCAACCCGGTTTTTTTCAGAATGGCGGTGGAAAACAACACGTCGCTGCCGCGCAAAGCGCCCGGTACCTGGTGCGCAAGCAAGGCGCGAATCTCGTCCACATGCGCCATCACTTCCTCGCGGCTGGTGCCGTGCACCATGGCAAACAGGTTGTAAGGCCAGTCCGGCAGGCGGCGTGGACGGCGATAACAATGGGTGACAAAAGGCAGCGCGCCGACGCGCTCGCCGGCGGCATCGATGGCCGCATCGTCCACGTCCCACACGCTCATGCCGTTGGCGGTATAGCCCAGAGCGTAGTGGTTGGGTACTGCGCCGATGCGGCGGATCACGCCGCATTCGAGCATCGCGGCCAGCCGGCGGCGTACCTCACCCTCGTCGATGCCCAACCGCGCGGCAATCGCCTCGTAGGGCTTGGGCAGCAGCGGCAGCCCTCCCTGGGTGGCGCGTATCAGGCTGCGGTCGATGTCGTCCAGCACAACGGGGGCACGGGTCTCGCCGGCGCTCATCTGGCCTCCAGTTTCATGCCGACGAAGTACTCGCGCTCCTTGGGGAACAGATGCACCGCCAGTCCGGTATCGCGCTCGATCTCTTGCGCGCAGCGGCCAATCCCTTCGGGCGTCTCGGTGGCCAGCACGAACCACATGTTCAGGCGGTGTTCGCGGCGGTAGTTGTGCGCCACCTCCGGGCGCATATTGACTTGAGCCACCACTTGCGCCCATCGGGCCTCAGGTACTTCCATGGCCGCAAGGCAAAAGGCACCACCGGCGCGCTCGATCTGGAACATGGGCCCGAAGCGGGTCAGCACGCGGTCGGCGAGCAGACGACGCAGGCGGCGAATGACCTCCTCCTCGCCAAGCCCCAGGCGCTCGGCGACCACACCATAGGGGCGGCGGGTAAGCGGGAAGCCGCCTTGCAGGCTGTTGATCAGGCGGCGGTCAATGTCGTCGATCGGCTCGCGCGGCGCAGGCAGTCCTTCAGACATAGGTCGACTCCGGGTCGGGCAGGTAACAGGCCCCGCGTTGCTTGAAGCGGCGGCGGCTGAACAGCACCTCGTGCGGCCATTGGTCGAGCCCGAGGCGCTCGGCGATGCCCGCGCGGGTGGCCAGCACCTGGTCGCGGGCCTTGCCGTGGATCATGCAGAACAGGTTGTAGCGCCACTGCGGCAGCGCGCGGCGACGGCGGTAGCACAGCGTGACCTGCGCCTCGCCGCCGAGCAAGCGGCCGATCTCGCCCACCTTGTCGTCCGGCACGTCCCACACGCACATGGCGTTGGCGGTGTAGCCGAGCTCATGATGGCGCACCACCACACCGAAGCGCTGCAGTAGACCGCAAACCAGCCATTCATCGATGAAGGCGCACACCAGCGCGCCGGAGAGCTCCATCCGCTCACCCAGCACCGCATAGGGCCGCGGCACGATAGGCAGGCCGCGCTGCAGGGCCTGCAGCAGACCCTGCTCGATGCCCGGCAGCGCACACGGCGGACTGCCGGCCAGGCGAGCGGGCCGCGGCTCGCGGCGGCCGGAGCGGTAGGCGGAAATGCCGCACAGGTCGAAACCGAGGTCGATGTGATAGGCCTCGACCATGGGCAGCACCACCGGCTGCAGGCCGGTGTCGGTGGCAACCGCCGCCACTGCCGCATCCAGCGCGGCGTCGCTGGCCGCGGTGAGCACAAACCACAGGTTGAAATGGTGTTCGCGCTCGTAATTGTGATTGACCTCTGGTCGTCCATTGACCCGTGCAGCCACCTCGGCCAAGCGCTCGGACGGCACGGCCAGCGCGGCCAGCGCGCTGGCGCCCACCCGGCGCGGTGCCACCACCGGGCCGATACGGCTCACCAGCCCTTCGGCTTGCCAGAGGCGAAAAGCGTCGAGCACCTCGTCCTCGCTCAGCCCCACTACGCGGCCGAGTTCGGCAAAAGGCCGATCGACCAGCGGAAAGCGGTGCTGCCATTCGTTGAGCAGGCGCAGGCGCCGGGCCTCGTCCATAGTCAGAATCCGATGCGCGCTGCGCGGCTGGTAAAGAAGATGCCGCTGGGGTGCGCGGCCGGCAGTTCGGCGAGCGTGCGGCGGCTGTCGGTATCGACCACCACCACCTTGTTGTCGTCGCGCGCAGACAGCCACACCGCCTCGCCGCGCGGGGTGAACTCCATGTGCAGCACCGCACGCCCCGGGGTGAGGGTGTCGATCACCGCCTTGGATTCAGTGTCGATGACCTGCACCGTGCCGTTGTCGGGAAAGGCGAAATTCACCCACACCTGACGACCATCCGGGCGCGCCATGACAAAGACCGGTTGGCTATGCACCGGAATGCGGGCAACTTGCTGCCAGGTCCGGGTATCGACCACCAGCACCTCGTGGCGACCGATGGCCGGCAAGTAGGCGTGGCCGCCGGCCACCGCCCAGCCGCGCAAATGCGGCATCTTGTACACCGGCAGCGGCGCCTCGCCCTTGCCATAACCGGCAAGAATTTTTCTCACACCGCGCTCAGGATGCCATGTATCGAGCAGCGCCAAGCCATCCTCACCGAACAGGCCGGCAATGAAGTAGCGTCCGTCCGGGGTCACCAGTCCGTCGTAAGGTTGTCTGCCGGCAGGGTAGCGTTGAGTCTTGGGATTGCGCGGGTCGGACAGATCGGTGACCCAAATTTCATCGGCGTCGAACAGCGCATAGGCAAAACGCTGGCCGGGCAGGTCGGCCAGACCGACCACCTTGGAGCGCTGGCCGGGGGCGTACTCGGCGGGCACCTCGGAGAGCAGCTCCAGGGTGTCGGCGTCGAACACCTTGAGCCCGCCCGGCTGGTAGTTCTGCGCCACCACCAGGCGGCCGTCTTGCGAGATCGAACCGCCGATGGCGTTGCCGGCCTGCACCACGCGACGCTCAATGCGCCCGCGCAACAGGTCGACCTTGGTCAGCCCGCCATCGCGGCCGAACACGTAGCCGTAGCGCCCGTCGCGCGAATAGGTGACATGGGCGTGCGACAAATCGCCCAGACCGGAGACGGTAGCTAAGCGCTCGCGGCTGGTGTGCGAGACCACCGCTACCCGACCGCTGGAGCGTTCGATGACCAGGCCCAAATCGCCGGTGCCACGTAAGGGCGGCGTGGCCGCACAGCCGGCGAGCAACAAGGCGGCGGAGGCGGCAAGTAGCAGGCGCTTCATTGTCCGGCTCCGTCGGTCGGGAAGCCGGCGGCCAGGGCACGCACGATCCACTCGGCTTCGGCCTCGTCCATGAAGCGCGACCAGCCGGGCATGGCAGTGCCGGGGCGACCGTTCATGACCGTCGCCACCATGGAATCCAGCGGCTTGTCGGCCAGCGTGTCCGGCAGCAGTGCCGGACCCAGCCCACCGGACAGGGTGAGCCCATGACAGGCGCCGCAGTCCTGGCGGACCATACTGACCAGCTCGCGCTGTCGCTCGAGCTTCGGGGCCGGCTGCGGATCGGCGGCAGCGGCCGCATAGGCGGCCACGAAAGCGGTGCCAAGCAGAACCGCCAGATGCAGGACGATAGGGGGAAGTCTCATCACACAAACCCCGATGCGTTGAAGGTGCTGGGTAAGATGAACCGGACAGCGGCCAAAAACCTTGACCCGCATCAACACGCCGGAACCGCTGGCTGCGCCGCCCGCCTCCAGCACGGCTTTTGCCAGCGGCCGCGCACACCAAACAATGCAGGCAGCACCGGCCCGTACTTGGGCTATAATCCGCCCCGCGCCGGCATAGCTCAGCTGGTAGAGCAGCTGATTTGTAATCAGAAGGTCGTGGGTTCGATTCCTACTGTCGGCACCAAAATCAAGCACTCAGGCCAACTCAAGGTTGGCCTGAGTGCTTTTTGACGCAGCGACTGTGCCGGTGCCCGGCGGTGGGTCGGTGACGCGCCACTGCCGTGGCGGTGCGCTCGTCCAGGCTGCTCAATGCCTTGCCGTGCGCTCTATTCGGTCACCACGACCTTGCCGGACATCTCCGGGTGCGGACCACAGTGGTAAGTGTACTGCCCGGTTTTTTCGAAGGTGTAAGACCAACGCTCGCCGGGGAAAAAGCGCTCGGATTCCTCGCCGCTGGCATCGAACACCACCGAGTGGCTGGTGCGCTTTTCGTTGTTGATCCAGGTGACCGTATCGCCTCGTCGAATTTCCAATACCGCCGGTTGGAATTTATAGTCGGCAATGCTGACTTCATGCTCGGCCGCCAAGGCGCCGGGTGCGCCCAGCGCTAGCGCCAGCGCGCACGCGGCGGCCAGCGGCCGGACCAGCACACTGACTGCCGTCCGGCGCGGCCACGGTGGAAGGCGATCGATCATTGCTTGAGCGCAGTAATGTCGGCCTTGGCGTCGATGCCGAGCTTGTAACCCAAAGAGACGTGATGGAAGCGGCCGGCGGCGTGATCGTCATGAATGGCAAAGCCGAAGTTGTAGATCTTGCCTGCGGCCAGCGTCACGTCGCCCTCGCCACCGGCGAATTTGCGCGCGAACACCACTGACCAGGTGTCGCCGTCGAGCTTGCCCTCGGCAGCGACCAAGGCTTTGCCGCCTTCCATCACACGGCTGTCGGCCACATGGCCGTCAAAGCCTTTCTTTTCACCACTGCGCCACTGCACCAGGTCATAGAACACACCACCGGCGAGCGAGCCGTCCTTGACGTACTTTTTCTTACTGTCGGCCGCGCCCGGCATGGTGCGGGAGTCGGCATGACAGCTTGCCCAGCAGCCGCCCTGGTCGGCCATCGTCACCTTGCCCTGGTCGAGCATGACGGCAATCTTCATCGGGTTTTTGTCGTCCATCTTGGCCGCGCCGGAAGCCTTGGGCTGCTTCCAGGAAAAGCGCAGGTACAGGGTGTCGCCATCGTGGGCGGCCTGCACCTTGACCGGGATGAAGCCGGCCTTGCCGGCAATCGGCTCAGGTTCGATTTTCTGCCCGCTGGCGATGAGCTGCCCCATCTTGGCGGTTTCGTCGCTGTGGCAATCGGCACAGGTGTCGCCCTTTTTCAGCGCGCGCGCGCCGCCGTGCTCGGTACCCTTGGTGACCCACTCCAGGGGTGACACCCCCGGATAGAACAGCGTGATCTCGGTGGCGGCAACCTTGCTCCAGTCGGCCGGCGGGGCCGCATGGACGGGGCCAAAGCCGAAAGCGCACACCATGCCGAGCGCGCCGGCGATCGTCGTTTTTTTCATCTCGAATCTCCCGTAGAACGGGGCCAAGGCCCCGGGTTCACTCTTCGTCTTCTTCGGTCATGCCCTGGGGCTTGTGGTGCGCAATGCCCTTGTGGCAGTCGATGCAGGTCATGCGGTCTTCGCGCGCCATCTCATGCTGGCGGGCCGCGCGTTTTTTCTGCGCCTCGGTATTCATGCTCTCGAAGCTGTGGCAGTTACGGCACTCGCGGGAATCCACCGCTTTCATCCGTGCCCATTCGCGCCGTGCCAAGGTCAAACGTTTGGCTTCGAACTTCTCGCGCGTATCGATGGTTCCGGTGATCTTGCCCCACAGCTCGCGCGAAGCCTGGATCTTGCGGATGACCTTGTGCGTCCAGTCCTTTGGCACATGGCAATCGGCGCACACCGCCCGCACCCCGGTGCGGTTGGAGTAGTGGATGGTTTCCTTGTACTCCTGATAGACGTTGTCATACATCTCATGGCAGGAGATACAGAATTTCTCCGTGTTGGTGGCTTCCATCGCCGTGTTGAATCCGCCCCAGAACAGGACGCCGACGATGAAACCGGTCAGCAACAACCCACCGAGAGAATATTTCACGCTGGGCTGACGCAACCGGGTAAACAACCCACCGGACTGGCCGGCGCGTGCTTTGTCGTTTTGTTCGGTCATGTCTTCATTTCCCACGAGTGGCAATCGATACGGCTGACGCACCCGCCGCCGCGGTGTTCTGCAGACGACGGGTGCGGGCCGACGGAGGCGCTCAGTAAATGTCGAACTGGGTGTTGAAGACGTTGAACTTGCCGGTCGGCGTTACGATGCTGGGATCGGTAATCACCTTCTTGAGCTTGAGCGTCTTGTCGTCATAGACGACGATGGCGGACTGGTCTTTCTTGCCACCCCAAAGCGAAATCCACACTTCCGAACCATCCTGGCTGTACTCCGGATGAACGGCGCGACGAATCGCGGTGGTCATCGGCAGGCCGGAATCCTTGGCCACGTCAACACGGCGGGGTTCCTTGGACAGATCATTGAGATCGAATACGTACACCGATTCGGCGATTTCGCGCTCTGGGTTCATCGGCGCATCGGCCCACAGGTTCTGGGATTTCGGATGCGTCTTGACAAACAGGTTGCCCGCACCCGGCATCTTCAGTTCCTGCACCACTTTCCAGTTGTATTCCTTGAACTTGGCGTTTTTCTTGTCTTCCGAGGGCGTGGAGATCAGCGATACCACGTCGGCCCCCAGATGGCCGGTGGCCCATACCGGACCAAATTGCTTGTGGGTAAAGTTCGCGCCCCGGCCCGGATGCGGAATCTTCGCGGTGTCGACCAAGGCGGCGAGCTTGCCGGTCTTGGTGTCGACCGCAGCTACTTTGTTGGAGGCATTGGCCGCCACCATGAAGTAGCGCTTGGAAGCATCCCAGCCGCCGTCGTGCAGGAACTTGGCCGAATCGATCTGAGTGATCTTGAGGTTTTCAATGTCGGTGTAGTCGACCAGCAGTATCATGCCGGTTTCCTTGACGTTGATCACCCACTCGGGCTTGATGTGCGAGGACACGATCGAGGCCACGCGCGGTTCTGGGTGGTATTCGCCATCCACGGTCATGCCGCGGGTGGACACGATCTTGAGCGGCTTGAGGGTCTCGCCGTCCATGATCGAAAACTGGGGCGGCCAATAGGTGCCGCCAACCAGGTATTTGTCTTCGTAACCCTTGAACTTAGAGGTATCCACCGAGCGGGCATCCGAACCCATACGAATGGTGGCCACGGTCTTGGGCTTTTCGTACCACAGGTCGATCAGCGTCACCAAACCATCGCGCCCAACGGTATAGACATACCGGCCGGAAGCCGACAGCCGAGAAATATGCACCGCGTAGCCGGTGTCGAGCACATCCCAAATCTGTTTGGTGTCGCCGTCGATCAGCGCCAGTTTGCCGGTATCGCGCAAGGTGACCGCAAAAACGTTCTTCAGATTGATTTTGCTCAACTGCTTCTTGGGACGCTCTTCGACCGGAACGATTAGCTTCCAGCTGTTTTCCATGTCCTTGAGCGAAAACTCGGGCGGTACATCCGGGGTGTGTTGAATGTAACGCGCCATCAGATTAATTTCTTCCTTGGTCAGGATATCGTCATAGTTGACCATGCCGCCGTCGGTGCCGTAGGCAATGATCTTTTCCAGACGCTCAGTACCAAGCTTCAAAGTGCCGCCTTCCATTTTTGTTCCGTCGGCCAGGGTCTTGGTCCAATGCGGCTCGAGGTTCTTGCCTGTCGCACCTTTGCGCAGCACACCGTGGCAGCCGGCACAGCGCTCGAAATAGATCTGCTTGGCTTGCGCGCGCTCTTGATCGGTCAGCGGTGGCGCATCGGTCGCAAAAGCGTTGCTTATTGCCATCGGCAGCGTTGCCAGCGCCATGGCACTCATCAAACCTTTGAATCGCATGGTGGGTCTCCCTACAAATCGCCAGAGTTGGCCTCTATCAGCCAGAGCGGACTTTGTTCCCCCACGAAAAATGCGTCTTTAACTTGTGTCAATTTCAGCAACGCACCCGCGCTGCTAGAGTCCGTACCGAGCTTTCGGCAAGAGGAACGACCATGAATGCCCGGCCCCCCAGCAGCGCCACCTGCCTCTGGACCGACAGCAGGATGCAAACCGATCGGCCTTCCGTCTCACTGGCAAGCGGGAAATTCGATACCCGCGGGCTAGCCCCAACTGCGACGGGCGCCACAGTAGCAGCGAGCATGGACGACTCCCGCGGTGCCGCCCGCCCCGCACGCGCCGGGAAGGTCAGTCTGGTCGGTGCGGGTCCGGGCGATGCCGAACTGCTGACCGTGCGTGCCGTGCGTCGAATCGCCCAAGCCGATGCGATCGTCTATGATCACTTGGTTGGCGACGGCATCCTCGAACTTGCAAGCCCTGACGCCTTACGGATCTATGCCGGTAAAGAAGCGGGCATGCACGCGCTGCCCCAGACGGAAATCAACCGGCTCCTGATCGAGCTGGCCCAGCAGGGGCGCAAAGTCGTGCGGCTCAAGGGCGGCGACCCGTTCATTTTTGGGCGTGGCGGCGAAGAAATGCAGGCGCTCATCGAGGCGGGCATCGACTGTGAAGTCGTGCCCGGTGTCACCGCGGCCTCGGGCATGGCCGCCTGTACCGGCATCCCTCTCACCCACCGAGACTGTGCGCAGACCCTGGTGTTTACTACCGGTCACCTCAAAGACGGCACCGTGAATCTCGACTGGACGACGCTCGCCCGGCCGCACCAAACCGTGGTGATTTACATGGGCCTGGGCGCGTTAGAGATCATCTGCAGCAAGCTGATCGCCCACGGCCTGCCCGCGGACACGCCCGCTGCGGTCGTGCATGCGGCCAGCACCCCGCGCCAGCGCATGGTGAGCGCACCGGTGGGCAAGCTCGCCGACGCGGTGCGCACCGCCGGCCTGCGCACCCCGTCTTTGATTGTCATCGGCAAGGTGGTGGAGATCGCCCGCATCCTGCAACCGCTCTTGCGGGGCGAATGGTCGCTAGCAACCTGAACCCGAGGTCGGGCCGCAGGCTACGCCGGGCGCGCCTTCCCGACCTTCGATGAACTTGAGTGCAATCAGCAGCAGGGTGCCAACCCCCATCACACCGGCGGCCAGGTACAGCCCGGCGGCATAGCCGCCCAGCGAAGCCGCCAACCAGCCGGTAACCGCCGGACCGATGATTTGCGCCGCACCGTAAGAGACGGTCATTTTGCCCATCATTTTTGCCGGTCGCGTGGGGTAATAACGCCCCGCCATGGTGAGCACCAGACTCACCATGCCGATGAAGGTGCCGCCAAACAACAGCGCACCGGCCAGCGCACCGCCCAATCCGCCGGAGAGCGGCAGCAAAATGCCGACGATCTGCAGCACGGCAGCCAGGATCAACGCGTTGAGTTCGCCAGTGCGCCGGGCGATCAAGTCCCACACAATGCAGGCAGGCGCCGCGGCCAGGCCGATCGCCAGAAAGGTCCACGTGCCCTGCCCGGCCAGGCCCGGCAGGCGGTCAACGATAGCGACGATGAACGTGGCGCTGACCACGTAACCCACCCCGGCGCAAAAATAAGCCGCCATGAACAGACGCAGAAACAGCGTGCTGGGCGGATTGTCGCGCATCATCTGACCGGACTTGGTATAGGGGCTGGGATCGGGCGCTGGCAGCCAGGCCAGCGCTGGCACCAGCAGCACACAGCCAATGGCGGTAAACACAAACCATTGTCCACGCCAATCCAGCCAAGGATTCATCACAGCCACCGCCGCGGCGCAACCGGCGATGCCCAGACCGATGCCGGCAAAGTGAATACCCAGTTCGCTACGATGGTTGTGACGAATCAGCCAATTCAGAATCAAACCGGTGCCCAGCAACATTGCCGCTGCGCTGGACAGCCCGGCCACGAAGCGTGACAGTGCCCACACCAAAAGATCGGTACTCAAACCCATGACCAGCGTGCTCAACACCGCCACCACCATGCCGATGCGGTAAAGACGGTCTTTGAGCACCAGATCGCCGATCGACGCGGCAATCAAGGCACCCAAGAGGTAGCCAGCATAATTGAGCGCGGCCAACCAGCCCGCCTCGGCCAAGCCCAGCCCGGCCTGCGCCTGCATCAGCGGCAAAAGCGGCGTATAGGCAAAACGTGCGACCCCCAGCGCCAGAATGAGGCTGAAAATGCCCGCGCCGAGCACCTTCATGCGTTGTCTGTCTCCGTCCACCTTGTTTTTATCCTCCGGGTTTTGGTGCAAGTGTCGACACCATAGGGGGAAATCACATATCTTCTCAAGCGATTTGTTTAGAACGATTCCATCTCCTATAGAGATAAATCATGGAACTCCTCGCCCTGCGCACCTTTGTCGCCGTGGCGGACGCGGGCGGCATCCTTGCTGCTTCCGGCCAGCTCAACACGGTGCAGTCCAATGTCACCAACCGCATCCGTCGCCTGGAAGGGGAGTTGGGAACCGAACTGTTCTACCGCGCTGGTCGGGGCGTTGCGCTCACCCCCGCCGGACGGGTACTGCTCGACTACGCGCGCCAGTTGCTGGCACTGGAAAGGCAAGCCACCCAGGCGGTCAGGCAGGCAGGTGAGGCAGTCGGCGATGTACGCATCGGTGCCATGGAAACCTTCACCGCCTTGCATTTGCCGGCAGCACTGCGCGACTTGCGCGCCCGCTATCCGGAACTGAACGTGCGGGTATATACCGACACCAGCGCCGCGCTCATCGACAAAGTACTGGCGCACAAACTCGACTGCGCTTTCGTGGCCGGACCGGTCAACCACCCTGACCTGAGTTTTGATCAAGTGCTGCTCGAAGAACTAGTACATGTAGCCGTACCCGGTACCGACCCGGCGCGCGCGCCGCTGATCCTTTTTCGTGAAGGCTGCGCCTACCGAGCCCGCGCGCTGGCCTGGCAGCGCAGCATCGGCCACCCGCTCAACGAGGTGATGGAATTCGGCACTCTTGAAGGCATCTTGGGTTGCGTCTCGGTCGGCTTGGGCTGGACCTTGATCCCCCGGCGCGTGATCGAACAATCCGCGCACGCCACCGCTTTGCAAATCACCCCCTTACCGGCAGACATCGCCCGGGTGCCCACCGGCATGATCCGGCCCAAAAACCAGCCGCCGATGCGGGTATTGCAGACCCTGGCCGAAACTCTCACCGCGCGCGGCCAACGCGCCACCGACCAAGGTCGAACCGCTTGCCGGCCCTAGATATGCTCAGCATGATCCAACACATGCCGTAAAATTTTCTTGACACAGATTTTGGGTCTGGCTATAGTTTTCTTTCTCCGACGCGGGGTGGAGCAGTCTGGCAGCTCGTCGGGCTCATAACCCGAAGGTCGCAGGTTCAAATCCTGCCCCCGCAACCAAAATACCAAAGCAAAAAGCCGATTGCCGAAAAGCAATCGGCTTTTTGCTTTGATGCGCCAATCGCACGGGTTTTTCGGTTCAGGGGCTCGCGCCGGTTCTGCTATAACTACGTCGTTTGCAAAGCCCCGTTATTCTCCCGGTTTAGTCATGAAGCGTGTGCTCATCGTCGACGATAATGAAATCAACCGCCGCCTTGCCGTGGCGTTGCTCAAAAAACGCGGCTGGGAGACCGAAGAAACGGAAAGTGGCGGCGCGGCTTTGGCGCGTCTGGCGGCTGCGTCGTTTGACTGCGTGCTGCTCGACATTAGCATGCCGGGCATGGATGGCGAGGAGGTTTGCCGACGAATCCGGGCCAATCCGGCGCTTGCCGGCCTACGGGTGATCGCTTACACCGCGCACGCGATGGCAAGCGAGAAAACGCGCATCCTACAGGCCGGCTTTGACGACATTCTGGTCAAGCCGATTACGTCGAGCTCCCTGGCTGCGGTTTTTCCGGCATGACCAGCGGCACCCAAAACTCAAAGTAACTGCCCTGCCGCGGTGCGGATTCTAACCGCACCGCGCCGCCCATCAGCGCCACGACTTCCCGCACCAGAGCCAATCCCAAACCGCTGCCGCCATGTTCGCGGGTCGAGAATGCGGATGCCTGACGAAAGCGCTCGAAGATCACCTCTTGTAATGCCGGCTCGATCCCCGGACCGGTATCGCGCACCCCAACCACCAAGCGGCCGTCTTGTGCCCGCGCGGAGAATACGATGCCGCCTTCACGGGTGAACTTCACCGCATTGCCGAGCAGATTGTTGATCACTTGACGCAGCCGGGTGGGATCGCCAATGCAGGTGTCGGGCAAATCGGGCGAAAACTCGACCGACAAGGTCAGCCCTTTCTGACGCGCAGACTGCCCGTGCAAATCGGCCAGTTGCTGCAATAGCGGCCTGAGGGCGAATGGGGTCGCGGCCAGATTCATCTGACCGGCCTCGATCTTGGCAAGGTCAAGGATGTCATTGACCAGTGCGAGCAAATGCTGGCCGCTGTGGTAGATGATCTCGGCCTGTTCGCGAATGTCATCGCTGGGTGCATCGGCGCGGATCAATTCGGCAAAGCCCAAAATGCCATTGAGCGGCGTGCGCAACTCATGCGACATGCTGGCGACGAAATCGCTTTTCATGCGGCTGTTGTCCTCGGCCTGGCGGCGGGCCTCGTCGAGCCGCTTGAACGATTCGCTGACACTGTCGGCCATTTTGTTCAGCGCCTCATTCAGGCGGCCTAATTCATCCTTGCCTCCCTGCGGGAAACGGTAGTCGAAATCACCCGCTTCGATCCGGGTCAGGCCGGCGGTCATATCGGTCACCCGTCGCGTCAGCATCGAGGCCAGCCATATCGCGATGCCGATGACCAGCACCACCATCACCAGGGTCGATGCGCTCAGACTAATGGCCGTGCGCGCCATCGCGCCTTCGATGAGTGCCTGCAAGACGGCCTGCTCACGCTTGACCCGCTCGCTGAACGCCTCCACTTTGTGCCCAATGAGCCGCGCAGTGTTGCGCGCCGGTTCGTGGAAATCATCGACGTTGGCACCGATGGTGACATAACCGAAACCTCGGGGCGTGTCGGCATACTGTCCGGTGTAATACGGGATGGCCGCTGCGGTGGTCAGTTTCCACACGCCGGACCAAAGGATCAGGAAAGAGCCGGAGCCGCCATGCTGGGTCAGATCGTGCCAGCCCTGACATTGCGGGGCAAAGTTCAGATACCGGCATTCGAGCCCCAGCAGCCCGGCGCGGGTCAGCTCCGCCGCGGGTTTCTTTTCGCGGCTCTGGGCATCGAAGGGCTTGACCGTGTCCAGAAAGGCTCGCAATGGCAGCGCGCTGCGCTGCCAAGCGTCGTAGAGCCCTTGCTCCAGCCACGGCACCGCACGCTCGCCGGTTTGCGGATCGAAGCCGACGATAGAGTGGTGCCGGGGATGGGCAATGTTGCGATCCAGATGGTCCCATATAAACGCGTAATTGCCGTTGGCAGCGTCGGCAATGGCGCTGTAGCGCTCGGCAGTGGGCAGCAGATGGTCGGTAAAACTCATTAAATGGGTGTGGTCCAGAGCCAGCGTCACATAGCCGATGATGTGGCCATCACGGGTCACCGGCGTCGCCCATCGCACGATGCCCTGGAAGCGCTTGCCGAGCGGGTTTTCCCGCCCCGCGTAGGCTTCCTTTTCCGGTTCGAAGGCAATGCCCAGGCTGCGCGCTCTTTCCGGCGTAAGCGTGCCGATGATGCGCGAGGGCACATAGGGTCCGATCACTTCCGATACATAGATTTGACCCGGTTTGAGCTTGCGCAAGGCTTGAAAATAGGTCTCTGCCTTGCACCAGGTGTTGGCCGGGTCGGAGACGTCGCGCAGGTCGGCAGGTAATACGCCGGTTTGCGACACCTTCAGGCGCTCCCGGCCATCCAAACCCACGAAGGTGATCTCGTGGTAAAGCGGGGTCTCCACCGTGCGTAGCACCCGCTCGGGCGGACGGTAATGGAAAGACTGCCGGTTTTCTGCATTGCCCGGCGCCACCGCTGCATCGGCCGCGCGGACGGTCGCTTTCTGCACCCATGCGGTGCCATCTGGCGAAAGCCCCCACTCGCCCTGATCGACCAGCTTGCGAAAGCGGTTGGCCACGAAAAGCCGGTAGTTTTCCTCGCTTGGCGCCAATTGGGCCGCTAGCAGCACATCGCGGTCGCGGTCATACAAAAAATCTGCAATCGCGCGCGCGGTATCGGTGGTCAGCCGTTCGAGTTCCTCCCGCGCCCGCTCGTCGAGCGCAGCCATCGACTCCTGGGCAAAGGTATCACCCATATCGGCCACGGCTTTGCGCACCTGCTCGGCCAGCGTCGAAATCCGCTCCGCCAGTCCACCGCCCAGTTGGCTAACCCCCTCCCAGGCCAGCAGCGCCAAAAGAATCAGCGGTACGACCTTGATGACGACAAACAGCAACAGAAGCTTGGCCCGGATACCCAGTCCATCGAACTTGATGCGCATGCGGCGTCCCCACCCTCCTACGAGGCATCGCCGTGGGCGGGCCTCTGTCTTGATCTGGCTGGGGGATGATACAGCCAGTCAGTACAGCCCGCGCGCCCGTCCGGCCGGGTGCCTGTCGAAGGCCGGCGCTTTCAGGGCCGCTCGCCTGCCGCCAAGCGCTGTTCGATGCGTGCCAGCGCCGGCAGCAGATCAGCCACCGTATCGATCAGCTCATGCGCACCGGCTGCTCGCAGCTGCGCGCCTACCTGCGCACGCATGCGCGCCTGCGCTTGCGGCAAGGCCGCGCGAAAATCTTGCAACGTCCAACCGGCCGGGCTGCCCGATAGCGTCACTCCCACCGTCCACATGCCCGCATTGCGCCCTTCGGCAATGCCCGGCGCCGTGTCATCCACTTTGACGCAATGCGACACTGCGCCAATGGCCAGATTCTGCACGCATTGCAGGGCCATCCACGGACCGGGGCGCGAGCCGGCGGGCAAATCGTCGGCGCACACCACACAGTCGGGTGCATACCCGTTCGCAGCGGCGAGCTGGCACAGCTTTTCCATCACCTGCCGCGGATAGCCGGTGGTGGAGCCGATCTTGAGCCCGCGCCGGCGTAAGTTGTCGACCACCTCCAGCGCACCGGGAATGAGATCCGCATGCGCCGCCACACGCTCGGCCTGTAGCGGCAGAAACGTTTGGTAGATGTGATCGATGTCCTCATTGCTCATCGCACGACCGAACTGCGCGCGCCAGCGCTGAGCGATTTGCGGATCGCGCCCCAGCGCTTCGATGTGCTGCCATTTTCCCAGCCCCATCGGCGCACGCGCCTCCTCCAAGCTCAGCTCAAAGCCAAAAGCGAGTCGGAAAGCGTCGACAAAAATCTGCGTGGGCGCAAAAGAGCCAAAATCCACAATCGTGCCGGCCCAGTCGAAAATGACCGCTTCCAGTTTTGCCTGCATTCAGACGCGCTCCTGAGTGACCGCCACAGGGTTGGCATGCGCGGACACGATACCCATGTCCCGCAACGTGGCACCGACCGCATGCACCACTTTCTCGATATCGGCTGGCGTCAGCGCTCCGATGCAGCCAATCCGGAAGGTTTCGACCTGGGTCAGTTTGCCAGGGTAAATGATGAAGCCGCGCGAGCGTACGCCGTCATAGAACCTTTTGAAGTCATAAGCCGGGTGCGCAGGGGCATGAAACGTTACGATCACCGGCGCCTGCACGCATTCATCCAAAAACGGACGCAAACCCAGGGCCTGCATGCCGGCACGCAAAGCCATGCAATTGGCCGCATAGCGCGCATGGCGGGCGGCAACCCCGCCTTCTTCGCGGTGCTGGGCCAGCGCCTGATGCAGCGCGGCCACCACTTGGGTAGGCGGGGTGAATCGCCATTGGGTGGTCCGCTGCAGATACACCCACTGATCGTAAAGATCCATGGCCAGTGAATGCGCGTTGCCGGCCGATGCCTCGAGGGCTTGGCGGCGCGCAATGACGAAACCCATGCCGGGCACGCCCTCCAGGCATTTGCCTGAAGCGGCGATCAGGGCGTCGAAAGGCATGCGCTGCGCATCGATCTCGATGGCGCCGAACGAACTCATCGCATCCACGATCAGCGCGCGCCCTTGTCGGGCCACTGCCGCGGCGATGTCCGGCAAGGGGTTGAGGATGCCGGTGCCGGTTTCGCAATGGACCTGGGCCACATGGGTAATGGCCGGATCGGCCGTCAGCGCGGCCTCGATCGCCGCCGGATCGGCAGGGCGGTCCTCGGGTATCGTCAGCTCAACCGCCTGGCGTCCCAAATAGGTCAGTATCTTCAGAATGCGCGCGCAATATGCGCCATTGTTGGGCACCAATACTTTGCCTTGACGCGGCACCAGGGTGCCCAGCGCCGCCTCCACCGCAAAAGTGCCCGAGCCTTGCAGGGGCACGCACACATGGGTGGCGGCGGCGTTGGCCAGAGCGACGATGTGCTCGCACAGCTCGCCGGTCATGCGGTTGAACGCCGCGTCCCAGGAGCCCCAGTCGTGCAACATGGCTTGTTTGGTGCGTAGCGAAGTGGTGAGCGGCCCTGGCGTGAGCAACAGCGGATCGCGGTCAAGTAAGTACATCATGACTCCAAGATTCAACGTTTCGGGTTTCGCCAGGCTTGATGCCGGCGCAGTAGAAAACGGCCCGCCAGCGCATGCAGCGAACTGACCAACGCGGTGGTCAGCACGATCAACGTGGCCATGGCGGCGGCCGGGCCGATTTCGCCGGCCTCATCCAGATTGAGAATGGAGACTGCGGCCGGAAGCGTATGCGGGGCGTAGAGGAAAACCAGTGCCGACACCGTGGTCATGGCATTGACGAACAGGTAACGGGCAATCTCCAGCACCGCCGGCAGACATACCGGCAGGGTGACCCGCCAGAAGGTGACCAACAGCGGAACTTTGAGCGAGGCGGACACCGCCTCGAATTCCCGGTCGATGCTTTTGAGCGCGGTCACCGCGGTCAAGTGGCAGGCGGTGTAGTAATGCACGATGTTGGCGATGACCATGATCGCCAGGGTGTGATACAGACCGCCGAGCGGATTGCTTGGGTGATTGAAGAACAGAATGTAACCAATACCCAACACCAACCCAGGCACGCCCATCGGGAGCGCGGCCAACGCCCGTACCACCGGCCGCAGACCGGGCACTGCGCCCGGTGTTTTCTCCAAAAGATAGGCGGTGATGAAGATGAAAGGGGTGCCACACAGCGCGGTCAGCAAGGCAATCCGCAGGCTGTTCAGATAGGCGTCGAGCACACCCGCCTCGGCCAGCCCAAAGGTGTAATGCCGCAGGCTCAGTTCCAGGTTGTAGGGCCAGAATGTGACCACTGAGCTATAGGCCGCCATCCCCAGCACACCGAGCATCGCCAGCGCGAGTGCCGCCACATAGACCAACAGCGGCAAGTCACGCCGCCAATCCGGACGCGGCACATAGGGCACGGCGCGGGCGGTCAGGCTGGCCTGCTGACGGCGCTGCGCATAGCCGTCGACAAAAAAAGCAAGCAGCGCCGGCGCCAGCAACAGCAGCGCCACCACCGCACCGCGGCCAAAATCGTGCATACCGACCACCTGGACATAAACCTCCACCGCCAGGACCGGATAATTGCCGCCGATTACCTTGGGAATGCCGAATTCACTGACCGAGTAGGCAAACACCACCATCGCGGCACTGATCAAGCCGTATTTGGCGCCCGGCAGGGTCACGGTCAGGAACCTGCGCCTGCGTGAAGCCGAAAGCGCATCGGCAGCTTCGAACAAACGTGCATCGGCGTTGGCCAGCGCCACCACCAGGATCATCAGTGCATGCGGAAAACTTGCATAGACCGTGGCCATGACGATGCCCAGCGGCCCATAGACCGACGTCTCACCCAGCCAGGACTTGAGCACACCCTGGGTGCCGAACCACTGGATAAAGGCAATGGCCCCCACCAAGGATGGCCCCAGCAAGGCCGACAACCCGATGATCCGCCACACTCCGCGCAGCGGCAGACAGGCGCGCTCGAGCGCATAGGCATACAAAAAGGCAAGCGGCACGGTGATGGCGGTGACCGCTGCGGCAATCCAGACCGTGTTCCAGACCGCGCGCCCCATCCCCGGTGTGGCGGCAAACTCGGCAAAACGGGTCAGGCTGAGGGCACCTGAGTCGTCCCGCAGGCTGCTCACCAGTAGGGCGGCGAGCGGAAACAGCAAGAAAACGCACAGGGCAGCGGCCGCCAGCAGAAGCAACCCACCCGACACCGGCGCACCGGCCCCTATGCCTTGGATGCGCGCGGCCAAAATAGCAGCCATCGCCCTCACCGCGTCGCCCCCGCCTCAGCGCCCGCGCCCCGGTGAGCCGCCTCAACATCCGGCATCCGGTATAGATGCTCGGGCGGAATCGCTATGCGCAAAGTGGCGCCCGGTTTGAGCGGCCGCCCGGCCAGATAATTGTTCGAAAACTGGGCGACCAAGGGTGCAGCCTGCCCGAGATTGGCCCGCAAGCTCACCAGCGAATACGGTCCCAGAAACTCCTGCTTGAGCACATGCGCGTAAAAACTGTTTTCGCGCTGATCCAACACATCCAACAGACAGATGTCTTCGGGCCGCACATAGAACCGATAGCGCCGCTGCGCCTGCAAGGTTTGCGCACAGCGCAGCACATGATCGCCAAGCTGGATATGCTGGCTGCCCAAGGCATCGGCTTCCAACAGGTTGCCTCGGCCAATGAAATCGGCCACGAAATCATTGCCCGGCGCACGGTAGATGGTCTGCGGATCGCCAATCTGTTGGATGCGACCGGCCTGCATCACCACCACCCGGTCGGCCATGGCGAGCGCTTCTTCCTGGTCGTGAGTGACCATCAGCGTGGTCACCCCCAGACGCCTTTGCAGTTGGCGAAGCTCGCCACGCAGGCGGACGCGCTCGATGGCATCGAGCGCCGACAAAGGTTCATCGAGCAACAGTAGATCGGGCGAAGTAGCCAGCGCACGAGCCAATGCCACGCGTTGCTGCTGCCCGCCGGATAGCTGCGCCGGGTATTTCCGTTCGATGCCCGGCAGGCCGACCAGCTCCAGCATTTCCGCCACCCGTTGGTGCATCCGGGCGCGCTCGACGCGACGGCTTTTCAGTCCGTAGGCAATGTTTTGCGCAACCGTCAGATTGGGAAACAGCGCGTATGACTGAAACACGATGCCGTAGTCGCGCTGGGCCGCGGGCAAGCGGGAGATGTCGCGCCCGCCATGTACGATGCGTCCGCTGTCCTGATGGTCCAGACCGGCGATGGCCCGCAGCAGCGTGGTCTTGCCGCACCCGGAAGGGCCGAGCAACACCACGAATTCGCCACGTTCCACCGACAAATCGATGCCGTCCAGGGCGAGGAAGTGGCCGTAACGTTTGGTCAAGCGGAAAATGTCCAGATGCGCCATGTTGGGTATTGCACGCAGCAATATGGCCGGGCGCACCGCACCCGGCCGCCATGCTGCGCGCAGTGGGTTATTTCTTGGGTTCGGATTTGTTGGCGTAGCGCTTTTGCCACTCGGCCAGAATCGCCTCGCGGTGCTGGCCCATCCACTCGAAGTCGTTTTTGACCAGACGCTGCGGGTAGTCTTCCGGGATATGCTTCAAGCGGCTGGCAATGCCCGGAATGGCCACCACCGCAAAATTCTTCGCATACAACTCGTTGGCCTCGCGCGAAGACGCCCAATCGGCGAGCTTCTTGGCCGCTTCCAGACGCGGCGTGCCTTTGACGATGGCAATGGCCTCGACATCCCAGCCGATGCCCTCTTTCGGGAAGACGATGTCGATCGGCGCACCCTTCTCACGCATGGCGTTGGCACGATATTCAAAAGAAATGCCCACCGGGAATTCCCCGGCGCCCGCCATCACACACGGCTTGGAGCCAGAATGGGTATAGACCGCTACGTTTTCATGCAGCTTGTCCATGAACGCCCAGCCCTCTTGCTCACCGAAGATCTGCAACCACGCGGTCACATCCAGAAAACCCGTGCCGGACGAGTTCGGATTGGGCATCACCACCTTGCCCTTGAACTCGGGCCTGAGCAGATCCTTCCAGCTCTCGATCGGCGGCAGATTGTGCTTTTCCCGCTCCGGCACGTTGTAGCAGATCGCCGCGCCCCAAACGTCCATGCCGACCCAGCTTGGCGGATTGGCAGCGGAGCGAAAGCGCGGCTCGATGGCATCCAGATTGGCCGGGGCATAGGGCTGGAGCATGCCTGCGCGGTCGAACACCACCATGCTGGAGGCGGCCACCCCCATGATCACATCGGCCACCGGTTTGTCTTTTTCGGCCAGCAGCTTGGCGGTGATGATGCCGGTGGAGTCGCGCGTCCATTTGATCTCGATATCCGGATGCGACTTGTTGAAAGCTTCTTGGTAAGCCTTCAACTGATCGGTTTCGAGCGCGGTGTACACATTGAGGACAGTCTTTTCTGCATGGGCGGGCAGCGCTGCCACCAGGGCGACGCTGCCAGCGACGATGAGTTTCGCAAGGCGTTTCAGATGCATGTCGAACTCCATGAGTGGTGAAGAAATCGGCGCCGGAGTACGCCGACGATGTCATCGAACAGTCATTGCCTGGGGCTAGACTGGGCCAGTGTAGGCCCGACATATTGCAGATTGTTGACAATCTACAATCCAATCTTCTGCGCTATACTGGCCGCCACGCATAACCTGTCTCGATCCATGCCCGCCTTGCTTGACACCCCCACGGACACCGCGCTTGCGCTGGTTCAACGCACCTCCCTCACCCGCCTGGTCGCCGAAGCGCTGGAACGGCTCATTCTTTCCGGCGAGCTGGCCCCTGGCGTCAAACTCAATGAAACAGCCCTGGCCGACCGTCTGGGCGTCTCACGCGGCCCATTGCGCGAAGCCTTTCGCACGCTGGAGGAATACGGCCTAATCCGACAGGAGAAAAACCGCGGTGCCTTCGTGCGGGTGATTGCCCTGGCTGAAGCCGCCGACATCTACGAGGTGCGCGCCGGACTCGACGCCACCGCCGGCCGCCTGCTGGCCACGCGCATCACTGCCGAACAACTGGATCGGCTAGGTGCGCTGGTCGCAGCCATGCGGGCGGCAGCCGACACCAATGACATCGAGCGCTTTCATGCGCTCAACCTGAATTTTCACGACCACATCATCGAGATGACCGGCAACCGCACCCTGATCGACACCTACCGCCGACTGGTCAAACAACTCACCCTGTTTCGTCGGCGCAACCTGCTCGCCCCGCGGGCGATTCCGCATTTCGCCGAAGAACATGGCGCCATCGTCGATTTACTCACCCACCGGGATGCAGAGGGCTGTGCAAAGGCACTATTCGATCACGCCCAGGGCGGCCGGGCGCGCATGCTGATGGACGGCGAACTTGCGGACACCGGGCAATGAGCGCCCGAAACCATCGCCGCAAGGCCGTCTTGCCGGGACGATGCCGTGCCCGATAGCAGTCTGTCGACCGGCGTCACACTTGCCGTGCTTGCCGCCGCGCTGTTGCACGCCGCCTGGAACGCGCTGATCCGCGGCGCGGGCGACAAGGCGCTCTACACCCTGCTGTTGCATCTTTGCACCGCCTCGCTCGGGCTTTTGGGGCTGATATTCACCGGCCTGCCCGCGCCGGCCAGTCTGCCTTACCTGGGCGCCTCGGCGCTGGTGCATACGGTCTACATTTTGTGGCTGATGCGCGCTTACGAAGGCGGCAGCCTGGCTTTCAGCTACGCCTTGATGCGCGGCCTACCGCCGTTGCTGATTGCCCTGGTGTCGGCGCCGCTACTGGGCGAGCCGCTCGGCGCCACCGCTGCCGTGGGCATCGGCTGTATCTGCGTGGGTATTTTGGCCATCGGCTTTGCCAATGGCCAAGCGCGACGCCGCGCCTTCTTCAGCCCCGCTGCCCGGGCCGCGCTGCTCAACGCCGTGGCCATTGCCGCCTACACGGCAATCGACGGCCAAGGCGCCCGACTGTCCGGCAACCCGCTGGCTTATGCGCTGCTTTTGTGCGCACTGGAGCCGATCATCGTCTTGGCGCTGCGGCTGCGCCGCGATGCCGGGCCAACGCTGGCATACTTTCGCAAGCATTGGCGGCTCGGTCTGCTGGGCGGTTTGTGCTCGATCACCGCCTACGCCACGGTGTTGTGGGCCATGACCCGCGCCCCCATCGCCATGGTTGCAGCCTTGCGTGAAAGCGCGGTGATTTTTGCGGTGCTGATCGGCAGCCTATGGTTCCGCGAAGGCCGCCTGGCCATCGGTCTGGCCGCCAGTTGCGCGCTGGTGGCCGGACTGGTGCTGCTGCGCAGTTGACCGTTGACCGCCGGCACCTGGCTTCTACCGCCGACCGGCGTCAACGCTGCCCTTCTCACCCAGCCAGATGACCGAATATCTCAGCCCCCCGCCCTGCCGATGAACACCGCCCTCTACTTGGGTCTGTTCCTGTCCGCCTTTGGCGCCGCCACCGTGCTGCCGTTACAGTCCGAAGCCGCCCTCGCCGGCCTGCTGCTACTTGGCGAGCAGCCGGCATGGGCGCTGGTCGCGGTCGCCACCGTGGGCAACGTACTGGGCGCCTTGCTCAACTGGCTGCTGGGTCGTTTCATCGAGCGCTGGCGCGACAAGCGCTGGTTCCCACTGCGCACCGATACGCTGGCGCGGGCACAAGGCGCATACCGCCGCTACGGTCACTGGTCGCTACTGTTGAGCTGGGCACCGATCATTGGCGACCCGCTCACCGTGGTGGCCGGCATCATGCGCGAACCGCTGTGGCGCTTCGCCCTTCTGGTAAGCATTGCCAAAGCCGGCCGTTACCTAGTGCTAGCCGCGCTCACCTTGGGCGCGCTGGGTTAAACTGCCGCATACACCCCAAAACATCCGACCGGGCCGCAGATGCCCGGCGACACGAGGAGACAAACCGGTGTTTTTTCCGCTGCGCCCCCGCGGCCAGGCCCTCACGCCCGGGCTCGCCCTATGCATCGGCCAACATCTTGCGCGCAGCGTGCGCGGCAAGCCGGGCGCACCCCCGCATGCCTGATCGATCCGCAGTTCAACCTTCATCGATCGATCTTTCAGGAGCACCGGCATGGCCGACCTTTTTGACAACCCCATGGGGCTCATGGGCTTCGAGTTCGTCGAATTCGCCTCACCCACCCCCAACACCCTGGAGCCGATTTTCACGGCGCTGGGCTTTACCCGCATCGCCGAACATCGTTCCAAGGACGTGGCGCTCTACCGCCAAGGCAACATCAATTTCATCCTCAACAATGAACCTCGCAGCGCAGCGGCCTATTTTGCCGCCGAGCACGGCCCCTCGGCCTGCGGCATGGCCTTCCGGGTGCGCGACGCGCATCTGGCCTACCAGCGCGCTCTGGAGTTGGGCGCACAGCCAATGGAGATGCCCACCGGGCCAATGGAGCTGCGTCTGCCGGCCATCCGTGGCATCGGCGGCGCACCGCTGTATCTGATCGACCGTTTCGGGGACGGAAGCTCGATCTACGACATCGATTTCCGCTTTCTGGAAGGCGCGGACCGCCACCCGGTCGGGCACGGCCTGCGCGAGATCGATCACCTCACCCACAATGTGTATCGCGGGCGCATGGCTCACTGGGCAGCCTTTTACGAGCGCCTGTTCAACTTCCGCGAAATCCGTTACTTCGACATCAAGGGCGAATACACGGGACTGACCTCCAAGGCGATGACCGCTCCGGACGGCAAGATCCGCATCCCGCTCAACGAAGAAGCCTCCCGCGGCACCGGGCAGATCGAAGAATTCCTGATGAAATTCAACGGCGAAGGCATCCAGCATGTGGCGCTATTGACCGACGATCTGGTGGCAACCGTCGACCGCCTGCGTACAGCCGGCGTGCCGCTGATGAGCGCACCGCCGGCCAGCTATTACGAGATGCTAGACCAACGCCTGCCCGGCCATGGACTGGACAGCGCCGCGTTGCAACAACGCGGCATCCTGGTCGATGGCAGCACCGCCGAGGGCAACACACGCTTGCTGCTGCAGATTTTTTCCGAATGTTTGTTGGGACCGGTGTTTTTCGAGTTCATCCAGCGGCAGGGCGACGAGGGGTTTGGCGAAGGCAACTTCAAAGCGCTGTTCGAATCCATGGAGCGCGACCAGTTACGCCGGGGCGTGATTGGCGCAAACGGCTAAAGCCCGATCGGCTGGCGGTGCGGCCACGCGCCGGCCGCCGCATCGACGATCTGGGCTCAAGGCAGCTCGGTGAGCACCGCCTCGACCGCCGCTTCGCGGGCTGGATCGCCCGCGCCCACCCACTCCGGATGGGCACGGGAACGCCGCAATGCAGGTGGCAGGGCGCCGCTGCGCCAAGCCGCCCGCCGCGAATCGCCGCTGACCGGCGGGCAGGCGTCCAGCTCGATCGGCACCAGCGCGGCATGGCCACGACTGGCCAGCGCGTCGATTAGCAGCAGCTGGCGCAGCGCCACCGCCCGCAACACCGCATCGTCTACGTTCAGCTCGCGCTGCCCGCGCAATTTGGCGGCTAGCCGCCCGCCATAATGGCCCACCGCCTGCCACAGCCCTCCGGCCAGCGCACCCAGGGCAGCGGCCGCGCCCAAGGTGAGGCCGCCGACCATCAGATCGACGCCCACACCGGCCGCGGCGCCGGCCGCTACCCCGGTCGATACCTGAACGCCCATACGACGTAGCGTTTCCGGGTTGAACAGGTCGTCCTCCCAGCGTCCCTGGACCAACGGCAATTCGGCTGCCCGCGCGTCATCCGGCCGAAAGCGGTAAAGACGCAGCAAAGCGTCCACGCAGGCTTGTTCGCGGGCGCGCACCACCCCGCGCAAGCGTTCGAGTGCAACCGCCAGGGCAGCCTCCGATACATCCGTGACCCGCTCACGGTACGCCGCCAGATCGATCAGCAGTTCGGCCACCAACCGGCGCGCGGCCACCCGGCGCTCGTCCGCTTCGCGATCACGCGCCGCAACCAAGGCGGTCAATGCCGGACGATGAGCATGCAACAAGGTCGCCAGCGCCTCGAACAGCAGACGTTCGCCTTCGACCGCCGGCGCCACGGTATCGAAACACACCACCGCATGCAGCCCCAGGCGGGCCAACGCCGCCCGCCAAGCACCGGTGCGCGCCACGGGGGCGGCGACAAAGTTCAGCACCGGCAGCAGTGGGCGCGCACAATTGGCCAGTATGGCCAACTCATCCCGGTGCTTGGCCAGCACCGCGTCGCGCGCATCCACCACGTACAACCCGGCATCGCTGGCGAGCAATTGGCGCAACACCTTGGCCTCCTGCTCGAAGCGCGCCCCGGCTAGCGGAGTAGCCAGAAAACGCGCCACCCGCTCGGGACCGTCCAAGCGTTCGCCGGGCGTGCCCAAGGCTTCAATGAATTCCAGCAAAGCGATGGCGTCCTCCATGCCCGGCGTGTCAAAAAGTTCCACCACCGGCACGCCATCGGCGTATAGGCGCAACCCCTCCACATGGCGGGTAGTGCCCGGTGCGTCTGCCACCTCACCGAAGCCGGTGTCGCGCGCCAAGGTACGTAGCAACGAAGTTTTGCCGGTATTGGTGTGGCCGACCACGGCCACGCGCAGCATCGCGCTCATGCGCTCGCTCCATGCTTGCCCGCCAGCCAGACACGCGCTGCGGCCGGCTCGGCACACAACAGATCAGCAGACAGGCCAGCGCTGGATAGCGCCAGTGCCCATTGCGCCGCACGCTGGCCGCCACCCGGCGCCCACACCCGGGTCTCGCCCGCATGGGCAGCCAGTTCGGCAATCAAGCCGAGGCTGCCGCGGTCTGGCGTCTGGCGCGCATCGACCACCACCAAAAGGCGCTGCGGCGGGCGCCCGGCCAGCGCCGCCAGCGCCGCGCGGCGCTGCTCGCGCGAATCGATCCGGCCGCCGTCACGCATGCCGGCCGGCCAGCCGCCTTCGCAAACCGGCGGCCAGGGTTGCTCTGCGCCCAATTCCAGGCCAAGCAGCACCGCCTCACCATCGACGGCCATCGTATGCGCGCCGGTAGGTAAGGTCGCGGGCAGCCCGACCGGCGCCGGGTCGCTCACCCCAAGATGCTCGCAAGCCGGCTGCAACACTTGGCGCAGCGCAGCGTAGCCAGGGCGCGCAAGATCCAGCGTCAGCGCCGCGCAAGCGCGCCGCCACTGCCATGCACACCCAGCGGCGAGCACCAGGCGCGGCAGCACGCCATAGAGCACCAAACTGCCCAGCAGCCAACCCGCCCAGGCGCGCTGCCCGGCTTCGGCCTGCATGGCCTGCTGGCCACTGGCCGCCACCGTGGCCGCATCCGGCACCGGAAAGCCAAGCGCGCCAGGCAAGGCCCCGAGCCAAGCGGCAAAGGTCACGAAAACATCTGCCGGCAGGATGGTGGTCTCCCACACAAAACCATAACGCCGGGTGGCAAAAAGCGCCAACATGCCGAGCGTGGCACCGGCCAGTAGCGCAGCCCACAGGGCGTGGCTCACCGCCCCCAGCCCCCAGGCCGCTACCCGGGCGCGCCCGAGCAAGCCGCCGAGCGCGCCCAGCAGATCGGCCGCCACCGCGCTGCGGTCGGTAAGCGCCGACAGCTGCAGCCATAGACGACCAAACAGGCCGCCGGCGGAAAGTCCTGGTCCGCGCCCAGCCTGCGCCAGCCCCAATAACCACAGCACAAGGCTGATCAGATGCACACCGAGCAGCCCACCAACCGCCCAGACCACGTTCACCGGCCGGCTGCCGTCGCCCAACGCCCCAGCGGCCGCCCCGCAGCCAGCCAAAAACGCCAGCACCGCGGCGATAAAAAACAGCACGCGGGCACGGCTGCCCCAACGCAGCAATGCCTCGCGCCAGCCTTCACGTGCGCCGAGCATCTGCGCGCGGCGCAGGATACGGGCTTGCAGATCGCCGCCAGCAGCCCTCGCAGCGGCATTGACCTGGGCGTCTTTCAACCTGCCGTCGCGCTCCTCGCGACGGCGCACCAGCTCGGCCAGCCAATGCGCTTGCAGCGCAGACAACGGCGCAAAGGACGATTCAGATGACTTCAAATGACCACAGCGGCACAAAGCAACATGGCGGCATTGTAACGGCCCCCCTCCTTTGCGCGGCACCTATCCCGTCACAGGCAGCTCGCCCCGATGACAGCCGACTCCGCAGGCCACGGGCGTAAATGCGTCGGGCGGCCCTTGCATTAGCGGACGCAAACGCTAAAGTCATTGTTTTGGCTGCCGCCTACAGTGCTTGCCGTACATCGATGAATCCTTTTTCCGCTCTCCGTGCCTGGCTGATGCCCACGCCCCCGCCGGCGCCTGAAGTGCGCGCGGCACTGGCGCGCGTGGCCGAGGTGTTGGGCCAAGCACTGGCCGCCGAACCGGACTTCGAACGCCGGCTGTGCGGTCCGGTTGCCCACGCGCTGACCTATTGCGCGGCCTTGGTCGATGCGCTGCCGGGCGCGATAGAGATCAGCCGCCAGTCCTTTGCCAACGACCCGCTGGTGCACACCTTGTTTGCCTCGGCCGACGACATTGCCGACACCATAGGCCGCAGCAGGGCGCTACGCGCCTTTCTCGATACCCCCGCGGCCTGGCAGCAGGAACATTTCCATGCGCTGCTGGCCGCTCGCCGGCACCACAAGCGGGTGCTGGGGGTGGCCGACCATGGCGGGGTGATTGCCACCGAGGTGCCGCAGTGCCTGCTGTATTTTTCCGAGCATACCCTGGTGTGGCCCGCCCTCGATGAATCCGCCTTGCGTGCCGCCTTGCGTGAAGCGGCCTTTGAGAGCCTGCTGCAGACTTTTGCCGAACACCTTGCCGCGGCGCGTCACACGCGCGACAGCCTGAAGATGGAACGCGAGTTGGAAAAAACCCGCATCCAACGCCGGCCGGATGACCCGCAGGCCGAGCGGTTCACCCGGCGTATTGCCGAACTCGACGAGCAACTGCGCAAGCTTGCCGACGGGCTGCTTGCGCCCCAGCAATTGCGAGCGCTGGCCGAATTTCTACAGCGACCGGAACAGGCGCTGCGGATCGACCCGATAGACCTGCAGGTCGACCGGCGCGGCGCCATCGTCCAAGACGGTCCGAGCGCGGCCCGCGACGCCATGCGGATCCGCTTCATCGAAGCCACCGGCCGCGACCGCCGTCGTTATGTACTGCAACCGGTGCGTCTGCGTAGCGATGAGGCGCGCGAAGCCTTTGCGCGCGCCCGCGAATTGCGCGACCGCCTGCTGGTACTGTAAGGGCGCCCTCACCTGCGCGCGCATCCGCTCACACCCCGGTTGGCAGATACAAGGTCTCCTTGATCTCCTCCATCACCACATAGCTGCGCGACTCGGCCGCCGCCGGCAGCTTGAGCAGAATGTTGCCAAGCAGGCGACGGTACTCGCTCATTTCGGCAATGCGCGCTTTGATCAGATAGTCGAAGTCGCCGGACACCAGGTGACATTCCATGACTTCGGGCACATAGCGCATTTCGTTTTTCACCCGCTCGAACACCTCGCCGGACTTGGCCGACAGTTTGATCTCCACGAACACCAGCAGGCCGCGGCCGAGCGCATGCGGGTTGACATGGGCGTGGTAGCCGGTGATGACGCCCTCACGCTCCAAGCGGCGCACCCGCTCGGTGCACGGCGTGGCCGACAGTCCCACTTTCTCGGCCAGCTCGGTCATCGCAATACGCGCGTTTTTCTGCAGGATGTCGAGAATCTTGCGGTCGGTGCGATCGAGTTCGCGCATTTCACTTCCATCCAAGAATCACTGGGGCATTTTCAGAGTATTTCACTAAATCACATGAATATTAAAGTGAAAATCACTATCTGTAGCTCTCTAGACTGCGCACATTCAAGGAGAGCATAGCCCCTCGGAGACAGACATGCAGGTCATCGTTCTTGGCAGCGGCGTCATTGGCACCACCACCGCGTATTACCTGGCCCGTGCGGGCGCAAGCGTGACCGTGCTGGAGCGCCAGCCGGGTCCGGGGTTGGAGACCAGCTATGCCAATGCGGGTCAGGTATCGCCCGGCTATTCCACCCCGTGGGCCGCGCCCGGCATTCCGCTCAAGGCCATCAAATGGCTGTTTCAGCGCCACGCCCCGCTGGCCCTACGGGCCGACGGCAGCCTGTTTCAATTGCGCTGGTTGGCCGCCATGCTGCGCAACTGCACGCCGTCCGCCTACGCGATCAACAAAGAGCGCATGATGCGGCTGTCCGAATACAGCCGCGACTGCCTGCGTGAATTGCGCGCGGAAACTGGCATCCAGTATGAGGAACGCAGCCTCGGCACGCTGCAACTATTCCGCACACCGGGGCAACTGGAAGCCGCAGTGCGCGACATCGCAGTACTGAAAGAGTGCGGCGTGCCTTACGAACTGCTCGACCGCGACAGCCTGGCGCGGGCCGAACCCGCGCTTGCCCGGGTGCGCAACAAACTCGCCGGCGGCCTGCGGCTCCCCAATGACGAGACCGGCGATTGCGCGCTGTTTACCCGCCGCCTGGCCGAGATGGCCGCCGCGCTGGGCGTGCGATTTTGCTACGGCCAGACGGTAGAACGCTTCGAGTTGGCGGGCCAACGCATCAGCGGGCTGATCGTTGGCGGCCAACGCCTGAGCGCGGACCGCTATGTGCTCGCCTTCGGCAGCTATTCACGGCCTTTTCTGCAGCAGCTTGGCCTGGACATTCCGGTCTATCCGGTCAAGGGGTATTCGCTTACCGCGCCGCTACTCGACGCTGCCGCGGCGCCGGTTTCCACGGTGCTGGATGAAACCTACAAGGTGGCGATCACCCGCTTTGACAACCGCATCCGGGTCGGCGGTATGGCCGAGCTGACCGGCTTCGACCTGTCGCTCAATCCGCGCCGCCGTGCGACGCTGGAAATGGTGGCGAGCGATCTCTTCCCCGGCGGTGGCGATTGGCCCCGCGCGGAATTCTGGACCGGCCTGCGTCCGATGACTCCGGACGGCACGCCCATCGTTGGCGCCACCCCGGTGGCCGGGCTGTATCTGAACACCGGTCACGGCACGCTGGGCTGGACCATGGCCTGCGGCTCAGGGCGTCTGGTGGCAGACCTGGTGCTTGGCCGCCAACCGGCCATCCGCGCCGATGACCTGGCGCTGACGCGTTACCAGCGCAATCTGCGCCCATCGACGCCAAGCAGCCGCCCGATCAGCGCCTGAAGCGGCAAGCCAACGCCGGGTCAGCGCGAAAACTTGTCGACCAGGCGGGCCAGTTTTTCCTGACGCCGGCGCTCGGCCTCAGCAGCCTCGCGCTGCGCCCGCCGTGCCTGGGCCGCCTTGGCAAACCGCTCTTTGAGCAGCGCAGCGGCATGATTGCGCTGCGCTTCGGTCACCTCACCGGCGGGGTGGCCGTCCAGATCGAAACGGGTATCGCCCTTTTCCACCGCCTTCAAGTAACGGGTAGAGCTGGTGTGCAGACGCAGCGCAGTGCGCAGCGCCTTACGGCTGAATTCCGGAAAGCGCTG
Source organism: Pseudothauera hydrothermalis (assembly GCF_003345255.1). Classification (GTDB taxonomy): domain Bacteria; phylum Pseudomonadota; class Gammaproteobacteria; order Burkholderiales; family Rhodocyclaceae; genus Pseudothauera; species Pseudothauera hydrothermalis. Next base: position 1,062,784 of record NZ_CP029331.1, on the reverse strand, counting down.
GTGAATCGCTGCATCGATCCGAATCGCCAGCGGTCGGCAGTCCTTGAAGGTGGGCGATACCGCCTGCAGCTTTTTGAGCAATTCGCGCGGCTCGGTGGCCGCCTGCGGGTGTAGATCGGGCTGCGTGGCGATCGTTTGTTCGGTGTTCATCGTGCAGGGCTCTATGCAGGAAGGGCAAAGCGCGCGCATTCTACCCCAGTCGCCGCCGCAGCCGGACATCGACGCCGGCACCCACCCGCAACCCATGGTTTTGATCTGGGCGCTTGTTGCCCGCAGCCGCTTCGGGCAAGCTCTCGCGGCTATCGATTTCGCGCTGGCAAGCCTTGGCCCGCCCATGTCCGTCCTGCCCCTGGTCTGTGTCATCTATCTGCTTATGCTGCCGGTCACCGGGATGGTGCCGGTCCTGCATGAGCTGACCGAAGGGCGGTATCCGGAAACCAGCGATCTCGCCCGTCACCTGTTCATGTCGGTCAATATGATCGGTGCCCTTCTGGCCGCGCCGCTGGCCGGTCTGGCCTCGGACAGTCTGGGGCGCAGGGTACCGCTGATCGCTGGCGCACTGGCGGTCAATGGCTTGGCCTTGCTGCTCATTGCCGGTCACTGGTCCTACCCCGTTGTGCTGGCGCTGCGCTTCGTGGAAGGTTGTGCGCACATGAGCGCGCTGTCTCTGCTCATGACGCTGGGCGCGGACCACGGCAAACGGCGCGGCCTGGGTGCGAGCATGGGCGCGGTGGGCGCGGCGGTCAGTCTGGGCGTAGCCAGCGGGGCGCCGCTGGGCGGATGGATCGGCGCTGCGGCGGCCACCCAGGTGCCGTGGCTGGGCGGCTGGCTGATGCTGGCGCTGGCGGTGGCCGTACCCTTTACGCTGCGCGATGCGCCGCGCGCAACCGAACGCCCCTCGCCGGAGCGCCTGCTGCGCGAGCTGGCCGCCAATCGCATGCTGGCAGTGCCTTATGCCTTTGCCTTTGTCGATCGCCTCACGGTGGGCTTTATCGTGTCCACCTTCTCGCTATACCTCAACGCGGTGCTCGGTCTGGACGCCCGCCAGATCGGTCTGGTGATGGCCGCCTTTTTGCTGCCGTTCTCGCTTTTCACCTACCCGGCCGGGCGGCTTTGCCAGCGCTGGGACCGCCTGGGTATGATGATCGCCGGCAGCGTGCTCTATGGCGTATTCCTGATCGCACTCGGATTCGCCCCGGCCGGCGCAGTCGCCGCGCTGATGGCCGCAGGCGGCGTGGTCGCCGCGTTGATGTACGCGCCCTCGCTGGTACTGACCGCGGAACTGGCCGAATCGGCTCAGCGCGCCAGCACGCTCGCCGGCTTCAACGTCGCCGGTTCGCTGGGCTTCGCGCTCGGGCCGCTGGTCGGTGGCACCTTGGTCGGCAGCGCTCGCGCCGCAGGCATCGACCCCTACCTGCCGGTGTTTGTCATCGTCGGCGCGCTGGAAATCCTCATCGCGCTGGCGATGCTGCCGCTGTGGCGGCGCGGGCTGGGGCGACGGCAAACAGACTAGGCAACCGAATGATCCGCGCCGACGTAAAACCGACGTAAAACCTTCCGGCCGGCGCATGGCAAGCTGGATATCGACGGCTCAGACAGGCCATGCTCTGTAGCCACGCCCCCATGCGATAATTCCGAACGAGCCTCGACCGTCCATTCCAGCATGGCCGTTCTCGCCGAAGCCATCTCCGTGATCGTCCGCAAGGATGCGGTGGCCGCCAGACTGCCCGGCGGCCCAGCGCGCTTTCTGACCATGGTTCCCAATCGCACACTGTGCCAAGATCGCGACCTGTATCGGGTGGGCTTTTTGTCGCCGGCGGAAACCGCCGGTTTTACCGGGGCCTTGCAAGATGCCGGGTTGATCTTCCTGGACGAAGCCGGCCGTGCCATCGACCTCGCGGTGGTCGACCAGCAGCATGGCCCCACCACTGCCTGCACCTGGCTCGGCTATGGCCGTGCGGACCCGTTCGGCAACGGACAATGGGTAAGCCTGTGCTGGTTGCTCACGCACAAGGTCGGCCCAAACCCCGCCGACGCCTTGGCCGACCAGCCACTGGCCACGCCAGCGGGATGGCGCTACGCCAGCTCGCTCAGCCGGCAATTTGCCTTTACCCCCAATCGCGCCGCCGCTGCGGCGGCCGGCTCAGACCTGCGCGCCGATGGCCGATGCCCGCATGAACAGCCCGACGATGAACGCCGCTGAACGTCCAACCAAGCCGAGCGCACAGCCGAACGCGCTGGCCAATCATCTGGCAGCCGCACGCGAAGAAGAACGCGAGCGCATCGCACGCGACCTGCACGACATACTCGGTGGCCATCTGGTGGCCATCAAGATCGAAACCGCGTTACTGGCCGCCCGGCTGGAGGCCGAGCCGCTGCGCAGGCGCGCACGCGCAATCCAGAAGCTCTTGGACGATGCGCTGGCCACTGTCAGCCGGCTGACCCGCGAGCTGCGGCCCGGCATTCTCAAGGATTTCGGTCTGGGCGCAGCCATCGAATGTCAGGCCGAAGACTTTGCCCAACGCACCGGCATTGCTTGCCGTATCGTCTGCGCCGACCACGACATTCAGCTGCCGCAACACGCCGCCGTGGCCCTGTTCCGGATCTTTCAAGAAGCGCTCACCAACGTATGCAAGCACGCACAGGCCAGTCAGGTGGCGGTGCGACTGACCCAAGAAGGCGATGAAGTGCTGCTGGAAGTCAGCGACAACGGCCGCGGCCTGACCGCGGCAGACATCGACAAGCCGCGCGCTTTTGGACTGCGCGGGATGCGCGAGCGGCTCGACGAGCTGGGCGGTCGTCTCGAACTACACCCCTGCCACCCCAGCGGCACACGGCTGCGGGTCGCCATCCCGCTGGCGGCTGCCGAAGGCTCGGGCGCCGAAAGGTGCAAAGGAGCGCAGCCGCAATGAACACCCATGCCCGACTGCGTGTGCTGATTGCCGACGATCACGCCATCGTGCGTCAGGGGCTGCGCCAGATTCTGTCCGAGACCGATGACCTGGAAGTGGCCGGCGAACCCGAAAACGGCGTCAAGGCGCTGCAAATGCTGCGCGAACAGCCCTGGGACGTGGTGCTGATGGACATCTCCATGCCGGAACGCAACGGCATCGATGCGCTGAAAATGATCCGCAAGGAGATGCCCCGTTTGCCGGTGCTGATTCTCAGCATCCATCCCGAAGACCAATACGCGGTACGCGCGCTGCGTGCCGGCGCTGCCGGCTACCTGTCCAAGCAAAGCGCGCCGGAGCAACTGGTTACCGCCATCCGTCAGGTTGCCAGCGGCAAAAAATATGTCAGCCCGGCAGTGGCTGAGGTGTTGGCCAACGCGGTCCTGGAAGACGGCGACCGCCCGCTGCACGACAAACTCTCCGACCGCGAATTCCAGACCTTGCGCCTGATCGCCAGCGGCCGCACCCCGGCGCAGATTGCCGAGGCGCTCAATATCAGCGTCAAAACGGTCAGCGTCTACCGTGCCCGCCTGCTGGAAAAAATGAACATGCGCAATAACGCGGAACTTACCCATTACGGCATACGCCACGGGTTGGTGGATTGAGCGCCGATCCGGCCACCGGCAAGGCATTGGCAATGGTAAAGTCAGCACACTCGTAGCCGCGTCGTCTGGGACCATGCCGGAATTCTCCTCACCTTCCGAAATCGCCCGCGAAGCACTGCGCCGCCTGGCGGCTCAGCGGCTGGCGCCCACTCCCGACCACTACCGCCGCACCTACCACCAGATTGCCGGCAGCGCGGAAGAAGACCCGTTTCCCGGCCCTGCCCTGCGCGCCATTGCCAAGTCCCTGCCGCGCAGCACCCCGGAGGCGCTCAAGCTTGCCCAGCAGTTCGAAGATGCCGCCAATAGCGGTAGCTGGCCGAAGATGCGCCGCGCCATCCTGGCCCTGGCCACGGCCGAGCGTGTGGACAACACACAACTGACCGCCCGGCTTCTGCATCCGGCAATCAGCAGCTTGCTGGCCGACATGCCGGAACTGGCCGCTGAGGCCCGCGCACTGGCACAGGCGCTTCTGGTGACACAAAGCGATGAGCTCGACCCGCTGGCGCTACGCCTGGACGCCCTCATCCGCAAGCTTGAGTGGGCGGGCGAAGACCAGCACGCGGTGCGCCAAGGTTTGCTTAACGTCTTGCGCCTGATCCTGCAAAACATCAGCGAGCTGGTACTCGACGACCGCTGGTTGCACGGCCAATTGAGCGTATTGTCGGAGGCCTTTACCGGCCCGCTCGACATCCGGGTACTGGACGAAGTGCAGCGTCGGCTGCTGGCGGTGATCGACAAACAAAGCCACCTCAAGCGCCAGCTCTCGGATGCGCAAGAACGCCTCAAATCCATGCTGGCCGGCTTTGTGGACCGGCTGGCGAGCTTCGGCAATGTCACCGGAAACTACGCCAAAGCGCTCGAAAGCGGGGCCGCACGCATCGCTGCCGCAGCCGACATCGCCGAACTATCGGAGGTGATCGGCGACATCCTGAGCGAGACCCGCAACGCCCAGTCCGCGGCCGAGCGCTCCACCGAAGAAATCGCCACGCTGCGCGCCGAGGTGGACAAGGCCAACCAACACATCCTGCGCCTGCAGCGCGAACTCGATGAGGCCAGCGAGCTAGTGCGTCACGACCCGCTCACCGGCGCACTCAACCGCAAGGGCCTGGATGAGGCGCTGGAGCGCGAAATCGCCCTGGCACAACGGCGCGGCACGGTGCTGTGCATCGGCTTATTGGACGTAGACAACTTCAAGCACCTGAACGACACCTACGGCCACAACACCGGCGACGAGGCGCTCAAGCATCTGTCGGCCGTGGTACGGGAATCGCTGCGCCCGCAGGATTCGGTGTGCCGCTATGGCGGCGAGGAGTTCCTCATCCTGCTGCCGGATACCGATCTGGACGAGGCCGTGGCCATTCTCACCCGGCTGCAGCGGGAGCTCACCCGGCGTATTTTCATGGCTGACGACAAGCACCTGCTGATCACCTTCAGCGCCGGCGTCGCCGTGCTCGACCCGCAAGAGCCGGCTCACCTTGCCATCGAACGCGCCGACCGCGCCATGTACGCCGCCAAGCGAGCAGGCAAAAACCGGGTTTTCGCGGCCGGCTGAAGCACGGCGTTGGCGGTTTAGCAGGCCGTTGAAAAACGTAGCGAGGATGGCCAGATGCAAGGCGCACGGAGCGCAGCGACCGAGACATATCACACAGATAGGCGAGGGAGCGAGCACCGCGCAACGCCGCAGATGGCCCACCGCAGTAGTTTTTCAACGGCCTGTTAAGCGCCCCATCCGGACCGAATCTGTCATCGAGCACACCACGAGTACCGACCTATGGCTCCTCCCGGCAACCCTTCCGAGATCGCCCGCGAAGCATTGCGCCAGCTTGCCTTGCGCCGGGTGCCGCCCACGCCTGAGCACTACCGCACGCTGTACAACGAAATCGCCGGCCTCACAGCCGAAGACGAACCGGTGCCGGAAGCCTTCTTGCGCACCCTGGCGCGCCAGTTGCCGCGCGACAGCGCTGAACGGCTACGCTTGGCGCGCGCCTTCGACCAGGCGGTGGCAGCCCGCGACGACGCCGCGGCCCGCGACGCACTGGCGCAATATTTCGCTGCTCTGGGGCGCGAAACCCAGCCCGCCTGGAACGAGCTGATCGCGCAACTGCTGCGCCAATGGGAGGCGCGTCACGCGGGCTGGACCACCGCCCGCAAGCGCGAATCGCTCGAACGCGTATTGAGCGCCGCGGACCCCAACACCTTGTACAGCCGCCTGCAGAGCCTAATCCGGTCGTGGTCACAGACCCCGGCCGAGGCACCGCCTGCCCCCGCGGGCACCGATGCGGCCGCCGCCACCGCGGCCGCAGAGGACTCGCCTGCCACGCTCGTGGCACCGCGCCTGCTGGCTGCTGGCGAAGCCGGCGAGCTGGTCGACGCCTTACGCGAGCTTTTGTCGCGCACGCTCAAAGAAGTCGTCCCCGCTTCGCTGGCCGAACAGCCCGAGTTGGTACGCGAGGCGGCCACGCTGGCCGAGCGTATCGACGCCGCCGCCAGCCTGGAGCAATTGCGCCAGTTTGGCGAGTTGCTGCGCCGCTTTGCGCTCAAGCTGGAAATGGCCGCCGGCGATGCCGCCGAGGTGCGTAGCGGCCTACTCAATTTGCTGCGCCTTTTGCTTGCCAACATCGACGAGTTGGTGCTCGATGACCAATGGCTGCACGGACAGGTGGAAGTGCTGCGGCAAGTAATCGACAAGCCCGCCAATTTGCGCCTCATCGATGACGCCGAGCGCCGGCTCAAGGAAGTGATCTACAAACAGAGCCAGCTCAAGCACAACCTGTCCGAAGCGCAGCAGACCATCAAGGCAATGATTGCCGGTTTCGTCGATCAACTGGCGCAATTTGCCGAAACCACCGGCAGCTACCACGACACCATCGGCCAATGTGCCCAGAAAATCGCCGCCGCGCGCGACATCACCGAAATCGGCCATGTGCTCGACGAAGTCATGCGCGAGACCCGCAACATCCAGCAGCGCGCCGCCAGCTCGCGCAACGAACTGCTCGCCGCCCAGCAGCGGGTACAACAGGCCGAAGCGCGTATCGCTGCGCTGCAGGCCGAGCTGGACGAAGCCAGCCGGCTGGTCAGTCACGATCCGCTCACCGGCGCCCTGAACCGCCGCGGGCTGGAGGAAATGTTCGACAAAGAAGCCGCCCGCGCCGCCCGCCGACAAAGTTCCTTGTGCATAGCGCTGCTGGATCTGGATAACTTCAAGAAGCTCAACGACACCTACGGTCACCAAAGCGGTGACGATGCGCTGGTACATCTGGCCCGGGTGGTCCGTGAAAATTTGCGCCCGCAAGACAGCGTGGCGCGCTATGGCGGCGAGGAATTCATCCTGCTCTATCCGGACACCGAGCTGACCGAAGCCGCCACCGCGCTGACCCGGCTGCAGCGCGCGCTCACCACCACTTTTTTCCTTGCCGACAACAAAAAAGTGTTCATCACCTTCAGCGCCGGCGTAACCCGCTGGGTGCCAGGAGAGCCCCTCGAACACGCGGTCGCGCGCGCCGATGCGGCGATGTATCGGGCCAAGCAAAGCGGAAAGAACCGGGTGGAAATCGCCGCCTCCTGATCCCGCCCGGCGCAGCATGCCAAAAAGCGCCGGGCAGGGGTCCTGCCCGGCCTATTCGCCCTGCGCTTAGCGTTGCAGCAAAGACAGCACGTTTTGCGGCAGCGCGTTGGCCTGGGCCAGCATCGCAGTGCCGGCCTGTTGCAGCACCTGGGCGCGGGTGAGCGCCGCGGTTTCGGCTGCAAAGTCGGCATCCTGAATTCTGGAGCGCGATGCGGAGAGATTTTCCACCGAAGTCTGCAGGTTCTTGATGGCCGCCTCGAAGCGGCTTTGCAGCGCACCGAACTTGGCGCGTTGGCCGTTGATTGCATCCAGTGCGCTGTCGACCACACGCAGCGCGTTGGTGGCGCCGGAGACGGTGGAAATGTCCAGCTCCTGCACTTTCTGCAAGGTGCTGCCGACCGTGGTGCTCACCGCGACCGCGCCGCTGCCGAGTACGCCGGCGGTGAAAGCGGCGTTCGAGGAAGTGGTGATCGAGTACGACTTGGACGAATCCAGCGTCACTTGGCCGGCCGCGGTAATGGTGCCCACGGTGTTGGCGGCAAGGGTGCCGGAGGTGGCGCCGGAGCCGAGTTGAATACCGGCCGTTGCCGCACCGGTGCTGGCCGCCCCGATGTTGATCGAGCTGCCATCGTCGGTGCTGAGCACGATGGCATCGTTGGCGCTGTTCAAGCGTGCGGTGATGCCGGTCTTGGAGCTGGCCTCGTTGATGGCATTGACCGCCTGAGTCAGGCCATCCGCGGTGTTTTGGTTCGATACGGTAAAGGAGACGGTCTGGATGCTGCTGGGGCCGGCGGCGTTGGACGAGAAGAGCTGAATCGAGAAATTGCCCGAGGCGGAAAAGTCCAGCACGGTTTCGGTACGGGCCGAGGCACGCACCCCGGTGGTCGGTTGCGAGTTGATCTTGGCGGCAATATCGCGCGCGCTGTCGCCGGTGGTCGTAGTGATATTTGCCGAACCGCCTGCGCCGTTGATGGTCACCGTGCCGCCGGAGGCCACGGCGGCTCCGGTAATCGCCGACCCGGTGCTGGTGCCGCTGACTGCGGTGGACTGGGTGGCGTTACCGATCTGATAAGTGCCGTACTGGCTGGTGCGAAAATCGGTGGTGATCGCGGTGATGGTCTGGTTGGCATTGGCGCCCACCTGATAGACCGCCGAGCCAAAACTGCCATCGAACATTTTCAGCCCGTTGAACTCGGTGGCGTTGGCAAAACGTTCCAGTTCGGCCACCAGTTGAGTGACTTCAGCGTTCAGCGCGGCACGGTCGGAAGCGCTGTTGGTGGCGTTGGCCGATTGCACCGCCAGCTCGCGCACCCGCTGCAAGATGTTGCCCATCTGGTTCAAGGCGCCTTCGCCCACCTGGGCAAGCGACACGCCATCGTTGGCATTACGCATCGCCTGGTTCATACCCCTGACCTGGGCGGTCATCCGCTCCGAGATCGCCAAGCCGGCTGCGTCGTCTTTGGCACTGTTGATGCGCAAGCCCGATGACAGGCGCTGCAGGGACGTCGCCAGTTCTCCGGACGTGCGGGAAAGGTTGCGCTGCGCATTGAGCGAAGCAACGTTGGTATTGATGACCTGAGACATGATGGCTCTCCTGGATTGGACATTCCTGTTGCGTTCCGCTGTCTTCGGCAGTGGTTGCCGCCCGATGCGACGACGATCGCGGATGGCCTCTCAGAAGCAATCACCATGCCAGAATCAAAAAAACCGCTTGATTCGCCACAAACCCGCACCCAGAGCTGCCATCGGGATACATACAGGCCACGCCAGCAGGGCCACGGCAAGGCCATCACGCATGCCCGCGCAAACCGACTCAAGGCGCTGGCCGGCCGGATGAGCAATCTGGGTTAAACTGCGGCAAATGGGGAAAGACCATGCCATCGCACTGCCGCCATGCATCGGTCTTTTTCGTTCCGCCCCTTTACCAGCCTGAGCAAAAACCATGACTGACTACGTTTGGCAAACCTGCCTGGATGTCCCGGACATCGATGCCACCGGCTATCACGAAAATGTACGCAGCGACCTGGTCGAAGCGCTCGGGCGGGCGCCATCGCGGGTGTTGGACATCGGCTGCGGAGCAGGCGGCACCGGCGCTTACCTCAAGGCAAAATATCCCAAGGCCAAGGTCTGGGGGATCGAACTGAACAAGGCGGCGGCAAAGATTGCCGCCGAGCGGCTGGATTCGGTCATATCCGGCAAATTTGAAGAAATCGAGCTGGAAGCGTACGGCATCGAGCCCGGCAGCCTGGATCTGGTGATCTGCGCCGATGTGCTGGAACACATGTACAACCCCTGGCAGGTCATGGTGAAGCTGCGCCATTACCTTGCCGCGGACGGACAAGTGGTGATCAGCATCCCGAACATCCGCTTCCTGCCACTGCTGGACGATCTGGCGCACGGCTACTGGCGGTATGCGGCAAACGGCATTCTCGACATCACCCACCTGCGCTTTTTCACCTTCCAAGAGTTGCGCCGTTTTCTGTTTGAAACCGGCTATCGCATCCTGGATGTGCGTTACGGGCTCGATCCGACCCTGATCGGGCAACTCAACCAGTACAAGAAAACCCTGCCCTGCACCATCGATACCGGCAAGATGGTGTTGCGCGACCTGAGCGAACAAGATCTCAACGAACTCTTTAGCGGGCAGTTTTTTGTCACCGCAACGCCGGGCAGCGAGCCGCTCACCGGCTATGCGCCACCCAAGATGGGCAGCTTTTTCTGGCGCGGCCAGCACACCGACTACCTGCAGTTTCTGCAGGCCCATCAGATGACCGTGCACGAAGCGCGCGCCTTCGACCGCTACTTCGACGCGCTGGACAAACCGCCGGTGTTCGAAATCGTCATCGTCTGCAGCGCGCAAACGCTCGACCAACTGGCCGGCACGCTGGGCTCGATTGCCCGGCAACTGTACGCCCACCATCGCCTCACCCTGATCGGACCCGGCACCGCACCGGCGGCCATTGCCGCCTCCGCCCACATGCACTGGGTATCTTCCGACACCCCGTGGGCAAACGTTGCGCAGATTTTTGCCGACAGCCCGGCCGACTGGCTGCTTTTACTGGAAGCGGGCGACCAGGTGGTCGAACACGCCCTGCCCTATGTGGCCGAACTCGGCCTACGGCGCAAAGACACTGCGGTGGTCTATGTGGACGAAGACCAGCTCGACGCAGCCGGCAAACCGGATACCGCGTACTTCAAGCCGGATTTCTCCCCGGACTACCTGCTGGCCTTCCCCTATCTGGGCAACGGCGTATTCATCCGGGCCGACGCCGTGCGACAAGTGGGCGGTTTGCGCATCCGCGGCTTTGGCGATCCGCTCTACGACCTGGTTTTACGCATTTATGCCAACTGCGGTGAGCGCAGCGTCGAGCATCTGCCCGATGTCCTGTATCGCCGCCATCCGCGTCGCAGCCTGCCGCGCGACCAAGAAGGCGACCGGCACGCGGTCGAAGACTTCTTCGCACGCCTGAAGCAGCCGGTGACACTCAGCCCCGGTTTGCTGCCGGGCAGCCGCCATATCCGTCATCGGCTCGACGGCCAGCCCACCGTGGCCCTGCTTTGCGAAGCCCCGGCATCGCTCGACGCATGCCGGCAGTTGGTGGAGCAGACCTTTCTGCAACGCCAATACGCCCACGCCAAGCTATTGCTGTTCATCTCGCCAGAGGCCGCGCCGGAGGTGCTGGATTATCTGACCCAGGCCGATGCCGCCGAAGCCGAAGCGGCCGGTATCGAGGTTTATCGGCGTCCTGCCGAGCACAGCCTTCTTGCGCTGTTCGATGCCGCCATCCGCCAAACCGATGCGGACATCGTCCTGCTGCTCTCCCCCGGTGTGCAGCCGGCCACCAAAGACTGGCTGGAGCAACTGGCCGCCCTGGCGCAACGGCCGGAACTGGGGGCCGTGGCGCCGCGGGTGGTCGATGCCCAAGGCACGCTCACCGGCAATGCGCTCATTCTGGGCTGCGGCGGTTTGGCCACCGGCTTCGGCCAAGCCCGCCGGTTTGACGATTGGGGGCATTTTGGCCGCCAATTGGTCGCCCAGAATCCGAGCGCACTATCGCTTGCCGCGCTGGCCTTCCGTCGACAAACCTATCTGGAAGCCGGCGGGCTCGACGCCAGCCTGCATCCGACGGCGGCCGCCATCGATTTTTGCCTGCGGCTCAAACGCGCCGGGCTAAGGATGTTGTGGACGCCCAACATCACGCTGATCGAAGCCCGCGCCTCTTATCCCACGGTCGACCCGGCCGACGAACAGGCGCTGCTGAAAAAATGGCTGCCCGACATTGCCCAGGACCCGTTTTACAACCGCAACCTCAGCCGCAACCTGCCTTTTGCGCTGGCCGAAAAACCCCAGGTCAGCCGCCTGCGGCTGCCCTGGAAACCGCTGCCGCGCCTGCTGGCTTTTCCGGCCGACCTGATGGGCTGCGGTCATTACCGCGTCATCGAACCCTTCCAGGCCGCCATGGCCGCCGGCCGGATCGACGGTTATCTGGGCACCGACCACTACAACCCGCTGGACTTGAGCGCCTTCGATGCCGACACCTTGCTGCTGCAGCGCCAGGTAACCGACGACCAGCTCCGGCACCTTGAGCAGTATCGCAAGTTCTTCTCGCTGAAACTGGTGTATGAGCTCGATGACCTCATCACCAATGTCCCGGTGCGCAGCTTTCACCGCGCACATATTCCCAAAGACATCGCCAAACGGCTGCGCAGGGGCCTGGAGTTGTGCGACCGCTTCATCGTATCCACCGAAGGGCTGGCCGAAGCCTATCGCGCGTACGCCCCCGAGATTCGCGTAGTCCCCAACCGGATCGACGCCGAAAAATGGGCCCATTTGCAACCCCGCCGCCGCGCAGGACGCAAACCGCGGGTGGGCTGGGCCGGCGGGCTGAGCCACGGCGGCGACCTGGCAGAAATTGCCGATGTGGTGCGCGAGTTGGCCAACGAGGTGGAGTGGGTGTTTTTGGGCATGTGCCCGGACACCATCCGCCCCTATGTGCAGGAATTCCACCTGGGTGTGCCAACGCCCGACTACCCGGCAAAACTGGCCGCCCTCAATCTGGACCTGGCGCTGGCACCGATCGAACACAATGACTTCAACCTTTGCAAGAGCAACCTCAAGCTGCTCGAGTATGGCATTCTGGGCTATCCGGTGATTGCCAGCGATTTTGGCCCTTACCGCTGCGGTTTTCCGGTCACCTTGGTCAAGAACCGCACCCGCGACTGGGTGGCCGCCATCCGCGAGCATCTGGCCGACCCGGACGCGCTGGCCGCACGCGGTGACGCGTTGCGTGAGCATGTGCGCCAACACTGGCTGTTGCAGGACCACCTGGATGAATGGATGGAAGCTTGGTTCCGCTTCTAACGTCGACATCCCGAGGCGGCAAAAATTGCCCTCAAGATTTTATGCAACCGTCCGTTAATGCACCCAAGGAGCAGCGGTTGACGCCCTGACCCGACCTCCGTAGAGCCCTTCTTTCCAAGAGGAGAACCAAAATGTCTGCCGTCATCAACACCAACGTCGCGTCGCTCAACGCACAGCGGAATCTTGCGGGTACCGGCAACGCGCTCGCCACCTCGCTGCAGCGCCTGTCGTCCGGTTTGCGCATCAACAGCGCCAAGGACGATGCTGCCGGTCTGGCCATTTCCGAACGCTTTACCGCGCAGATCCGCGGCCTGGATCAAGCCCGCCGCAATGCCAATGACGGCGTGTCCCTGGCACAGACCGGCGAAGGCGCACTGAACCAAATGGGCAACATTTTGCAGCGGGTGCGCGAGCTGGCGGTGCAATCGGCCAACGCCACCAACAGCGCTTCCGACCGTGCCGCGCTGAACGCCGAAGTCACCCAACTGGTGGCCGAACTGGAACGCTTTGCCAACACCACCGAATTCAACGGCACCCGGCTGTTCGACGGTTCCAACAGCTCGCTGGTGTATCAGGTCGGTGCCAATGCCAACCAGACCATCACCGCCACCACCACCGATTTCCGCACCAGCCAATACGGCACTTATCAGATCGGTAACGCTACCCAGTCCACCGCGGTCAGCGGTACCAGCACCGGGTCGGCGATTACCGGCGCCGCCGTGGCCTCCGGCGGCACGGTGACCATCAATGGCGCGGGCGGTTCGGCAACCATCACCACGACCACCAGCGACAGCGCGCGCGACATTGCCGCCAAGATTAACTCGCAACCGACCACCGGGGTGCGCGCCTCGGCCCGCACCGAAACCGTGCTGGATTTTGCTGCCTCGGGCAACTTCTCGGTTCAGCTCTTTTCGTCCAACGCCGCTGGCCCCGGCACCATCCAGACCGTCTCCTTTACCGTATCGGACGCCGATACCGCGGACGGCCTGACTCAGGCGGTCAATGCCATCAACGAGGCCAGCTCCAAGACCGGCATCACCGCGCGCTTGAACAGCGCCAACAATGCCATCCTGCTGAGCACCGACGATGGCAGCTCGATCAACATCGGGGCGGCCAGCACCGGCGCGGCAACGGCCGGCATCATCCTGGGCTCCGGCACCACGGAAACGCTTGCCGCGAACACCTCGGGCACCCTCACCGCGGCCGGCCAAGTGACGCTGGATTCGTCCAAGTCGTACTCGATCACCACCTCCTCGGACGCCGCTTTTACTGCCGGCGTGCTCGGCAGCGGCGCGGTCGCGGTGAGCACCACGGTGGGCAGCACCTTGAAGAAAGTGCAGGAGCTCGACATTTCCACCGTTTCCGGCGCCACCAACGCGCTGCGTGTGGTCGACAGCGCACTGGATGCAATCAACGGCCAACGCGCCAAGTTCGGTGCGCTGCAAAGCCGCTTCGAGGCCACCGTGGCCAATCTGCAGACGTCGGTGGAAAATCTGTCGGCCTCCCGCTCGCGCATCCGTGACGCCGACTTTGCGGCCGAAACCGCGGCGCTCACTCGCGCCCAGGTGCTGCAACAGGCGGGTACCGCGATGCTGGCCCAGGCTAACGCGCTGCCGCAAAATGTGCTGAGCCTGCTGCGCGGCTGATCGGCAGCGACCTTGCGGTAAAAGCGGCGGCGCGGTAGCGGCACGGCTACCGCGCCGTTTCGCCTTGAGTAGTTCAAGGAGCCCATCATGAGCATCCAACCTTTGAGCAGCAGCACGCCTGTGGCACCCGGCGGCTATGAGCTGGCAAACCCGGCCGGCAAGCTGGATGAGGCGACCGTTCGCGGCACACCGCAGTCAAACCGCAGTGCCGAGGTCAATGCAGTCGAACAAAGCGTTGGTATCGCACTGGTTGCACAGCCGGAGCAGGCAAACGATCCGCAGGCGCTCGAAGAGGCCGTCAAGCGCATCCGGGAGTTTGTGCAACCGATCAACGACAGCATCCAGTTTTCGCTGGACGACGACACCGGACGCACTATCGTCAAGGTCATCGACCTGCAAACCCAGGAGGTGCTGCGGCAAATTCCGTCTGAAGAAGTCCTGAACATCGCCAAGGCGCTGGATCGGCTGCAAGGCTTGTTGATCCACAACAAGGCATGATTTCTGCTTTCTTTGGCTCGGACCACTCAGGAGATACGACATGGCTGGCGTCACTTCACTCGGCGTAGGATCAGGCCTGGATCTGGCCGGCATTCTCAAGGGCCTGATGCAGGTCGAACAGCAACCATTGATCAACCTGCAGCGCAAGGAAGCGTCTTATCAGGCGCGCATTTCCGCACTGGGTTCGCTAAAGGGCGCGTTGTCTGCCTTGCAGTCCTCGGCCTCGGCCTTGCTGCCGGGTTCTGGGCAAACCGCGGCCGAAAAATACACCTCATTTTTGGCCACCGTGGCCGACACCAATGTCGCCACGGCCAGCGCCGCCTCCGGCGCGGTCGCCGGCGTCTATGCGCTCGAAGTCACCAGCCTGGCGCAAAGCCACCGACTGGTCTCTTCGCCCTTTGCTAGCGCCAACGATACCATCGCCACTGGAACACTCACCATCGACTTCGGTACCCTGGTCGGTGGTGTCTACACCCCAGACAGCAGCCGCCAACTGGAAATCACCATCGATTCCTCGAACAACACGCTGGCCGGCTTGCGCGATGCGATCAATGCCGCCAAAGGCGGGGTGACCGCGACCATCATCACCGGCACCGCAGGAGCCCGGCTGGTGCTCACTTCCGATCATTCCGGCACTGAGAACGTGATGCAGCTCTCCGGCTTGACCGGTTTCGATTTCGACCCACAAACCGCAACCGGCAGTATGAGCCAGGATGCCGCGCAAGGCGGGCGGGCAGCGCAGAATGCCGCCCTCACTTTGAACGGTATTGCCATCACCAGCAGCACCAATACCATCTCGGGCGCACTCGACGGCGTGACGCTGACCTTGAAGGCAACCAATGCCGGCAATCCGACCAATATCACGGTCAAAAAGGATACGACCACGGCGTTGAAGGCCAACCTCAACGCGTTTGTCAAAAGCCTCAACGAGGCGGTGTCCACCATCGCCAATCTTGGCGCCTATAACCCGGAAACCAAGGAAAGCGGGCCGCTACAGGGTCAGGCGGTCATTCGCACCACGCAGGCGCAGTTGCGCAACCTGGTGTTCAACACCACCGCCGGTGGCAACACACAGTTTCAGCGCCTGGCCGACATCGGCATTGCCTTCAGCAAGGAAGGGCAATTGGTGGTCGATGGCGCCAAACTCGACCGTGCGCTGGAAAACGACTATGACGCAGTGCTGAGACTGACCACCAATATCGGGGAAGCGTTCAAGAACTCGCTCGACAGCGTCGTAGGCACCGGCGGCACCATCAACAATCTGACCGATAGCGTCAACCGTATGATCAAGGATCTGGATTCGCAGCGTACGATCCTGAATCAGCGTCTGGCCAGCATCGAAGAGCGTTACCGCAAGCAGTTTACCGCGCTGGATACCCTGGTCGCCGGCATGAAGGACACCAGTAACTATTTGGCTCAGCAACTTGCGTCGCTGCAGTCCTGGAGTAACCGATAATGTTCGCTTCGACCAAAAAAGCCGCAGCAGCCTACCAACAGGTCAGTCTCGATGTGGCCATCGAGACGGCCGACCCGCACCGCTTGATCCTGATGCTGTTCGAAGGCGCCAGCACCGCGCTGGCCACCGCCAAGTACGCGATGGAAAACAACGACCTAGCCACCAAGGGTGCGGCCATCTCCAAAGCCATCGATATCATCTCCAACGGTTTGGACGCCAGCCTGGACCCGGAGCAAGGCGGAGAACTGGCCGAACGCCTGTCTGCGCTGTACAACTACATGACCTCCCGGCTGTTCTGGGCAAACCTCAAGAACGACTTGGCCGCCCTGAAAGAAGTCCAAGGCTTGCTGGCCGAACTGCAAGACGCCTGGCGCCAAATCACCCCCAAAGCCGGCGGCTGAACACGCACAGGAGCGCACTGCGATGCTGACACCGGAAATCTGCGCGGCCATGTATCAGTGTTACGCGTCCATGCTGGCGGCAGCCCATAACAACGATCTGGAAGCACTGAGCGCCCATGAACACACCCTGGCGCAGTTACGCATGCGCGCGGTCGAACAGCACACACCTATAGAGTTGAGCCGGGAAAGCATCGAAACCATGCAAACCCAGATCGCGCGCATGCTGGAGATCGACGCCCAGATCCTTGAATACGTCGGGCCGCTGTTGGAGGAAACCCGCAAGCTTTTGTCCGGCAGCGTCAAAGACCGGGCTGTGCGAAACGCTTATCGGAGCGCCGAGTTCTGACCGTGTCGATGCATTCGAACCGTGCTGGATATCCGATCGCCATGACAGGCTAGTCCATGATCCCCGCCGACCTCGCCGCCCGCCTGCGCCTGCTCACCGAAGCCCGCTTCTTTGAGACCGAACCGCCGCTACCCGGTCTGCAGCGTGCGCGCGAGATTCAGTCCCAACTCCCGGACTTGTTGCCTGGCCAGCGTATCACCGCGGCCCTGCAACGCGCCCTGCCCGACGGCACCTTTCAGGCCATTGTCGCCGGCCGTCAGATCACCCTGGCGCTTCCCCAGACAGCCAACGCCGGCGATACCCTGGAGCTTGTCGTCACCCACACCACGCCGCGTGCGGTCTTTGCCCAACTGGCCGAACCGCCGGCAACGGCGGGTACCTCCATCACCCGGCCGGAACTCAGCCCCACCGGACGTCTGATCAGCTTTCTATTGACCGGCCAACCGGCCGCCGAACCGGCGGCGCTGGCCGGCGGCAAACCCCTGCTATCCGCCCCGCCGGCCAACGGCGCCGCACTGGCCCCTGTGCTGCGGCAGGCACTGGCGCAAAGCGGTTTGTTCTACGAAGCGCATCAGTCCCAATGGCTGGCCGGAAAAATCGATATCGCAGCACTACTGAAGGAGCCGCAAGCCCAGCAATCCGCCAGCCCAACGCCGCAGACACCACAGCACGCAGCGGCGGCCGGCCCCGCGGCGGGCAGGCAGACCGGCGCCATGTCAGCCGGCACATTCGAGCGTGCCAGCGGCGCCTCGTCGCAGGCGGACAGCGCCCCCGCCGCGCGGCTGCCGGCAATACCGGAGCGTCTGTTACCCATGGTGCACCAGCAACTCGATGCGCTGGCCACCCAGCAATATGTCTGGCACGGTCAGGCGTGGCCGGGGCAGCCGATCGAATGGCGGATCGAAGACCCGGGGCGCGAAGGCGAAGGCCATGGCGACGGCCGCGACCAGCCCCCCGAGTGGCGCACCTCGCTGCGTCTGACGCTGCCACGTCTGGGCAGCGTGCAAGCACATCTGCAACTTGGCGCAGGCGGTCTCGCACTGCGCATCCAGGCCGGCGATGCCGATACCGCCCAAGCCTTGCAAGCCGGCCAGCCAGCGCTGGAAAAAGCGCTTGATGCCGCGGGCGTGCCACTGACCGGCATGGTAGTCGAGGTGGCCGATGCAACCTGAGCCTGATCGGCAAGCCAGCCGCGACGAAGCGGTAGCGCTGACCTACTCCGCCGGCGACGCCGCCCCGCGGGTCGTTGCCAAAGGGCGCGGCCTGATAGCCCAGGAAATCATTGCCCGGGCGCGCGAAGCGGGAGTTTATGTGCACGAATCGCCCGAACTCGTCGCGCTGCTGATGCAGGTGGATTTGGACGAACGTATCCCGCCCCAGCTCTACCTGGCGGTGGCCGAACTGCTGGCCTGGCTGTACCGGGTCGAACAAGGCGAGCTTGACGCACCGCCGCCATCCAAACTTACCCTGCCCGACACGCCACCCGGCACAGATGGGGGCACGCAAGCAAACAGCACGCCGCCTTGAAGCCAAAATAGCGCGCCTTCATGCCCGCTAATGCCGGCGACGTGCAACCGTCCATGCTTTAGAATCGGACCTCATCCTACTTGCGCACCGCAGCTACCGGCCTTTGCATGAGCACCGAAAACACCACGCGCGTCGAACTGCTCCGCTCTGACGACTTTGCCCAGTATCTGTTGCACGATGCCCGGCAAATCAAGCAGATCCTGCGCTCACTGGTCGAACACCGGGCCTTGATCACCACTTATCTGCCCACGGGTAACCAGTCTTTTCTGACCGCCATCCTCGCGCTGATCGACAACGAGGAGCGGGTGGTATTCGATGTCAGCCCGGATGCGGCGATGAATCGCCGGGTGGCATCCACGGATGAATTGGTCTGCGCCACCCAGCTCGACGGCATCAAGATTCAGTTTGCCTTGAACGGCATTCAGGAAGTCACCTACCAAGGGCGCGACGCTTTTTTGGCCAACCGTCCCGAGCGTTTGCTGCGTTTGCAACGCCGCGAATTTTACCGGCTGGTCGCCCCCGTCACCCATGCGCTGACCTGCCTCATTCCCGTTCCGCAAGAAGATGGCGAGCCGCGCAGCATCGAGGCGCGGGTGCTGGATATTTCCGGGGGCGGCATGGCCATCATCGCGCCGCCGGAGGACATGGATTTCATTCCCGGCATGGAGTTCGACGGTTGCCGTGTGAATCTGCCGGAGTTCGGCCCGGTCAGCGTGCGCATGCGGGTTCGCAACGTGTTCCGCCTGACCAATCGAAATGGCGTGGAGGTGCTGCGCGTCGGCTGTGAATTCGTCGATCTGCCCAACAGCGCCAACAACTTGATCCAGCGTTACATCTTCAAGGTCGAACGCGACCGCAACGCCCGCGAGCGCGGTCTTTGAGCACCGGCCAGTTGAAGACTCCGCTCAACAGCACGCCGTTGGACGACAGCCACGGCAATCCGGACAGGTTGCGGTAACTTCCACTTCCGGGCAGTCGAGTGCATGCCCGGCTTGGCCGATGCTACGCAACAACGATTGCATCAGAGCCGCATCCTGAAGTTCGCTCACTTTCCCGCAACGAGGACAGACCAGGAACAGACCGGGTAGGTCATGCGATTCGTGACGACAGGCCACGAACTGGTTGATCCGACCGATCTTGTGAACCAACCCCTGCTCAATCAAAAAGTCCAGTGCCCGATAAACCGTCGGCGGGGTTGCGTTACTGCGTAGTTGCTTGATCTGGGCGAGCAGATCATAGGCTTTCAGGCCGTTCTCGTGCCGAAGAAGCAACGCAAGCACATCACGGCGAATTGGTGTCAACCGCACCCCGCGCGCCGCGCAGCGGGCAGCTGCACGATCCAGAGGATCCGTGTTCTTGTTAGCTGCGCCCGGACACATGATGTTCATGAGGGCAATTTTAGGCGGCCGCCATGGAATACACAAATGCAATGTTATATCATTGCATTTGTGTATTTCTTCTCTGGCTGATGTTCACAACGTCACAAAGCTCAAATCCTCGACAGCCGGCAGAGCGGAAACAACCGATGCTGCGTTTCCCGCCCCGCCGACGCGGACTCCTCATTCTCTTCAAGCGCTAAGCACCTTGCGAAAACCTGCCAACTTTAAGGAGAACTTCATGCAGAGCCGCGCCTTACTTTCACGCTTGCCGCTGATCGCGGCCTTGATGCTGATCGGCCAACCGGCCATTGCAGACGACGATCTGAAAGCCCTGCGCGCCGAAATCGCGCAGCTCAAACAAGCCTACGAGCAGCGTATCGCCGCGCTGGAAAAGCGCTTGAAGGATGCCGAAAGCACTCCGGCGCCCGTGGCCGCCGCAGCGCCGGCCGGCAAGGTCAGCGCAGGCTCCGATTTCAACCCGCAGATCTCACTGACCCTCGACGGCGTCTATTTCCGCGACAACAAAAAAGGCGGCAGCGTCGAAATGTATGAACACATCGACGGCATCAACCACAGCCACGAGCACGAGGGCCACGACCATGGCGGACTCGAGCGCGGCTTCAACCTGCGGGAGACCGAGTTGGCCTTCTCGGCAACGGTCAGCCCGCATTTCGACGCGACGGCGATGATGACCGTCAGCTCCGAAGGCGACGTCGAGCTCGAGGAGGCCTATTTCGACACGCGCAGCCTGCCTTATGGTTTAAAGGTCCGAGGCGGCAAATTTCTCTCCGGCATCGGCTACCTGAACGCCCAGCATCCGCATCAGTGGGACTTCGTCGACCAGAACCTGCCCTACCGCACGCTGCTGGGTGACCACGGCCTGCTCGATACCGGCCTGCGCCTTAGCTGGCTGCCTAAAACCGGCAACTGGTACACACAGATCGGTTTTGAGCTTTTGCAAGGCAAGGAACAGACCTTCGCCACGAGCGGCGAGGACACCCCCACGGAACGTGCCGATGGAAATCCGCTGGCCGCCACGGCGGCAGGCGAACTATCGTCTGCAAAAGCCGGCCCGCGTCTGACCACGCTATTCATGAAGTTCGGTCCTGATCTCGGCAACGATCACGCCTTGCAGTTCGGCGGTTGGTATGCCCGCTCCAACCAGCATCAGGAAGTGCATGACCATACCGGCGAAAATCCGGCCGCCCTGGTACATGCGCTCGAAGGCAAGGGTAAGGTCTGGGGCCTCGATGCGGTCTACAAGTACGATGCCGGCGGATATGGCGGCAAAGGTGACTTCAAGTTGATCGGCGAGTATCTACGCCTGAACAAGGACCTCAAGATCGCCTTCCACGAAAACGGTGCGCTGGTCGGCCAAAAGCGCGACTTCACACAAGATGGCATCGTCTTGCAGGGCACCTATGGCTTTCTGCCGCACTGGCAAGCCGGCGTGCGCTACGACGCGACCGGTCTGACGAAAAACGACATCCATGGCCCGGCCGGCAAGATCCGAGACTACGGCAAGTCAGATCGCTGGACCTTCGCGCTGACCCGCCAAATCGATCATTTCTCGCTGCTACGCCTGCAGGCTTCTCGCGCCGATCTATGGGTCGAGGGCGAGAAAGAGAAGGTCAATCAGATCTTCCTGCAATACCAGCACAGCCTCGGCGCCCACGGTGCGCACAGTTTCTGAGGAGAGAGGCGATGAAGCGATTGTTGCTCTTCCTGGCTGCTTTTATTGCCCTGCCGGTTTGGGCGCTCGATGTGGTCGCCACCACCTCGAGTATGGGCATGCTTGCGCGCACCGTCGGCGGACCGCAGGTCAGCGTAACGGAGCTTGCACCGCCCGACCGCGATGCGCACATGCTGCAAGCGCGGCCGTCGATGCTGCGCGCGCTACGCGATGCGCAACTGGTGGTCGCCGTTGGCGCCGAGCTCGAAATCGGCTGGCTGCCGGCAGCGATCAAGGGCGCGGCCAACAGCGCCATCCTGCCGGGCCGACCTGGTTACTTCGAGGCCGCCGCTCAGGTACCACTGCTCGATGCCGGGCAGGCCGCCGATCGTGCGCAAGGCGATGTGCATCCGGCCGGCAATCCGCACGTCAGCCTCGATCCGCTGCGCATGGCGACCATAGCCAGCGCTTTGGCTGAACGGCTTGCGCAACTCGATCCCGCGAGTGCAGCCGCTTACCGCGAACGTGCAAAGCACTTTGCCGCCGCGGTCGAGGCAAAGCTGCCCGCCTGGAAGCGGCAGGCAGCCGGTAGCGGCGGCGCGGTGCTCTATCACAAGGATGGTATCTATCTGCTGCATGCGCTGGGTATCCCCCTGCACGGCACGCTGGAGCCGGTCCCGGGTTTGGCACCGACTGCTGCACACCTCGAAACCTTGGCTGGGAAGCTTAAGGACAAGGGGCGCAAGAAGGGCGTGATCGTGCACACACCCTACCAGCCCCCGGCAGGCGCCGAAAAGCTCACCAGTCTGACCGGCTGGCCAATCGCCGTGCTGCCGATCGACCCACCTTCCGGCGCCAATGCCGATGACTACTTCGCACTGATCGACCGCTGGGTTGCGGCGCTGTCGAAATGATACTGACGCTCGCTGGTGCTGTGGCCGGCTATACCGCGCCAGTTTCGCCGCCGGCAACGTTCTCGGTTGCCCGCGGCGAGGTCGTCGGACTGGCCGGTCCGAACGGCATCGGCAAGTCGACCCTGTTGAAGGCCATTTTTGGCTCGGCACGGCTGTTCGCGGGCCGCATCGAGCGCGGACCGGCAACGCGCATCGGGTACCTTCCACAACAGCCGGTGCGGCTGCCCGAGGTTCCGCTGTCCGGGCGCGAACTGCTCGCCACGCTGGGGGCACACCGCCAGCGGCCACCCGCGCGTCTGGCGACAAGGCTCTGCGCACGGGTCGACCGCCTATCCGGCGGCGAGTACCAGCTACTGATGCTGTGGGCCACGCTGGCAGGCGAGGGCGAGCTGATCCTGCTGGACGAACCCACCAACAACCTGGATGCCGGCCACATCCACACGGCCATCGCCGAGATCGCCGCCGTACGCCCGCAGCGGGCGACGTTGGTGGTCAGCCACGACCGCAGTTTCCTGGAAGCCGTAAGCACCCGCATCGTCGATCTGGGCGCGCCTCATGGATGAGCTGTTCGTTCTTCCCTTCTGTGCAGGACTGACGCTGGCCCTGCTGCTGCCGCTGGTCGGCAATCTGCTGCGTCTGCGCGACGAATGGCTGGCAACACTGGGGCTGGCCCACTTGGCCGCGGCGGGGGCCTTGTTCGGGATGGCGCTGCATCTACCGAGCTTCCTCGGCGCGCTGGCTGGAGCGCTCGCGGGAGCCGGCGCCAAGCAGGCAAGCGGCGGACGCAGCAATTCCGCCTACGGCCTCATGATCCTTGCCGGCTGGGCACTCACCCTGCTCGTCGCGGCAAACACGGCACTCGGCGACGCGCTGGCCCATGCGCTAATCGACGGCCAGTTGTACTTCGTCGGCAGGCAGGCGCTGGCCTTCGATTTCTTGATCTTGCTAATAGCCTTGCCGGCGCTGCGCTGGCTCGCCCCACGACTGATCGTCGCGCGCCTTTTCCCCGCGCGCGAGCAGGCCAACCGCTTGGCGGCCTGGCGCTGGCACCTCGGTTTCGACCTGCTTGCCGCCGTGGCCATTGCCGCCGGTACGGCCACTTTTGGCCTAATGGCGAGCTTCGCGCTCATCTTCGTGCCGCCGTGGATCGCCTTTCGCCTTGGCGCCGACTGGCGGCGCGCGCAGTGGCTGGCTGCCGGCATCGGCGTTGCCGGCTATGGCCTCGCCTTCTGGCTGGCGCTGGTCTTCGACCAACCCTTCGGGCCGGTGCTGGTCGCGGTCTTGGTGATCTGCTTCGGCATCTCGGTCAGGTGGCCCCAGCCGACCAGCACCGAGCTGCCGTAGTCCTGTTCAACAACTGAGAGCTGGCAAAATGAACGCACCGCATCCGCTTCACCCGACGACCTGCGCGGCCATCACCAATGAAGCGCTCGGATTAACCCGCATTTTCGAGCCAACGATACAGCTCGCGCAGTGGCGCAGGGCACCGGATTCTCGAATATGCGACTGGCTCGAGACTCACGCCGACCGACTCGGCCCCGGCCTGCGCCAGACCCTGTCGCCCGGCCAACCGCCCGACCTCAGCCAACTGCCCGCGGGCGCCGGGCGTGACGCGCTCGCCGAAGACCTGGGACTGCTTGCCGAGATGCTGGGCGAACTGCTGGATGCGCCGACCATCGGCCTGCGGTTGGAGGTCATCCGGCGGGCGATGTGCCCGCGCCTGCATGTCGACCGTGTCGGTATCCGCATGCTGTGCACCTACCGGGGGCCAGGAACAGAATGGGTGGAGGACCACTCAGTGGACCGGCGCTTCCTCGGTGCCGGCTCCAGCGGCCTTCCGGACGAAACATCGGGCCTTCTGCGCCCGGGTCATCGCATCGAATCCATCCCGCCATTTGCCGTTGCCCTGCTTAAGGGCAGCCTGTGGCAGGGCAATGCCGGGCGCGGTATCGTCCACCGCTCGCCGGCCGTCACGCACCCACCGCGAGTGCTGGTCGCGATGGACGCAGGGTGGTAAGCACGAATCGCTGTGACGGGCGCATGTTGAATAGAAAGGCGAAGAAGCGCACACCGAAGCCGTTTTTCAACGGCCTGCTAAACGACAACGCCGCCCAACCGGGCGGCGTTGTCGAATCTTCGGGTACAAGGAATCTGTCAGACCGGCATGTTCATGATGTCCTGGTAGGCGGTGACCAGGCGGTTACGCACCTGCACCATCTGCTGGAAAGACAAGCTAGCCTTTTGCAGATCGATCATGACGTCTTGCAGATTCACGTTGGGATCGCCAGCGGAAAAACTTTCGGCCATGGCGCGCGCTTCTTTTTGCGCGGTGCTCACCTCCACCAGCGCATTTTGCAGCACCTGGGCAAAATCCACCCCCTCGGCAGTCTGCGCGGCAGCGCCCGCGGCCGGTTTGCCGGCGGCGGCTTGCGACACCGAGCGTAGCTCATTCAGTACTTGATCGATTCCGCGGGTATCCATCGTCTTCCCCCGGCGTATCCGGATTGGCTTGGTTTGCAGTCTAGCAGAGCGAAACGCATGCCACCAGTTTCACGATCAGGCGTGCCCTGCCCGGCGCAACTTCAGCGCCTCACCAAACCCCAAGCAAAGAAGATGCCCGCAGCCGAACCCCTCAGACCTCGTATCCCTCTTTGCGATACTGCTGCAGCTTGTAGCGCAGAGTACGTTCGGAAATTCCAAGCTTTTCAACGGTTTTCTTGCGGGAGCCGCCAAACTCGCGCAATGTTGCCAGAATGTGCTCGCGCTCCAGATCCTTCATATTGGCCGGCCGCGGCGGCGACACAGGCGGCGCGGATGAGGCCGCGGCGGCAAAACTTGCCGGCAGACTTGTCGCGGGCGGCGGCGCGCTCATGGCCACTGGCTGCGCAGCGGTCTGCGCATTCGCCTGCGGCGACCGCGACGCGGCCTCGCCATGCCAGTGCGGCAGGCACAGCCGGATGGTTTCGGGCAACACGCTGTCGCCGGCGGTCAGAATCAGCACCCGGTGCATGGTGTTTTCCAGCTCCCGGACATTGCCGGGCCAGTGGTAGGCTTGCAACAGGGCTTCGGCCGCGGGAGAAAGATGCGCCTGGCGTTTTAACCGCTCACCGTGACGGGCCAGAAAATGGCGGGCCAGCGGCAGCACATCGCCCGGCCGTTCGCGTAGCGCCGGAATCGCCAACGGAAACACATTGAGGCGGTAGTACAGGTCTTCACGGAAACGGCCGGCGGCAATTTCGCGCAACATGTCGCGGTTGCTGGTGGCCAGCACACGGATATCCAGCGCCACCGGTTTTTTGCCGCCCACCCGCTCCACTTCGCGCTCCTGCAGCACGCGCAGCAGCTTGGCCTGCAGCCCGAGCGGCATTTCGGAAATCTCGTCGAGCAAAATGGTGCCGCCCTGGGCCTGTTCGAACTTACCGGGCTGGGCGCTGTGCGCGCCGGTAAATGCGCCTTTTTCGTAACCGAACAACGTAGCTTCCAAAAGGTTCTCAGGAATCGCCGCGCAGTTGATGGCCACAAAGGCGCCGCGCGCGCGCGCCGAGTGGTGATGGATATAACGCGCAAACACTTCCTTGCCCGTGCCCGACTCGCCGGTCAAAAGTACCGTGGCATCGGTTTCGGCCACCCGTGCAGCCAGCGCCAGCAGATTGCGGGTGTGCGGGTCTTCGGCAATGGTGTCATCGGCGGCAGGCGGTACCGCGGCGTAGCGGCGCACATGCTCGAGCAGCACTTCGGGCTCGAACGGTTTCATCAGAAAATCGCAGGCGCCGCCGCGCATCGCAGCAACAGCCTTGTCCACGTCGCCGTAGGCGGTCATCAGCAACACCGGCACATGCGGCTGACGGCTGCGCACCTCGCCGAGCACCTGCAGGCCGTCCAACGGTTGCATGCGCAAGTCGGTAATCACCAGATTGAAGGACTGGCGTTCCAGTTCGGCCAGCGCCGCCGGTCCGCCATCGACGCCGGTCACGCCGTGGCCAGCCATCTCCAGGGTGAAACACACCGCGTCACGCAATGCGTCATCGTCTTCAACGACCAGGATGTTGAGTTGTTCGATCATGGTACGACCTTGCCGTCTGCGTCTGCGCCCTCGGTCGGCAGCGGGACGGTGAGCACAAAGGTGGAGCCCTTGCCGAGCGAAGACTGCAGGGTGATGTCGCCGCCGTGTGCACGCGCCACGCCGCGGGCAATTGCCAAGCCTAAGCCGGTGCCCTCGGCCCGGGTGGTGAAGAAGGGTTCGAACAGCCGCGCTTGCAAAGCCGGCTCGATGCCGCGCCCGGTGTCGCGGACGGTAAACACGATGTCTTGCCCTAGCTGACCGACATGGCAGTCGACACGTCCGCCCGGTTCGGTCGCCTGAATGGCGTTTTCCAGCAGATTGGTGAGCGCGCCGGCCAGCGCCTTGCGGTCGCCATGCAGTTCCGTGTCGCCGCAGTCGCAGCGGCTGGTGAATTCGATCTGCCGCGCACGTGCCACCGGCTCCAGGGTATGCGCCAGCTCAGCGCTCAGCTCGCAAACACTGAAATACTGTCGCCCCAGACTGTCGCCGCGGGCAAACAGCAGCATGTCGCGGATCAGCCGTTCCAGATAGCGCATGCGCTCGATGGCGCGATCGGCCACCTTGAGGCGTTCGGCCGGTCCAAGTTCGGGCTGGCGCAGATTGCCGATGTAGAGCAAAGCCGCTGCCAGCGGGGTGCGTAGCTGGTGCGCCAGACCGGCGACCATCTCCCCCATGGCGGCGAGGCGCTCGTTGCGCTCGGCGGTCAGACGCATGCGATGGGTTTCGGTAATGTCATGCAACAAGACGATGCGCTCGTCGCCGGACTCCAGCGCGGTCTCCGACACCGACAGGCGGCGCGGACCGTCGGCCAGTTCCACGCTCATTTCCCCCGGGGTTTCGGTGGCCTGCAATGCCGCTCCCACCTGCTTCCAGGATTGTCCGGTGATACCGGTGCCAAGCAGTTCCTCGGCGGCGCGGTTGACCTGCACCAAGGTGCCGGTGCGATCCAGTACCACCACGCCGGCAGGCAGTGCGCCCATCAGCACGGTCAAGCGTTCGGTCAGCTGCTCGACCCGGCCCTGCAAGGCTTTGTAAGCCTGTGAAAGCTCTTCCGAGGCCCGGCTGAACAACTGGAAGGCTTCGGCCAGTTGCGCCGCATCCAGGCGCGCTGCGCCCCGCTCGGCTGCCGTGCGCGGCACCGATCGATCGGAATCGGCAGAAGCTGCGGTATTGGGCATCGGAGTCGGACTCCCGGCGGCTTTTTCATGGCTGGCAGTCTAGCTGCGCCACAGTGTATGGTAACCGGCAAACAGGCGGCAAAAAATGCCGCTTTTCCAAACATTGATGTTGCGCCTGTAGGCAGACAATCCCGGCATCCGTCAAAGGGACTGCAACAGGAATCCAGCATGGCAACCGCAGACACCGCCGCTGCCGCACCAGCCCCCCGCTCTCGATTGCAGCAGATCATCGACAATATCCGCGCACTGGACCAGAAACAGAAGCTGGCCGGCGCGGCGGCGCTTGCGCTGGCCATTGCATTGGTGGTCGGGGTGCTGCTCTGGCAACGCGAACCCGCCTATGCAGTGTTGTTTTCCAATTTCGATGAGCGCGACGGGGGCGCCATCGTCACCGCGCTGCAGCAGCAAAACGTCCCCTATCGCCTGTCGCCCACCGGCAACGCCATCCTGGTACCGGCCGAACGAGTACATGAGGTGCGCCTGCGCCTTGCGGCCGAAGGACTGCCCAAGGGCGGGCTGGTCGGTTTCGAGGTCATGGAGACCCAGAAGCTGGGCATTTCGCAGTTCCACGAGCAGGTCAATTATCAGCGCGCACTCGAAGGCGAGCTGTCGCGCACCATCCAGTCGATCGCCTCGGTGGCCAGCGCCCGGGTGCATTTGGCGATTCCGAAGCAAACCGCGTTTTTGCGCGACAACCAGAAGCCGACTGCCTCGGTGATGATCAACTTGCGCCCGGGGCGGGTACTGGACGAAACGCAGATTGCCGGCATCGTGCATTTGGTGGCCTCGAGCGTGCCACGCATGGCGCAAAGCGACGTGAGCATCATCGATCAGACCGGCACCTTGCTCACCCGCAAGCCGAACGCGCTCGACCGCCCGGGCCTGGAACCGAAACAACTGGATTATGTGGCCGAGGTCGAAGCGGCATACATTCGGCGTATCGAAAACATCCTGCTGCCCATTCTCGGCAAGGGTAATTTCAGCGCCCAGGTCACCGCCGACATCGATTTCAACCAGGTCGAACAAACGGCCGAGACCTACAAACCCAATCCCTCGCCCGACCAGGCCATCCGCAGCCAGCAGATCAACGAAAGCCGCAATGCCGACGCCGGTCCGCAGGGCGTGCCCGGCGCACTGACCAACCAGCCTCCGGTGCCGGCAACCGCCCCGATCACCACACCGTCGGTGGGCAATGACGGCGCCTATGCCGCGGCGATCAACAGCACCCGCAGCGCGGTCACCAATTACGAGCTCGACCGCACCATCCAGCATGTGCGCCAGGCCATGGGCCAGGTCAAGCGCCTGTCGGTGGCGGTGGTGCTCAACAACCGTACCCGGACGAACCAGGCGGGCGAAACCGAGAGCGTGCCCTTCACCGAGGAGGAAATCGCCCAGATCACCAGCTTGGTACGCGAAGCCATGGGTTACAACCAGGAACGCGGCGACAGCCTCAACGTGGTCGGCAGCGCCTTCGCCGAACCGGAAGCTGCCCCTGAAGTACCATTATGGAAAGATCCGGATGTGCTCGAACTGGCCAAGGAAGCCGCCGGCTATCTGCTGATCCTGCTGGTGGTGCTGTTCGTGTATCTGGCCATCATCCGTCCGCTGCTGCGCACCGTGGCGCCGCCGCCCCCTGCGCAGGAAGAAGAGGACGAGGAGATGGAAGAAGACGAAGAAGATGTCGAGGTCAGTTTGTCGGCCGCTGCCGCGGTGGATTCTTACGAAGCCCGCTTGGCGCGCGCCCGGGAGCTGGCCAGCCAGGATCCCAAGATCGTTGCTGCGCTGATCAAGGAATGGATGGGTGTGAGTGAGGAGGGTCGCAAGTGAGCACATCCCCGGAAGAAGGTCTGGAAAAAGCGGCGCTGCTGCTGCTCACCCTGGGCCCGAACGAAGCCGCCGAAGTCCTCAAGCATCTGGGCCCGCGCGAGGTGCAAAAACTCGGTATGAAGATGGCGACCATGCCGGCGCAGCCGCGCAGCAAGGTCGAACCCTTGTTGGACGAACTGGAAGCACACGCCAGCAAGGGCGCGGCCATCCAGGCCGACGAAGCGCAGATTCGCGAAATGCTGACCAAGGCGCTGGGCGACGAGCGCGCCGCCCATCTGCTGTCGCGCGTACTGAGCGGTTCGGACACCGCCGGCATCGAAAGCCTGAAATGGATGGACGCGGCCACTGCCGCCGATCTAATCAAGAACGAACACCCGCAAATCATTGCCACCATCCTGGTGCATCTGGAATTCGATCAGGCAGGCGAAATTCTCAAGCACTTCCCGGAGCGGCTGCGCAATGACGTGGTGCTGCGCATCGCCACGCTGGACGGGGTGCAGCCGGCAGCGCTCAAAGAGCTCAACGATGCCCTGACCCGCATGCTTTCAGGGGCTTCCACGGTCAAAAAAGCGGCCATGGGCGGGGTGCGCCATGCCGCCGAGATTCTCAACTTCGTCGGCTCGGCGGCCGAAACCGCGATCATCGACAACGTCCGCGAATACGATCCCGATCTGGCCCAGAAGATTCTCGACGAAATGTTCGTGTTCGAGAACCTGATGGACATCGACGACCGTGGCATCCAGACCATTTTGCGCGAGGTGCAGTCCGATTCGCTGGTGATCGCGCTCAAAGGGGCGGCGCCGGAACTGCGCGAAAAAATCTTCAAGAACATGTCCAGCCGGGCAGCCGAAATGCTGCGCGAAGATTTGGAGGCCAAGGGCCCGGTGCGCCTGTCCGAAGTCGAAGCCGAGCAGAAAGAGATCCTCAAGATCGTTCGCCGCCTGGCCGAGGAAGGGCAGATCATGCTAGGCGGCAAGGGCGGCGACGATGCCTTTGTGTAGACCTCGACATCCGCCGCTGATGGCTATCGAACGTCACCAGGCCGCAGGCGCCTACCGGCGCTGGGAGCCGCCATCTTTCGACCCCCAAGAGCAGGCGCCGGCGCCCGAGCCGTCTGTCCAGCAAGCGCCCCCGCCATCCAGCATCGAGGCCGAAGCCACCCTGCCCGCCGACTTCCGCTTTCCCACCGCGGAAGAGCTCGAACGCATGCAGGAACAAGCGCGCGCCGAGGCGCACCAGGAAGGCTATCGCGCCGGCTTTGCCGCAGGGCAGCAAGCCGGCTACCGCGAAGGCCATGAAGCAGGCTACCGCGACGGTCTTGAACAGGCGCGCGCCGAAGCGCAAAAACTAGGCCACATGGTCGAAGCGCTCGAACACGCCTTCGAGCAACTCGACGCCCAGATCGCCGAAGAGCTGATGGGGCTTGCGCTGGCCATCGCACGCAAAATGGTGGGCGACACGCTGGCTACCCAGCCACAAGCCATTGCCGACACGGTGCGCCGCGCCCTGCAAGAATTGCCGCAGCGCTCGGCCATCATCCGTCTGCATCCGGATGACGCGGCGCGGGTGCGGGAACTGCTTGGCGAGTCGCTTGCCCACGGCGCACACCGCTTGATCGAAGACGACACGCTCACCCCCGGCGGCTGCGTGCTCGAAGCCGGCGACACCCGGGTGGACGCCACGGTGCACACCCGCTGGCGACGCATCATCGAAAACCTGGGGCGGGACGAGACCGCCTGGGATGCGAACGACGACAGATGATGAGGCAACCGGCTGACACCTGGCGCAACTATCTGGCCGGCAACCGAGCAATGGCCGACGACGCCCGTCCGTTCGAACTCTCCGGCCGCCTCACGCGCATCAACGGCCTGGTCATGGAAGCGGCCGGACTCAAGCTGCCGCTCGGCTCGGGCTGCCGCATCATGGTGCCAGGCGGCGGTTGGGTGGAAGCCGAAGTCGTCGGCTTTCATGGTGAAAAGCTCTACATGATGCCCACCGAGGATGTCTTCGGCTTGGCCCCCGGCGCCTTGGTTCTGCCACTGGAAACCCCGCCCAACCGCCTCCAGCCCGGACAAGACGCCCCGCGCAACCGGCGCGCTGCCGACCGTGCCAAGCACCTTCCGGTGGGCGAGGGCCTGCTTGGCCGGGTGGTCGATGGCGGCGGGCGGCCGCTGGACGGTTTGGGCCCACTGGACGCCCCCCAGACCCGCTCGCTACAAAGCCGCCCCTTCAACCCGCTGCAGCGCGCACCGATTGCCGCCCCGCTGGATGTAGGGATCCGCGCCATCAACAGCTTGCTCACCGTCGGCCGCGGCCAGCGCCTGGGCCTGTTTGCCGGCTCGGGGGTGGGCAAGTCGGTGCTGATCGGCATGATGGCGCGCTACACCTCGGCGGATGTGATCGTCGTCGGGCTGATCGGCGAACGGGGGCGCGAGGTCAAGGAATTCATCGAGCACAGCCTTGGCCCGCAAGGTCTCGCCCGCTCGGTAGTGGTGGCCGCCCCGGCCGACACCAGTCCGTTGATGCGTCTGCAAGGCGCCGCCTACGCCACCACCATTGCCGAACACTTCCGCGACCAGGGCAAACAAGTGCTGCTGATCATGGATTCGCTGACCCGCTATGCCATGGCCCAGCGCGAGATCGCGCTAGCCATCGGCGAACCTCCGGTCACCCGCGGTTATCCGCCCTCGGTATTCGCCCGCCTGCCAGCGCTGGTCGAGCGCGCCGGCAATGGCCCGGACGGCGGCGGATCGATCACCGCTTTCTACACCGTGCTGGCCGAAGGCGACGACCAACAAGACCCAATCGCCGATTCAGCCCGGGCCATCCTCGACGGCCACTTCGTACTCTCACGCACATTGGCCGACCAAGGCCACTACCCGGCCATCGACATCGAGCAATCCATCTCACGCGCCATGCACAACCTGGTGAGCGCGGAACACTTTGAACTGGTGCGCCGCTTCAAACAGTTGTTTTCGCGTTACCAGCGCTCGCGCGACCTGATCGCGGTGGGCGCCTACCAGCCGGGCGCCGATCCGCTGCTCGACACGGCCGTTGCGCTTTATCCTAAACTTGAAGCGTTTCTCCAGCAGCGTATCGACGAACGCGAAGCCTTTGATACCGCCGCCGCCAAATTGCACCGGCTCTTCGCCCCGGCGGACTGACCCGCACCCCGCACCGGGTGAGCGCGCGACCGGCCGCCCGAGCGCTCGCCCTTGCCGCCGCGGCCCAAACGCGACCCAAGAGAGGCCATGTTGAACAGGACATCTCCGCTACAACCTCTGCTCGAACTGATGCAGACGCGCCTGGATGACGCCGCCCGCCGGCTGGGGGCGCTGATTGCCAGCGAAACCGAAGGTCAGCGCAAGCTCGAGATGCTGCAAAGTTATCGCGACGAGTATCAGCAACGCTTCTTGCAAGCTGCGGCCAGCGGCATTGGCCCGGATGCCTGGCGCAACTACAGCGCTTTCTTGGCCAAAATCGATGAGGCCATCGCTGCGCAACGCGGCCTGGTGGAGCAATCCCGGCAGCTCACCCTTCAAGGCCAGCAGGTGTGGATCAACCACCGCAACAAGGTCAAGGCCCTCGACACCCTGACCCAGCGCCAACGCAGCGCAGCGCTGCGCGCCGAAGCGCGGCAGGAACAACGGCTGTCCGACGAGCACGCCGCCCGCCGCTTCCCCGGCAAGGCAGACGACTAGCAACATTTCGGCAGGACTGGCACACCACTTGCTCGATTGGTTGGCAGACAAAACCCAAGAGGTCAGCCACCATGACGTCTCCGCTCACCTTTCAACCCCAGTACGCTACCGCCGCGCCATCCGGCTTGCCGCCTTTCATGACCCCTCAAGCCGGTCATGGCAGTCAAGCCGGGGACTTTTCGCAGACCTTGCAGAACCGTATGACAGCCTCCCGGGATCGCAGCGCCGAACGCCCGAGCGACACCTCGGTAGCGCGCGAGCGGCCGGCCACCGACCACGTTCGCAAGACTGAATCCAGCCGCAGCCCCGATGCCCGGCGCAGTTCAGAAACGCCTGATCGCACCGAACCGGCACCGCCCAGCGACCCGTCGGCCAAGGATTCCACGACGTCCGCCGCCCCCAACACGGACGGCAAGGAAGCGCAGCCGGCCGAGCACGCCGAAGCCGGCAAAGCTGCCGCCGACGGCAGCGGCGTTGCCGCACAACCGGCAGCCCTTGCCGCCCCGATCCCCTTGCCGGCCGCAGACGCCGAGGCGCTGCTCGCCGCTGCCGATGGACAGGCCGAAGCGCTGCAAGACACCGGACCTTCCGGCAAACCCCAGGCAGGCGCGGGACTTTTGGCCGTCACGGATGACAAAGCCGGCAAAGGGGTGCAAAACGCGCTCGCCGATCAGACCGCAACCCTCGCCGAAGCGGCGCCCGGCGCCAACCGTGAGATAACGCTGCCGGTACAGGGGCCGGCCGGCCTTGGCGCCAAGGCGGGCGCCGTGCCCGAGGGCCCGACCAAGGCAGTCGCAGCGCTGCAAAACGACCCTGCCAGCGCGCTGCACGGCGTATTGGCGCCACGCAGCGCCCATCCGCTGCAGCCGGGCGCACAGTTGCAGGTTGCAACCCCGCTCGGGCAGCAAGGCTGGGCTGAAGATGTCGGCAGCAAGCTCATCTGGATGAGCAACCGCGGCGAATCCAAAGCAGAGCTGGTGATCACCCCGCCGAACCTTGGCAAAATCGAAGTGTCGATCAACCTCAATGGCGACCAGGCCACGGCCCAATTCCTGGCCAGCACCCGGGAAGCCAAGGAAGCGCTGGAACAGGCCATGCCGCGGCTGCGCGAGTTGATGGCGCAATCCGGGGTCAGCCTGGGGCAGACCAGTGTCAACACCTCGGGCGATCAGCGCAGCGGTCAGGACACCGCTACGCCGCACAACCCGCAGGCACGCCAGAGCTGGGGCTGGACGTCGGAGACGGGCCTTGGCAGCATCGGTCATGCCACCGGATGGACCCGGCAAGGCGAGGGTCTAGTGGATATTTTTGCCTGAAGCATGAAATAAGGGTGCGTCTGCCCCACTTTTTCGTGCTTCAGATTCAATCGCGCTCGCCGATAATCGAAGCATGAAAAAGGAGTAAACGATGGCCAAGGCGCCGGCAAAACCGGAAGTGGCGGCAACTGACGCACCCGCCCCCAAAAAGAGCAAGCTTTTGATCATCATTTTGGTGGTCTTGGTGCTGCTATTGTTGATCGCGGTAGCGCTGGTCGGGGTGCTGTTACTGGTCAAAGGCAAAAACAGCGGCGACGACCATGCCGAAGCCGCCCCGGCCCCGGCGGTGCAGGCGGCGCCGACGGTGGATCTATCCAAGCCACCGGTGTTCGTGCAACTGGACACCTTTACCGTCAATCTGGCGCGCGAAGAAACCGACCACTATCTGCAAACCGTCATTGTGCTGCGGGTTGCCGACGCGGCCGTGGGCGCGCAACTAAACGGCTTCATGCCCGAAATCAGGCACCGCATCAATCTTTTGCTGTCCAGTAAAAAGCCGTCCGAGGTCTCCACCACGGAAGGACGGGAACAGCTCGCCCGCGAGGTGCTGGTGCAGGTCAATGAAGCGCTGGGCGCCCAAGAGCCGCGCGACCCCCGTCCGGGCATTCCATGGGGGCCGGTGCATGGCGTGCTGTTCAACTCGTTCATCATTCAGTAACGAGGCGGCCAATCATGTCTTCGGACTTTCTCTCTCAGGATGAGGTCGATGCCCTGCTGCGCGGCGTCACCGGAGAGTCCGACGAACCCGAGACCGAGGAAGCCGAGGCCGCCGGTGGCATACGGCCCTACAACCTGGCCACTCAGGAGCGCATCGTGCGTGGGCGCATGCCCACCATGGAGCTCATCAACGAACGCTTTGCGCGCTACCTGCGCATCGGCCTGTTCAACTACATGCATCGCAACACCGAAGTGTCGGTGGGGCCGATCAAGGTGCAAAAATATGGCGAGTTCGTGCGCAACCTGGTGGTGCCGACCAACCTCAATCTGGTTACCGCCAAGCCGCTGCGCGGCACCGGGCTGGTAGTGTTCGACCCCAACCTGGTGTTTCTGGTCGTAGATAACATGTTCGGTGGCGACGGGCGCTTTCACACCCGGGTCGAAGGGCGGGATTTCACCCCCACCGAACAGCGCATCATCCAGGGCATGCTGGGGGTGGTGTTTACCGAGTACTGCAAGGCTTGGGCGCCGGTCTATAAGATCGAAATGGAATATGTGCGCTCGGAGATGAACTCCCAGTTCGCCAACATTGCCACGCCCTCAGAGATCGTGGTGGCCACCACTTTTTCGCTGGAAATGGGCGGCGCGCAAGCCGAGATGC
The DNA here is from genome assembly GCF_003345255.1 of Pseudothauera hydrothermalis. Taxonomy (GTDB): domain Bacteria; phylum Pseudomonadota; class Gammaproteobacteria; order Burkholderiales; family Rhodocyclaceae; genus Pseudothauera; species Pseudothauera hydrothermalis. The sequence continues at coordinate 1,027,059 of NZ_CP029331.1, read as the reverse complement.
ACATCTGCTTTCCTTACTCGATGATCGAGCCGATCCGCGAGATGCTCTACTCGACCATGCAGAGTGACCATCTCACCCAGGACAAGCGCTGGATCAACCTGCTTTCCCGCCAACTGCAGACCGCCGAGGTGGAACTGGTGTGCAACCTGGGTCATGCGCGGGTGACCTTGCGCGACATCGTCAACATGCGCGTCGGCGATGTGATTCCGCTCAACGTCCCCGATCTGGTGCAACTCGAAGCTGACGGCGTGCCGGTCCTCGAAGGACACTACGGCGTGCTCGGCGGTCAGTACGCAGTCAAGGTGGAACGCTTCCTCGCCAGTGAGGACGCCGATGCCACACCAATACCCGGAGCCCAAAATGGCTGAGAACGAAACCGAAGAAGGTCAAATCACCGAAGACGATTGGGCGGCTGCAATGATGGAGCAGGCCGCGGCCGAATCGGCCAGCGGGGATGCCGAGGCTGCACAGGTGGCGGCCGATCTGGCGGCCGCCGCAGCAGAAGGCGAGTCGCCCTATCAGGCCAAACCCGCCAGTCATCTGTTCCCGGACTTTGGCGCGCCAACGGCTCAAGGCGGCAGTCTGAACGACTTTGACATGATCTTGGACATCCCGGTCCAGCTCACCGTGGAACTGGGCCGCACCAAGCTGTCGATTCGTAACCTGCTGCAACTGGCCCACGGCTCGGTGGTCGAGCTAGACGGCCTGGCCGGTGAGCCGATGGACGTGTTGGTCAATGGCACCTTGATCGCCCAGGGCGAAGTGGTGGTGGTCAACGATAAATTCGGCATCCGTCTGACCGACATCATCACGCCGGCCGAGCGGATGCGTAAGATCCGCAGCTAGTTTTTCGGCAGCCATCGGCTGCTGCGTTCGACCGCTGGCACTGTCAAACCTTGGAATAGCCGCGCTTTTCCCCGCCTGTTCCGGCCGTGCCGGTTCGCGGCCGGCGTATATGCTCGAGCTATCGTCACTTTCCCGCACTGCCGTGTCCCGCGTCTGCGCCTTGCTCCTGCCGTTTCTGTCTGCCGCCGCGCATGCACAGAGCACTACCCCGGCGACCTCCGAGCTGGGCAGCGGGTTCGGGCAGATGTTGTTCGGCTTGGCCGTGGTCATCGCCATCCTGTTCGCCACCTTGTGGGCAATCAAACGCCTTACGGCCCCGCGCGGCGGCAGCGTGCCACTCAAAGTGCTCGGTGCCACCGCAGTCGGACCGCGCGAGCGGATCGTGCTGGTGGAGCTGGCCGGCAAGGTGCTGGTGCTTGGCGTCACCCAGAGTAGCGTGCAAACCCTGCATGTGCTCGATGCCGGCGAGCTTCCTGCCGCAACACCGCAGCCGCCCACTGGCCTGGATTTTTCCGCCTGGCTCAAGCAATCCGTCGAACGCCGCAAACATGGCAGCTAAACCCCGCATCCTCCGCGCCCTGCTCGGCCTGCTGTTGCTGGTCGGGCCGGCGATTGCGCTGGCCCAGGTGATGCCGGCGGTCACCGCCACCCCGACCGCCGGAGGCGGCACCCGCTACAGCCTGAGCGTGCAGACACTGCTGCTGCTCACCTCGCTGACATTCCTGCCGGCGGTGGTGCTGATGATGACCAGCTTCACCCGCATCGTCATCGTGCTGTCATTGTTGCGCATGGCGCTGGGCACACAGACTTCTCCCCCAAACCAGGTACTGATTGGCTTGGCGCTGTTTCTCAGCTTTTTCATCATGGCCCCGGTGGCCGAGAAGGTTTATCTGGAGGCCTACCAACCGATGGCCGAAGGCACGATCGGCTTCGATGACGCGCTGGAGCGTGCCGCGGTGCCGATGAAAGCCTTCATGCTCGCCCAAGTGCGCGAGCCGGACCTGGCCTTGTTTGCCGAACTGGCCAAAGTGCCGCCGGTCGACAAAGCGGAAGATTTGCCGATGCGGGTAGTGGTGCCGGCCTTTGTCACTTCGGAACTCAAGACCGCATTTCAGATCGGTTTCATCGTGTTCATTCCGTTCATCATCATCGACATGGTGGTCGCCTCGGTGCTGATGTCCATGGGGATGATGATGATGAGCCCGGTCATTGTCTCCCTGCCCTTTAAGCTGATGCTTTTCGTTCTGGTCGACGGCTGGACGCTACTGGTCGGTTCGCTGGTACGAAGCTTTGCCATTTGACCCCCAGGAGTGCCGACATGACCCCCACCGCCGTCGTCGATTTGGGCCGCCAAGCCGTGGAAGTGGCACTGTTGGTTTCCGCGCCGATGCTGCTGGCCGCGGTGGTCACCGGACTAGTGATCAGCATTTTCCAAGCCGCCACGCAAATCAATGAAATGACCCTGTCTTTCGTGCCGAAAGTAGTGGCCATGTTCATCGCCATGGTGGTGGCCGGCCCGTGGCTGCTGACCGTGATGACCGACTTCATCCGTCGGCTGTTCGAATCCATCCCGACCTTGATCGGCTAGGGTTCGCCCGGTGCTGAGCGTCACCTACGAACAGCTTGCCGGCTGGCTTGCCGCCTTTCTCTACCCGTTGGCGCGCCTGCTGGGCATGTTCGCCAGCGCGCCGGTGTTCTCCAACCGCGCAGTGCCGGCACGGGTACGTCTGGGGGTCGGGCTGGGCATCGCGTTGGCCATCGTGCCGGTACTGCCGCCGATGCCGGCCATCGATCCCGGTTCTTATATGGGGCTGCTGGTGCTGTTTTGGCAAATGGCCATCGGTGTGGCCATCGGCTTCATGATGCGGCTGGTCTTTGCCGCGGTCGACATGGCCGGTTCGTTGGTAGGCATGCAAATGGGCCTGTCCTTCGCGATCTTTTTCAGCCCCGGCACCGGCGGCCAGACCGCGGTGCTGTCGGAGTTTCTGGGTCTGATCGCCACCTTGCTGTTTTTGGCGATCAATGGCCATCTATTGATGGTCGACGTGCTGGTGCGTAGCTTCGAGTGGCTGCCGATCGGCACTGCCCCCTTGTCGCCGAACGGCTGGCACTTCATCGTGCGCTACGCCACGGTGGTGTTTGCCACCGGGCTGCTGCTGTCGCTGCCCATGCTCACCGCGCTATTGGTTACCAACATCGCCCTGGGCATCCTCACCCGCGCCTCGCCGCAGCTCAACCTGTTTGCCATCGGTTTTCCGGTATCGCTGGCCATGGGCATGCTCGTCCTGATGCTGGCCATGCATTTTCTGGGGCCGGTGATGGTGAGCTTCTTCGAGCAAGGATTTTCAGCCATCGAATCAATGCTGGCCACGCTGGCCTGAGACGTCGGCTGCGCACTTACTGCATCGCAGCCTCAGCGCCAACCGGACCGAGCGTGGCCGGCACCAACAGATCGGGGAATTGCCGCGAACCGACCAGACGGATTGCGCCGCTTGCGCTGCGTTGGGCAAAGGGCCACATCGATTCGATGCCCTCTTCGTACTGCAGCACATCGAATCCGGCATAACCGCCCCGATCAGCAATCTGAGAGGCGACACGCAGAAAAATCCGCCGGGCCTCCCCTTCACCGCCACTGGCCAGATGCAATCTGGTCAACCGAAAAGCCACCGTGTCCGCAGCGGCGATCCGGGCGCTGATCGACCATAAAGGCGCGGATGGATCATCTAGCCTGTAAGTGTCCTGCTTGTCAGGGCGGCGATCCTCCTGCCAAGCCGCCAAGCGTTCGAGCAACGCGCCCAGACCTGGCGCAGCGGCCAGCGGCTGCGCGCCGACTTCATGGCTTTCGGTCAGCGTCGCCGGGCCATGACCGAGGCTTGCGCCTGCACACGCGGCAAGCACCGGCAACATGCCAAGCAGGATCCAAACCGTGCGTGCGCGCCCCATCGCCGATCAGTTGAGAAAGTTGAACAGCGACAAGTTGGTGACCCGCAAATAGGACTGCTGCGCGGCCTCCAAGAACGTCTGCTGACGAATGAGCCGGGAGATGGCCTCGGCGTAATCCACATCCTCCAAGCGGGAAATCGCCTCGGTGTATTGCAGTTCGAGATCGCTGCCGAGCGACTGCAATTGCTCCACCTCGACCATCTGGGAGCCGACTTGCGCACGCACCTTGAGCACGTTCTCCAGCGCAAAGTCGAAGTTCTCCAGCGCAAAGGCCACGCCACCGGCCGGCCCCACCCCGGTGTGGTCGTCGAAAGCACTGATGGCCAGCGCAAAGTTGGTGTACATATTGGTCGAAGCCACCATCACCTCGAAGGCATCGCCATGTTCGATGTTGCCGGGATCGCTCGGGTTGGCAGCCGGCACATAGGCAGGCAAGGCAATCTCAATGCCGTTGAAAGCGTAATTACTGCCCGGCGCCAGACCGCTGGCCACGGTGCTGCGGCCCAGCCCCGGCACCACCTCTTCGATGCCATAACTACCGGTAGCCGGGTTGCCTGGCGTGGTTTCGGTGTATGTGACGATATAGCGCCGGCCTTGATTAGCCTGAGCCAGCGGCAGATTGAGCGCATCCAGCGATACGGTCAGCGCAGCGCCAGTACCGCGGTTGTTGTGGCCACGAAAACTATAGAGCGCGTCGTTATTGGAGACTTGAAAGCCGTCGATCTGGCGGGTACGGTCGAACACATCGGTGCCGGCCAGACTGATCGGCATGAAGCGCGATGCACTAACCTGAATCGTACGTTCGCCCTGATCGCCAGCGTAGCTCACCCCACTGAGCCCGCCATTGAATGGCTGCACCCCCGCCCGGTAGCCGGAAAAGATGTATTCACCCTGTCCGTTTTGGCTGTTACCCAGCGCCAGCAGCGCATCGAATTGCGATTTGAGGTCGGTGGCAATGTAGCGCAAATCTTCGGCCGACATTGCGCCACTGCCGGCTTGCACCGCACGCTCGCGCGAATACTGCAAAATGTCGCCCACCCCGACCAGTTTGTTTTCCAACAGTTTGAGGTTGTCGTCCGCATAGCCGAGATTGACCGCAAATTGCTGGGTTACTGCCTTGGACTGATTCAACTCGAGGGCGCGAGCCGAAGCGATCGGATCGTCCGCAGGCGTCAGAATGCGCCGCCCGGTGGAGACCTGTTGCTGGGTTTTCAATAAATCGGCGGTCTGCTGCTGGATCGCAGTCAGCCCCTTTTGATAAATCATGCTGGTCGAAATACGCATGATGCGCTCCTATCGTCCAATCGACAGCAGTTCATCGAACAGGCGCTGGGCCACCGACATCACCCGTCCGGCCGCTTGGTAGGCTTGCAGGTAGCGGATCAGATTGGCGGCCTCCTCATCCAGATTCACCCCGGACAATGCGTCGCGCGCCTCGCTGGCCTGGGTCAACAAGGTTTCCTGCGCGCGCTCGCCAACCTGAACCTCACGCGTTTTGTTGCCGACCGCACTGACCAGTTGGGAATAGACCGATTGGAAAGTCGCCGTGGGCGCACCGCCGCCCGAACCGATCATGACTTTCTCGGTCTGCAAAGCGCCCAGCCGCACCGCATTGCGGTTGTCGGCAATGCCCGCGGTCGTCGAGGCAAAGGTAAAGGTGTCGCCCACCTCGGTGGTGCCAGCCAGTTTGAACGTAAAGCTGAAACCGGTTGCGGCGGTAATGGTAAAGACTTTGCCGGTAGCCTCGGTCGCCGGGTTGTAGGCCGCACTGGGCGCAATGGTATAGCCGCCGGGCAGGCCGGTCAGGTTGGTGCCGTCCCAAGTCAGCGTAAAAGGCGCAAAGTGCGGATCGGTGGATGACGGCGCCAAGCCGGCTACCGAATTGACCACGATGTCGCTCACCTTGGCGTTGCCGGCATTGGACACCGGTACGGTCACCGACACCGGACTGGCCGCCGCCACCTTGCGCGGATCATTGATTGCCACCGCCAGATCGCGCGCAGCATAGCGCGTAGGTTGGATCAGGGCGCTTTGACCCGCGGTCAGCGTGGAGCCCGACACATCGATCTGCAACCCTTCAAAAGTACTGCCCGGTGCGCTAAAGGTTTGGCTGGCACCGGTATTGATATTGGTGACGGTGTAATTGGCACCGTCAAAAGACAGTCTGTAATCGCTGGCGGTGAGCTGGCTAACCGCAGCCGGATCCACGGTGACGGTGGCAGCGGTGCTCGGCGTGGTCACCACCGCGGGGGCGGTGAAAAAGTCGCCGCCCAGCACACCGTCCAGGTCGCTGCCCAAGCGGTGCACCCGGTTGAACTCGGTAGCCAGCCCCAGGGCAATCAAGCCCAGACGGTTCTGCGCAGAATCCAGCGATTCGCGCCGGAAAGCCAGCAGCCCGCCCAGCGATCCGCCATTGAGTACCGACTCGGGCAGCAGAATCTGATTACCGTTGTCGGCCACCAGCACCACCGCACTGCGCGACGGATCGTTGAGCGACGGCTGGGTTGCCAGCCGGCTGACCGTCTGCCCAACCACCAGCGGCTGGCCGGAACCGATGAACACGTTGAGCTGACCGTCTTTTTCCAGCGTGGTCGAGGTTTTGATGAGTTTGTTCAGCTCACTGACCAGCACATTGCGCTGGTCGAGCAAGTCGTTGGCCGGCACGCCGTCCCCTGCGGCCTGAGCGACGACGATGCGCAGATTGAGCTGGGCAATCTGGTCGGCCAGTACATTGATGCTATCGACCGTGGTACCGATTTCGCCTTCGACCCCCGAGCGGATCTCGGTCAGGCGTTGATCCATTGCTTGGAAGCGACTGACCATGGCCTGGGCGGAAGAAATCAAAGATTGACGCGCGGGCACACTGGTCGGATTGGCGGCCACCTCCTGCGTACCGGCAAAAAACGACTGCAGCGCCGGAGACAGGCCGGCCGTGGGATCGGCCAGCAGGTTGTTGATCTGGGTGATCTGCGCACTGTAGGCGGCAAACTCCGAGCGCCGGTTGTCTGCCGCCAGCACCTGGTTTTCCAGAAACTGGCTGTACTGACGATTGACCCCGGCAATGCGCGTGCCCTGACCGAAGAAACCCACGCCCGAGAACAGCGGCTCGTTGGTGCTTTGCACCACGACTTGCCGGCTGTAGCCGGGGGTGGCCGCATTGGTAATGTTGTGCGACGTGGTATTGAGCTGTAGCTGCGCGGCGTTGAGGCCCGTCAAGCCGATGGTGAGCAGTCCGGCCATGATCTTTCCTTCGCTTCTCAGTGCCTATAGCCAGAGTGGAGCAAAATCCTTGCCAACACCGGTGGGTATTGGCTGGCTGGACAAGTCTTAGCCGGTCAATGCCTCGCGCAGGGTATTGCCAGCGATGATCCGGGTCAGCTTTTCGGCGTACTGCGGATCGGTGGCATAGCCGGCCTGCGCGAGCCCACGGGCAAAGGCGGTGGCGTCCCGTTGCCCGAGCACCCCGGCATAGCGCGGGCTGGCGGTCAGTAGCGACACATAATCCGCAAAGGCTTCGGCATAGGAGCCATAAGCACGGAAGCATGCATTTTCGGTATAGCGGCGGCCATCGGCGGTGTATTCGGTGACCGGCACGGATACCGTGGCCCCACGCCAGCCGCTGCCGGCCTTGATATTGAACAAGTTGTAGCTGGGACTGCCGTCGGCGTGGCGCAGCATCTTCGCCCCCCAGCCGGTTTCCAGGGCGGCCTGGGCCACCATGAACTGCGCCGGAATGCCGGTCTTTCGGCTGGCCTGCAACGCATGCGGCCACAGCATGCTGACAAACTCGCGCGCAGACCCTGGAAGGTCGGCCTGGGCATCGCGCACCGCGTCGACCGCGGCCCCGAAGCGGGCGGCAAACGCTGCCGCTTGTGCGCGGGCATCATCCGGCGACGTCCGCCGGGCGGCAAGTGTTGCCGCCCGGCGCTGCGCATCGATGAGCGCAAGAATCGGGTCGGCATCCGCGGCGCTGCCGGTGCGGCGGGCATCGAGCGGAAATACGCCGGTCGCCGCGGCATCCAGATTAACGATGGGGGCATCCGTTACGCCCTGCGCCTTGCCGCCGAGCTGGCGGTAAATGACTTCCGCCAGTCCCATCCCCCGCCCCTGGGCAAGGTTGAGCCCCATCTGCTGATCGAGTAATTGTTGGTACAAGCGGCCCTGTTCGCTGCCGAACAGGCTGTCGGTGGGCATGGCATCGCGCATCGACTTGATGACCATTTGCAGGAACAAGCCCTCGAACTGCTTGGCAGCTGCGCGCAGCGCCGCGGGCGAATCGCCCTCGCGTGCCAGCGTTTTGAGGCTGGCCAGCGCATTCGGGTCGAGCGCGTTGATCGGCCTGCTGGCAAGCATGATCAGATCACCTCCAGTTCGGCGCGCAGCGCGCCGGCCGACTTCATCGCCTGCAAAATGCTGACCAAATCCATCGGCGTGGCGCCCAAGGCGTTGAGCGCCTTGACCACATCGGCAAGATTGCTGCCGGCTTGCACATTGACCAGCTTGCCCGGCACCTGCTCGATGGTGACTTCACCCCGTTCGGTAATCACCGTTTGCCCTTGCGCGAACGGTTGCGGCTGGTTCGCCTGCTGCTCGGTGACGATATTGACGGTGAGATTGCCATGCGCCACCGCCACGTTCTGCACCATCACCTTTTGATTCATGACCACCGAACCGGTGCGCGAATTGACGATGACTTTGGCCGCCTGCTGCACCGGGGTGACGGTGAGGTTTTCGATCTGCCCCAGAAAAGCCACCCGCTCGGACGGATCGAGCGGGGCGCGAACCCGGATGGTGCGCCCGTCCACCGCCTGGGCGGTGCCTGGCGCGATGGCCAGATTGATCGCATCGACCACCCTGCGGGCGGTGCCAAAATCGGTGTCGTTCAGCTCCAGCACCACATGCTCGCCCTGCCCCAGCAGGGTGGGCACCGCGCGTTCCACCGTGGCACCGCCGGGAATCCGACCGGCCGACAGATGATTGATGGTCACCGCCGCGCCGCCACCTTGCCCGCCGGCGCCGCCGACCAGCATATTGCCCTGGGCAATGGCGTAGATCTGGCCGTCGGCACCTTTGAGCGGCGTCATCACCAAGGTGCCGCCGCGCAAACTCTTGGCATTACCGATCGAGGATACGGTCACATCGATGCGCTGACCCGGCCGGGCAAACGGCGGCAGCGTAGCGGTGACCATGACCGCCGCCACGTTTTTGAGTTGCAGGTTGGTCCCCGGCGGCAGCGTCACCCCCATGTTGCCCAGCATGTTGATGATGCTCTGCACGGTAAAAGGCGTTTGCGTAGTCTGGTCGCCGCTACCGTCCAAACCGACCACCAGACCGTAACCGACCAGTTGGTTGTCACGCACGCCGGCAATCGAGGCCAATTCCTTGATGCGTTCGGGCGCGGCCTGCGCCGGCGCAGCCGCCATCACACAAGCGGCCAGCAACGAGGTGGCAAGACGGGCGAAAGTGGCTCTCATGATGGTTCAGCTCCGCAAAAACCGGCGGCACGCTTCAAAACGGCAAAATGGCAACGAAGAAGCGGTGCAGCCAACCTATGGTGTTGTGTTCGTCGATAAAGCCGCTGCCCTTGTATTCGATGCGCGCATCGGCCACCTGGGTCGATTGCACGGTGTTGGCCGCGGTTACCACATTGGGATTGATCACCCCGGAGAAGCGGATGAACTCCTGGCCTTGGTTGATGGCAATCTGCTTCTCACCCGAAACCAGCAGATTGCCGTTCGGATAGACATCGATCACGGTCACCGTGATGGTGCCGTTGAACGCATTGTTCGCCGCCGCCGCACCGGAGCCGGAAAAATCCGACTCCACGCCGGCATCGATATTGAGCCCGTTGAGTGTGGCCAGAGGCAGTTTTGCAGAGGCGGTAATCCCGCCGGTCAGACTGGAGCCGCGCTTGGCCGAAGCATTGGCGCTTTTTTGCGCGGTGGTACGTTCGACCAGGTTGATCGTGATGGTGTCGCCGATGTTGCGCGCGCGGCGGTCTTCGAACAGCGGCCGCAACTGGGCGTTTTGGAAGATCGCGCCGGAGAGCGGCGCGGTTTGCGCCGGCGCCGGCGGGCGGATACTCATCGGCTGGTGCACCACGGTCGGCGGGGTGCCGTAAATCGATGCGCAACCGGACAACAGCGCCAGCGCAAGGGTGACACACGTTGCAGCGAGTTTCATGATGACCGCCCCTTTAGAGCTGGGTCAGACGGCCGAGCATCTGGTCGGAAGTCTGGATGGCGCGCGAGTTCAGCTCATAGGCGCGCTGGGTAATGATCATGCTCACCAGTTCCTCGGCCACATTCACATTGGACGTTTCCACATAGCCCTGATTGAGCACCCCGGCGCCATTGGTGCCGGGCACATTGAGGTTGGCCACCCCGCTGGAGGCGGTCTCATAGAACAGGTTTTCGCCCGCGCTTTGCAAACCGCCCGGATTGACGAAGGTGGCCAGTTGGATGGCGCCGACCTGCACCGGATTGACATCGCCAGCCACCAGCACGCTCACCGTGCCGTCTTTGCCGATGGTGATCGAGCGCGCATCGGCCGGAATGTTGATCGCATCAGCCAGCGGATAGCCGCTGGCGGTGACCACGTTGCCCTGGTTGTCGAGCTGGAAGGCGCCGTCACGGGTGTAAGCGATGGTGCCGTCGGGCATCTGCACCTGGAAAAAGCCATTGCCCTGAATGGCCAAATCCAGGGAATTGCCGGTTTGTTGCAAATTGCCCTGGGTGAACACTCTTTCGGTGGCCACCACACGCACCCCAGTGCCGATCTGCAAACCGGAGGAGATTTGCGTCTGCTGGGTCGATTGTGCACCAGGCTGACGGATGGTCTGGTAGAGCAGATCCTCGAACACCGCGCGCTGGCGCTTGTGGCCGTTGGTGGAAACATTGGCAAGGTTGTTGGAGATGACGTCCAACTGGGTTTGCTGGGCGTCGAGCCCGGTGCGGGCGGTCCACAGAGAGCGGATCATTTTTCGGCTCCTGAGCGATGGTCTGTTTGAGGTTCCAGGAGCAAGCGCTGTGCCAATGCCCCTTTTGCCGTTGGTGTCAGCTTATCGCCCGCAGCACCCGATCATTTTGCCGATTACCGGCAGATTTCCGGCGCTTTTTGCCGCCGCGCAGCCACCCCGATCAGCGGTTGCCGATCACCCGGGCTGCGGCCTGGTCATTGGCCTCAGCGGTTTGCAGCATGCGGGTCTGCATCTCGAACTGGCGGGCGAGCGAAATCATCTGCACCAGTTGGTCGACCGCATTCACATTGCTGCCTTCCAGATAGCCGCCAGCCACCTGCACCGCCTCATCGGCCGCTGCCGGTTGGCCGCTGCGCTGGCGGAAAAGACCGTCGTCGCCGCGCACCAGCTCCTGCTCGGGCGGATTGACCAGTTTGAGCCGGGCCACGACATTGACCACATTCCCCTGCCCGGGCGTGAATGCGGATATCGACCCGTCCTTGCCGATGACAATTTCACTGTCCGGCGGAATGGTGATCGGCCCGCCGTCGCCGATCACCGGCAAGCCGCTGCGAGTCTGCAGCACGCCGTTGGCGCTGAGCTCGAAGCTGCCGTCGCGGGTGTAGGCTTCGCCGCCGTCCGGGGTTTGCACCGCAAACCAGCCCTTGCCTTCGATGGCGGCGTCGAATTGGCGGCCGGTATGGGTGATCGGCCCGGTGGAAAAATCGGTGGCGATGGTGGCATCGACCACAAAGGCGCGGCTGCGCAAGGCTTCGGTCTGCACCTCCACCGCGCGCAGCTTGTGCATGGCCGCACGAAATCCGGTGGAGTTCAGATTGGCCAGATTGTTCGCCACCGCCGCCTGCTGGCCAAGCGTATGCTTGGCGCCGGTCATCGCGGTATAGATCACGCGGTCCATGATGGGCTCCTGGTCGCCGGCAGACGTTAAGCCGCCGGGGTTTCAGTGGATCAACGCAGATTGACCAGTGTCTGCAGAATCTGGTCTTGGGTGCGGATCGACTGCGCGTTGGCCTGGTAGTTACGCTGCTGGATGATGAGTTGCACCAGTTCCTGGGTCAGATCGACGTTGGAATCTTCCACCTGGCCGGCGGAAATCACCCCGTTCAGCCCGGTTCCAGGACGCCCCGGCACCGGCGGACCGGACTCGGGCGAGGCGGCCCACATGTTATTACCCAAGGACACCAAGCCGTTCGGGCTGCGGAAGGTCACCAACGCAACCTGACCCAAATCGCGGGTTTGGCCATTGGTATAGCGGCCCTGGATGATGCCGTCGCGGCTGATCGAATACCCCGCGACCTGGCCGGACGAAAAGCCGTCCTGCCGGATATCGGTGATCGAGAACGGCGAGCCGAACTGGGTCAGTTTCGACAGATCGATCGGAAACGTCAAATCGGCCGCGCCATTGTTCAACGCCGCGGCGGTGCGGGTAAATGGCGTCAACGCCGGTGAGAGCGGGTCCAACAAACCGGTATCGGTGAATACGACATTGCCGAGCGAGGTCGGCGCATCGCCATCGAGCGAGGCATGAATCTCCCAAGTGCGCGAAGTCTCGGGTGCAAGCCGCACCATGTACAAACTCAGCGTATGCGGATTGCCCAAGCTGTCATAGACGGTCAGCGAGGTGGTGGAGTTGTAGGAGTCGATATCGAGCGGGTCGAAAGGCGCCACCGTCGGCACCGTTTGCCGCGAATCCAGATTGCCGGTGATCGCCACTCCATTGACCGTGCCGGTGGCCTGTGGCGGCGCTTCGTCCTGAGGAATGCGCAAAGGCGCCACCACGTTGCCGATCTGGCCGGTGGCCGCGTCCACCTGATAGCCGGTCAGCCGCTCGCCCAAAGCATTGACAATGTAGCCTTCTTTGTCGATGTCGAACTGACCGTTTCGGGTGTAGGCAAGGGTGCCGTCATTGCGCTCGATACGAAAGAACCCGTTGCCATTGATCGCCATATCAAGCGGATTGTTGGTGGAGGTCAGATTGCCCTGAGTAAAAGCTTGCTTGACTGCATTGACCGTGGCTCCGATGCCGACCTGGATGGTCGACACCGCACCGGTGAGCGCCGAGGCATACACATCGGCAAACTGGGCGGTTGCGCTTTTGAACCCCACCGTGCTGGCATTGGCCACGTTATTGCTGACCACGTCGATGGCCTTGGACGAAGATGCCAAGCCGCTCAAACCTTGCTGGAAAGCCATGATCGTTACTCCGGATCAGAGAATCTGCTTGATGTCGTCGAACTGGAAGATGCCAAGCGAACCGACCTGCAGATCCGTGCTCTTGGGTCCGCGGATGACGCCGGTGACCTGGCCAAACTCCAAGGTCTTGGCCGCAACCTTTTCACCGCCGGCGCTGGCTACCACCGACATGCTATAGACGCCGGTGGCGGCCTTTTGGCCATCCAGCGCGGTGCCGTCCCAGACAAAGTTGTGGCTGCCCGCTTCGAGGTCTTCGAACTCCACCCGGGCCACTTCCAGCCCGGCGGCATCGCGAATGGTCACGGTAACTTTGTCCGCCGGAGCAGCCAACTCAACCCCACCGACCCCGCCCGCTTCGGTCAGGATCATACCTTTGCCTTCGACCAACACCCCGCGCCCGACCAAGGCCGCCGCCTGCATGGCCTCGGCCGACTCCTGAGAGGAGACGAACTGCTGGAACATCTTGTTGAGCCGCTCGATGCCATCGACCGTGCTCATCTGCGCCAGTTGCGAGGTCACCTCGGCGTTTTGCATCGGATTCATCGGATCCTGATTGCGTAACTGGGTGGTCAGCAAGGTCAAAAAGCGGGTCTGCATGTCCTCGGTGGCCTTGGCGTTGGTTTTGTCGCTGCGTGCCAGACTGGACAGGACGTTTTGGGTTTCGCTCACCGCGCTCATTTCATTCTCCGGACGGCATTGCCAATGAATTCACCAGCCTCCTAGCAAGAACCGTGCTCATTGCGCACCAATCTGCAAAGTGCGCTGCAGCAAGGTCCGCGCGGTATTCATCACTTCGACGTTGTTCTGGTAGGAGCGCGAGGCGGAGATCATGTTCACCATCTCCTCCACCACGTTCACGTTGGGCATTTCCACATAGCCGTCGGCGTTGGCCGCGGGGTTGTTGGGTTCATAGACCAAGCGCATCGGGGCGGCGCTCTCCACCACCTGGGTCACCTGCACGCCCACCGCGTCCTTGCTGCCACCGACCACCGGCCGGGCGGCAAAGACCACTTGCTTGGCGCGATAAGGCTGACCATCTTCGGCAACAACACTGTCGGCGTTGGCCAAATTGGAAGCGGTCGTATTCAGGCGCACCGACTGGGCATTGAGCGCGGAACCGGCGATGTTGAACACATTGAGCATGCTCATGATTCACTCCAACTCTTTCACTGACCCGAGATCGCGCGCTGCATACCGCTCAACAGACCATTGATGAAGGTCACACTGGCCTCGTAGTGAATGGAATTTTCCGCAAATGCGGCGCGCTCCACGTCCATGTTGACGGTATTGCCGTCCACCGCGGACTGAAGCTCCTGGCGATACTTGACGAAGCGCTCCAGCGGGTTGGACTGCACACCGCTCATGTGACCGCGCGCGGTGGTGGCCAGCGCCAGCGCGCCAGAGCGGCCATCGAGCACCCCTTGTAGCGCGCTGCGAAAATCGATGTCGCGCGCCTTGTAGTGAGGGGTGTCGGCGTTGGCGATGTTGGACGCCAACAACTGTTGGCGATACGCTTGAGTGTTGAGCGCCGCCTGATGGACGCGCAAGCTGTTGTCGAGCAGATTTTTCATGGCATCACCTCATCAATGCGTTCCGGCTGCCGTATACGGTGCTCAGGCATCGGCATCGACGCCACAGCACCTTCCATGCCAGCAATGGTAGTGCCGCGCCGGCAAACGGCTTGGGCGGATAAGACCGGCAAAAACCGGCCAATTCGTGCGCATCGGTGCCGCCGCCGGCAAGTGCGCCCCTGCCTGGCGGCAAAGCTTGCCGGTTTGCAGCACTTGCGGGCGGGCTGTCATGCGTGGTGCAATCGACGCATGAAAGTACTGTCGACAGCTGCCCGCCTGGGCGTCGGTTTGTGGTTTTGCGGCGCACTGATTCTGCCGGCCGCAGCCCAGCAGCCCACCGAAACGGTGCGAGATGCGGCACGCGCGTTTCTAGAAGCCGAAGCGGCCGGCCTGCCGGGTGAGGTGCGGGTGAGTGTGGGGCCGCTCGATCCGCACACCCAGCTGCCGGCCTGTGCGGCCCTGGTGGCCTTTTTCCCAGCCGGTGCGCGCGCCTGGGGGCAGACCAATGTGGGCGTGCGATGCGAGTCACCGGTCGAATGGACGGTCTATCTGCCGGCGCGGGTCGAGGTGCTGACCGACTATCTGGTGCTGGCGCGTGGGCTGCGGCCGGGGCAAATCGTCACCCTGGCCGATCTCAAGCGCGAACGCGGCGACCTGGCCGCCCTGCCCGAGTCCACGCTCACCGACCCGGCTCAGGCGGTCGGCCACCATGCGCGCATCGCGGTTGCCGCCGGCACGCCGCTCAGGCGCACCCATCTGCGGCTGCCACCGGCAGTGCGGCAAGGGCAGAATGTCAAGGTTGTGAGCCGCGGAGCGGGATTTACCGTGAGCAGCGAAGGCCGCGCTCTGAATGGCGCAACCGAGGGCGAACCGGTGCGTGTGCGCATGCCCAGCGGTCAGGTCATCTCCGGCACCGCGCGCAACGGCGGGGTGGTCGAAGTCGACTTCTAACGCAACACTCGCCAGGCGCAAAAATAACTGTAAAAATCGCTAAGGTTTTGCTGCGTCGCGCCGAAATACGTCTACAGACAACACCCATCGGGAGCTATGCCGTGAAGATCGACAGCGTGATCAAATCACTCGGCGGCCCACAGGCCGGCGAGTCGAAACCCCGCCTGCCGGCGGCAAACGGGCCGGCCCCGGCGCCCAGCGCAGACAAAGTACAGTTGTCTTCGCTATCGACCAGCCTGCAAAAGGCCGAGGCGGCCATCGCCAATACCCCGGTGATCGACCGGGCGCGGGTCGATGAAATTCGCCAGGCGATCAGCGAAGGACGCTTCAAGATCGACGCCAGCCGCATTGCTGACGGACTGCTCGACAGCGTCCGCCAGATGCTCCACGACGCGCCGCAACGCCCGTGAACCACACCGAACGCCTGCAGTTTTCCCAGCTTCTTGGCATGGAGGTGGCGCAGTTGCGCACTTTCATCACCTTGCTGGGTCGCGAGGAAAGCCTGCTGGTGGCCGGCGACACCGACGCGCTGCTCGCCCTCACCCAGGAAAAAACTGCGCTCTACCACACCCTGCAGCGTTTGCATGACGCCCGCGCCATGTTGCTCGGCCGGCTGGGCCTGACCCATTCCGACGAGTCCATTCGCAGCCTGTGCGCCAACATGCCCGACACGCTCGCCCAGTGGGACGAAGTGCTGCGACTTGCCGCCGAGGCGCGCGAGCGCAACAGCCTGAACGGCAAACTGATCATCGAACGTATGCAGCACAACCAGGGTGCGCTCTCGATCCTGCTGGCCGCAGCCGACCACCCGCAACTCTACGACGCCGACGGCCACGCCCGTACCACGGGCGGCGGGCGCATGCTGGGCAGCGCCTGAGCAGGGCCACACCGCCTGCCCGCCCCTTTCGTTCCGTCTCATCCCGCCTTATCCTTGCGCCCGTCCTAATCCGACGGGTCCGCCATGACTGGCAAGCAGCAACACTACGACGAGTCCTCCTTTCGTGTCTTGAAAGGGCTGGAGCCGGTGCGCGAACGCCCCGGCATGTACACCCGCACCGACAGCCCGGCGCACATCATCCAGGAAGTCATCGACAACGCCGCCGACGAGGCGCTGGCCGGCTTTGCCAAAAAAATACACGTCACCTTGCACCTGGACGGCTCGGTCTCGGTGGCCGACGATGGCCGCGGCATTCCGGTAGGGCTGCACCCCGAAGAAGGCGTGCCGGTGGTGGTGCTGGCCTACACCCGGCTGCACGCCGGAGGCAAGTTCAACAAACGCGAGGGCAACAGCGCATACGCCTTCTCGGGTGGGCTGCACGGTGTCGGGGTGGCGGTGACCAACGCGCTGTCGACCCGCATCGAGCTGGAGGTCATGCGCGAAGGCAAGCACTACCGCATCGACTTTGCCGATGGCGGCGAGCGCATCGGCAGCCTGCAAACCTTAGGCGACTGCGGGCGCGCCAGCGGCACCCGGGTACGGGTGTGGCCGGACCCCAAATATTTCGACAACCCCAAGATTCCGCTCGGCGAACTCGAACGGCTGCTACGCTCCAAAGCCGTGTTGCTGCCGGGCGTGGCGGTGCAGTTGGACATCGAGCAGGCAGCCGGCCCCGCACTGTCCAAACGCTGGAGCTACCCCGAAGGTCTGGCCGGCTACCTCAAGGAGCTGGCTGGCGACCTCGAACCGGTGGCCCCGATCTACACGGCCGAGGGCTACGCCGGCGCAGACGATGCCAACTTTGCCGAAGGCGAAGGTGCAAGCTGGGCGCTGGCCTGGTTTGAAACCGCGGTGCCGAGCGAATCCTATGTAAACCTGATTCCCACGGTGGCCGGCGGCACGCATGAATCCGGGCTGCGCGCCGGCGTGTTCGAGGCGGTCAAGTCCTTCATCGAACACCACGCGCTTTTGCCGCGCGGCATCAAGTTGCAACAAGAAGACGTCTGCGGGCGGATGAGCTTTGTGCTCTCCGCACGCCTGCTCGACCCGCAGTTCCAAGGCCAGGTGAAAGAAAAGCTCAACTCGCGCGAAGCGGTCAAGCTGGTCTCCGGGCAGATCCGCGACCCTTTCGAAATCTGGCTCAACAACCATGTGGAAGCCGGTCGGGCGATCGCCGAACTGGCGATTCGCCAGGCCCAAGCGCGTCAGAAAAACGCCCAGAAAGTCGAACGCAAGAAAAGCTCCGGCGTCGCCGTGCTACCCGGCAAGCTTTCCGACTGCGAATCCGAGGACATTGCGCGCAATGAGCTTTTCCTGGTCGAAGGCGATTCGGCCGGCGGTTCGGCCAAATTGGCGCGCAACAAGGAAACCCAGGCCATCCTGCCGTTACGCGGCAAGGTGCAAAACGCCTGGGAAATCGACCCCGACCGCCTGCTGGCCAACGCCGAAATCCACGACATCGCGGTCGCCTTGGGGGTGGATGCCCATCGCGCCGACAGCGAACCGGATCTATCTGGACTGCGCTACGGCAAAATCATCATCATGTCGGACGCGGACGTGGATGGCGCCCATATTCAAACCCTGCTACTGACGCTGTTCTTTCGCCATTTTCCCAGGCTCATCGAGCGCGGCCATATTTACGTGGCCCAGCCCCCGCTGTACCGCATCGACGTTCCAGCTCAAGGCAAAAAGCGTCCGGCGCGCCGTCTGTACGCGCTGGATGAAGCCGAACTGACCGCCATCCGCGAGCGTCTGGTGCAAGAAGGTTTCCGCCCCGAGGCCATCGAAGTCGGCCGTTTCAAGGGGCTGGGCGAAATGAACCCGGATCAGCTACGCGAAACCACCATGGACCCGGCCACCCGTCGGGTGTTACCGGTGACCGTGCGCCCGCAGGCGCTGGAGGACACCTTACGCATGTTCACATTGCTGATGGGCAAGGGCGAGGCCGCAGCCCGACGTGCCTGGATGGAAGAAAACGGTCACAGCGTGGAGGCAGACGTGTGAGCGCCAATGGCGAAAGACACCGTTGCGCGGCCTTGCCCGCCTCTCAGCACGGTCACTACTCAGGTGCGCGCCTGCTTACTCACCAGCCAGTAGGTAATGCCCAGCGCCAGCACCGTGGCGGCAGTCGCATAAACGTAGGCCGGTTCAACCGTGTTGAAATCGAGCACGATGACCTTGCGCGCGATGGCCATCAGCGCGGTGGCCACCACCAGCTTGACGTGAATGACATCGTCACGCAGGTAGAGCGAGATATTCACGAAGATCTCAATGGCGATCAGCACCACCAGAAAGGCGCCAAAGATGGCGAAGATGTCGCTGATGCCGAGCAGCAGGAAAGGCGGTGCGGTGAGCTTCTGGTACAGCACCCAGACCACGTCCACGATGCCCCACAGGATCACCAGCACCATCAGGATGGACAGCGCCCGCACCGCCTGGCGGATGATCGCGTGCAGGCCGTTGAGCAGACGGTCCCGTTGTCCGGCAGAAAAGTTGCTATGCGGATCGTCGTCGCGCCCTGCCATCGCCCGTTACCCTCGTTTGCCAGACCTTCAGCGTACCGCGCCCGGCACGCCCTGACAATCTCGCCTGCCGCCACCGCGACGGGCCGCCCGCAACAATGCAGAACCCACCCATGAGCCAAGACACCCTCGACCTCTTCGCTACCCCGCCGGCAGATGCCCCGCCGCCGCCACCGCCCGCCCCCATCGGCAACGACGGCGGCAACGGCGATGGCAGCCTGCCGCTCGACCGCTACGCCGAGCGCGCCTACCTGGCCTATGCGATGAGTGTGGTCAAGTCGCGCGCCTTGCCGCAGGTTGAAGACGGCATGAAGCCGGTGCAGCGCCGCATCCTCTTTGCGATGAACGAAATGCGGCTGGCAGCCGGCGCCAAACACGTGAAAAGTGCGCGCGTGGTTGGTGACGTCATCGGCAAATACCACCCGCATGGCGACGCCAGCGTGTATGACGCCATGGTGCGTGTGGCGCAGGACTTTTCGCTGCGCTATCCACTGATCGACGGTCAGGGCAACTTCGGCTCGCGCGACGGCGACTCGGCCGCGGCGATGCGCTACACCGAATGCCGCCTGACCCCGATCGCCGAGCTGCTGCTCGCCGAGATCGACCGCAACACGGTGGATTTCGTCCCCAACTACGATGGTGCCTTTCAGGAACCCAAGCTACTGCCCGCGCGCCTGCCTTTCGTGCTGCTCAACGGCGCCTCGGGGATTGCGGTGGGCATGGCCACCGAAATTCCGCCGCACAACCTGCGCGAGGTGGCCGAAGCCACCTGCCACCTGATCCACCACCCGGAAGCGGCGCTGGACGACATCCTGGCGCTGCTGCCGGGGCCGGACTTTCCCGGCGGCGGTCAGCTGATTTCCCCACCCGAAGTCATCCGCGAGGCTTACGCCAGCGGACGCGGCAGTCTGCGCCTGCGAGCACGCTGGCGGATCGAAGAACTTGCCCGCGGCCAGTGGCGGGTCATCGTCCATGAACTGCCACACGGCACCTCTACTGCCAGCGTACTGGCCGAAATCGAGGCGCTCACCAACCCGCAGCCACGCGCCGGCAAAAAGGAAGTCAGCCAGGAACAGAAACAGCTCAAACAACGCCTGCTCGGTGTGCTGGAGACGGTGCGCGACGAATCCTCCGAAGCCGAACCGGTGCGCATCGTGCTGGAACCACGCTCCAGCCGCATCGACCGCGATGAATTCATGGCCGTGCTGCTGGCCCACACCGGGCTGGAGAGCAGCGTGCCGGTCAACCTCACCATGATAGGCCGCGACGGGCGTCCGCAGCAAAAAAACCTGGTGCAGATCCTGCGCGAGTGGATCGACTTTCGCTATGTCACCGTCGAACGCCGCACCCGCCACCGGCTCGACGAAGTCGCCCGGCGCATCCACATTCTTGAAGGGCGGATGATCGCCTACCTTCACATCGAAGAAGTGATCCGCGTCATCCGTGAGTCCGATGAACCCAAGCCGGCACTCATCGACGCCTTCGGTCTGACCACACTGCAGGCTGAAGACATTCTGGAAATCCGCCTGCGTCAACTCGCTCGGCTGGAAGGCTTCAAGATCGAAAAAGAACTGGCCGAACTCAAAGAGGAACGCAAAGGACTACAACACCTGCTCGATAACCGCGCGGCAATGACTCAACTCATCGTGCGCGAGATCGACGAGGACGCCAAAAAATACGGCGACACCCGCCGCACGCTGATCGAAACCGTCGCCCCGGCCGCGGCGGCAGACATTGGCGTGGCCGACGAGCCGGTCACTGTGATCGTGTCCAAAAACGGCTGGGTGCGCACCCGCGTCGGACACGGCCTGGACCCTAATACCATCGGCTACAAGGCTGGCGACTTTGCCTTCGCACAGATCGAAACCCGTACCACCTGGCCGCTGGTGGTCATCGACACCAACGGTCGCGCCTATACGGTGAAAGTATCCGACCTGCCCGGCGGCCGCGGCGACGGCACCCCGATCACCACGCTGGTGGATTTCCAGGACGGCGGCAAACTTGCCCAGGTGCTCTCCGCCAGCCCCGACTCCACTTGGCTGTTCGCCAACTCCGGCGGTTACGGCTTCCTTTGCACGCTGGCAGAAGCCACCAGCCGCCAACGTGCCGGCAAGGCTTTCATGACCCTGGAGAGGGGCGAAAAAGTATTGCCGCCCGCCCCCGCCCTGGGCGCATGGATCGCTGCGGTGTCGGCCAACGGCCGCCTGCTCATCTTTGCCCGCAGCGAAATGAAAGTGCAGGCCGGCGGGCGCGGCGTGATCCTGATGAAACTGGAAAGCGGCGAAGCGCTGACCGCCGTCGCCCTGCCAGCAGACGACGCTCCGCTACGCATTGTCGGCACCGGCCGCGGTGGCAAACCGATCACCATCGAACTCCAACCCGCGCAGCGCGAACCCCTGCGCCACCGCCGCACCGCCAAGGGGGTGACATTGTCGCCCAAGATTGCGCCGCAACGGCTGGAGAGTTGAAGGCAGAGTGACAGCGGTAGCGCGATCGAAGCCGTCAGAGCCAATTGGCGGAAGCGGTGAGATTCGAACTCACGAGGGGCGTGAACCCCTGCCGGTTTTCAAGACCGGTGCATTCAACCACTCTGCCACGCTTCCCTATTCTGAGCGCGGGATTATACCGCTGACTGCTGCCAGGTCTAGCGGCGCGGATCATCGAATACCGCAATCGACTCCACATGTGAGGTGTGCGGAAACATATTGGCGATCCCGGCACCGCTGAGCACATAGCCTTTGTCGTGCACCAATACCGCGGCATCGCGCGCCAGCGTAGCCGGATTGCACGACACATAGACGATGCGCCGGGGCCGCTGCTGCGGTCCGATGGCCTTGACCACGGCAAGCGCGCCCTCGCGCGGCGGATCGATCAGCAGCTTGTCGAGCGGCCCCAGCGCGGCAAGACTGTCTTCGGTGGCCTCGAACAGGTTGGCCGCGTAAAACCGGGTATTGGCAGCCAGGCCGTTGCGCCGGGCGTTGTCGCCGGCACGCCGGACCAGGGCCTCGCTGCCCTCCACGCCTACCACTTCGGCGCCGCTGCGCGCGATCGGCAGACTGAAGTTACCCAAACCACAGAACAAATCGGCAATACGCTCGCCCGCAACGGGTGCCAGCCATTGCAGCGCACGGCGGATCAGCACGCGGTTGATATGCACATTGACCTGGGTGAAATCGGTCGGGCGGAAGTCCATGCGCAGGCCGAATTCCGGCAGGGTGTAATACAGACCGGGCGCATCGCGCGGATACAACGGATGCGCCGAATCCGGGCCCGCCGGCTGCAACCAGACCTGCACCCGGTGCGCTTGTGCGAACGCCGCCAAGCGTGCTTCATCGGCCGCATCGAGCGGTAACAGGTGGCGAAACACCAGCACGGTGGCGGCCTGGCCGCGGGCAATTTCAATCTGCGGCAAACGGTCGGGGATCGACAGCCCGGCAATCAGCCGATGCAAGGCAGGCAACAGCGCCGACACATGCTTCGGCAGCACCGGACAGGTGTGCATGTCGGCCACGTAGCTGGAGCGGCGTTGATGAAAGCCGACCAGCACACCGCCTTTGCTGGGCACCAGGCGAACGGTCAGCCGTGCCCGATCGCGGTAGCCCCAGGCCGGGCCGTGGATGGCCGCATGCACCATTCTGGGCCGCACCCGCCCGACATGCCATAACGCATCTTCCAGCACCCGCTGCTTGATCGCGGCCTGCGCACTGGCATCCAGATGCTGCATTGAACAGCCGCCGCACACGCCGAAATGCGGACAACGCGGCGTCACCCGCAGGGCACTGGCCCGCAGTACCTGCAGGGTGTGGGCCTGATCGTAATTCGGTCGGCTGCGATGCACCTCATACGCCACCGTCTCGCCCGGCAGCGCGCCCTCGATGAACACAGCTTTGCCATCGACGCGGGCTACACCGCGGCCTTCCAAGTCGAGCGATTCGATGACGGTCACGGACATAGTCGTTGTGCTGCCAAAAGGGGAAAGATTCTACCGGTAGCGGACAGTTTTTCGTTGCCACAATCCAGCTTGCGGAAACCCTTGCACTAGGCCACCTCGGGGGCAACACCGCCATCGGCTCATTCACAATTGGTCGCGCATGAGGGTTTGGTGCCCCGACCCGACTATAATCCGGCGCATGATTGCGACCTTGCTCGGGGGCCTCTCGCCCCGCCAGTTCCTTCAAGAGTACTGGCAAAAAAAACCGCTTCTCGTCCGCCAGGCTATCCCCGGATTCACCGGCGTCCTGGATCGGGAGCAACTTTTTGCGCTTGCCTGCGACCCGGACGTCGAGTCGCGCTGGGTGCGTCACGACGGCGACACCTGGGAAGTGGCACACGGCCCGCAACGGCATAGCCGACTGCGGGGCAAACGCACGCCGTGGACCGTGTTGGTCCAAGGGGTCAACCTCTGGGTGCCCGAAGCCGACCGTCTGCTGCACAGCTTTGACTTCATCCCGCAAGCCCGGCTGGACGACTTGATGGTGAGCTATGCGGTCGACGGCGGTGGCGTCGGCCCACACTTCGACCACTACGACGTCTTTTTGCTGCAAGGCATCGGCAAGCGGCGCTGGCAGATTGGCGACCAAAAAGACCACACCCTGGTCGAAGGCGCCCCGCTGCGCATTCTGCGCCATTTCCACCCCACTCATGACTGGGTGCTGGAACCGGGCGACATGCTGTATCTACCGCCGCACTGGGCGCACAACGGCATCGCGATGGGTGAATGCATGACCTACTCCATCGGTTTCCGCACCCCGACCGCGCAGGAACTCGGCGTCGGGTTTCTCGGCTGGCTGCAGGAGCGCATCTGTCTGGAGGGGGTCTATGCCGATCCGGATCTGTCCTTGCAGGACAACTCCGCGCTGATTTCCGAATCCATGGTCGACCAGGTCGCGCGCATGTTGCAGGCAATCGAATGGAACCGCGAGACGGTGGCGGAGTTTCTGGGCGAATACCTCACCGAACCCAAGCCGCAGGTGTTCTTTGACCCGCCAGCGCAGCCGTTGCCGCGCAGGCGCTTTGAGCGGGCAGTCGCGCAGCATGGCTTCGCACTGGACGCCCGCTCCATTTTGCTATTTCGCAAAGGGCGCTTCTTTCTCAATGGTGAAGCGATCGATGCGCCCACGACAGAACACCATGCGCTGGCCGGCCTTGCTCATCATCGGCGCTTGGCGCCGACCTCCCCGCCCAGCCCGGCGTTGCTGGCCCTGCTGTACGATTGGTATTTGGCCGGATTCGGCTATCCGCAGACGGTTTGAATCCAGGCTTCCCCGCGACCGCCACAGCGCAAAGACAGCCTCGACACGCCAGCGTCCGCGCCCCAATCGCGCACAATTTGAAACAATGTGATTCGACGCCAACCCGGCGTCAAATGGCATGTTTATTGGGTTTTAAATGTGTTTCAGGAATTTTCGCAACGCAGCAATTTAACGCTTGCGCCATGGATTCTGCAAAACCGGCATGTTAGGATTCCCACCGCTGCCGGACATGGACATAGCTTGAATTTGTCATGTAACCGGCCATGCAGACTTCAACACCCATCGACAAGGAACCAGAATAATGAAGCAAACTTCTCTGCTGCTCGCCACCCTGCTTGCTCTCGCCGTCTCCGCCTGCGGCAAGAAGGAAGACGCTGCGCCGGCTCCGGCCCAGCAAGCGGCTCCGGCTGCCGCCCCGGCCGCTGAGCCGGCCAAAGAAAACGAACCCGCCGCCGGTAGCGTCACCGAAGCGGTAAAGGAAGGCACTGAAGCCGTCCAGGAAAAAGCTGAGGAAATGGTCGAAGGCGCCAAGGAAGCGGCCCAAAACGCTGCCGAAGCCACCACCGAGGCCGCCAAGGAAGCGGTCGAAGCAGGCAAGGACGCGGTGCAAGCTGGTGCCGAAGCGGCCAAGGAAGCCATGCCCAAGCAGTAATTCATACTGCGCACACAACAAAGCCGGCCCTGTGGCCGGCTTTGTTTTTGCGCCCGCATCCTGCGCAGCGCAAGCATTCACCCGAACGCCTGCTTTGACACCAAGCCGCGCACGGCGCACTGGCTGTGCGCCCGGCCTTTGCATCAGCGCAATTGCTCGTGCAACAGGCTCAACATGCGACGTGCGGTGGCGGAGGCATCTTCACCGCCCTCGCGACTCAGCACCGTGACCACCGTTTGCTCGCCCTCGCTACGCAGCCGCAGCCGGTATTCGCTTCCCGATTCGGCCACTTTTTCATCGCTGCGCCAGAACGCCAGCCGCGACAAGAAGCCCTTGTTCCGCTTCCCGCCCTCCTCTGCCTCGGGGTCGATGTAACGCACGTAATACAGGCCCTGAGAACGGTCGCGGTCTTCGACCGTGAAACCGATGCGATCTAGCGCCAAACCCACCCGGCGCCAGGCGCGATCGAAGGATTCGTTCATCGACAAGGCCACGCGCCCATCGGCAGTCGTCTGAATCTGTGCCCGCTCCGGTACGGCTGCGGTAGCCAGCTGCGCGGCGGCGCGAGCCTCGTCCGCACCCAGATGCACCATCAGCCGACGCAGCATCTCCGCCTCCAGTTCGGGGTCGGCAGGACGCGGCTGCCAAATGGTGTGATCCTTGGCCTCGGTGGGATAGATTTCCATCATGCCACGGTGACTGATGTAAATCTCCACGGACTTGCCATCCTGCCCCGGCTCCAGGCGGGTGCGGAACTTGTCACGCTCCGGGGTGGAGTACAAACCATCGAGCACTTTGCCGATGGTCGAGCGGATGAAATCCTGCGGAATCTTTGCGCGATCCTCCGCCCAGTCGGTTTCCATGACGCCGATATCAGGCCGCTCGATATTCAGGATGAAACCGAGTTCCAGCCAGAAATCCTTGATCTGCGGCCACAGTTTGTCTGCATCGCCGGGCACGACCAGCCAGCGCTGCGTGCCGGCGCGCTCGATACGCATCTGCTCGACGGCAGGCAGGACCTCGACACCGGCCTGAGGCCGGGCCGCACGGTCGGCGCTGTAGGCCGAATAAGTCGCCACGCCACGCGGAGAGACATCCGGCACCGCATAGCGATCGTCGCGCGTCGGGGCGGTCAGATCGGGCGGAATTTCAAGCGGGCGGATACTCTGCGCGCTTTTGTAGTCGATTTTCTTGGATTCCAGGGTGCCGCAACCGCCGAGCGCCAGCGACAGCGCAACGAGGGAGACGACACGACGCGATGAACGGTTCATTGGGTTCCTGCAGTCCATGACAAGGTCTCAAACCTGGATGCCCGCCTGGCGCATGGCTTGGCGCACACGCTGGTGCAGTGCCGGCGACAGCGGGGTGAGCGGCAAACGGATGCCCGGACCGATCAAACCCATCTGTTCGACCGCCCATTTGACCGGAATCGGGTTGGCTTCACAAAACAGCTCGCGATGCAAACCCACCAGGCTGGCGTTGATTTCGCGCACCCGGCGCGCATCGCCTTCCAGCGCCGCAGCGCACATGTCGTGCATGGCGCGAGGCGCCACGTTGGCGGTGACCGAAATGGTGCCATGCCCACCCAGCATGATGAAGCACGCCGCGGTCATGTCATCGCCGCTATAGAGCGCAAAACCGGCCGGCGCACGGGCGATCAGATCGCACGCCCGGTCGATGCTGCCGGTGGCATCCTTGATTCCGACGACGTTGGGGATTTCGGCCAAGCGCAAGGCCGTGTCGTTGGACAAGTCTGCCACCGTGCGGCCGGGCACGTTGTAGAGGATCAGCGGCAGATCGACCGCCTCGGCGATGGTGCGGAAATGGCGATACAGCCCTTCTTGAGAAGGCTTGTTGTAGTACGGCACCACCGACAAGTGCGCGGTGGCGCCGACACTGGCAGCAAAACGCGCCAACTCCACCGCCTCGGCAGTGCTGTTGGCCCCGGTGCCGGCGATCACCGGAATGCGGCCGGCCGCGTGCTCGACGGCGACTTTGATCAGTTGGCAATGCTCTTCAAAATTGACCGTGGGCGACTCGCCGGTGGTGCCGACGATGACGATACCGTCCGTGCCTTCGGCAACATGAAAATCGATCAGGCTGCGCAGGCGGGCGATATCCAGGCTGCCATCTTCGAGCATCGGGGTGACGATGGCGACTATAGATCCGGTAATCATGACAAGGCCGAAACGATAAAAGGCTCATTCTACCCGATCACGGTCGCGCGACCAGCCCGACGCGCAACCGTGCCGCGACTCAAAGATCGGCCAAGGCTTTGATATGCGAGACCACCGACCGGGCAAGCGAAGACAGGCTGTAGCCGCCTTCGAGCATCGACACGATGCGTTTGTGGCCGCATTCGGCCGCCAGGGCCTTGATTTGCTCGGTCACCCAGATGTAATCGGATTCGACCAGGCCGAGCGAGCCCATATCGTCCTCGTAGTGGGCGTCAAAGCCAGCGGAAATGAAAATGGCCTGCGGATTGTGATTGCGCAGCGCCGGCAGCCACATGTCGGAGACGATCTGCCGGAACGCGTCGCCACGAGTGCCGGCGGGCACCGGCACGTTGCACATATGGGCCGGCGGGTTGTCCGCGCCGCTGTAGGGATAGAACGGATGCTGAAAAATGCTGGCCATCATCACCCGCGGGTCTTCGCGGAAAATGTCTTCCGTGCCGTTGCCGTGGTGCACATCGAAATCGATGATCGCCACCCGTTCAAGACCGTGCGCTTCGAGCGCGTGCAAAGCGGCAATGGCCACGTTGTTGAGAAAGCAAAACCCCATCGCCTTGGTCCGTTCCGCATGGTGGCCGGGCGGGCG
Organism: Pseudothauera hydrothermalis; assembly: GCF_003345255.1. Classification (GTDB taxonomy): domain Bacteria; phylum Pseudomonadota; class Gammaproteobacteria; order Burkholderiales; family Rhodocyclaceae; genus Pseudothauera; species Pseudothauera hydrothermalis. The sequence continues at coordinate 999,393 of NZ_CP029331.1, read as the reverse complement.
AATGGCGCAGAAGGCGTTTTCCACCTCGCCCTTGATCACCAGATCGGTGGCCAGCACGCCGGCGCCGGCCGAGCGCAGTGCGGCCTTCAGCGTGTTGGGGCACATGGCCGTGTCCGGGTCCAAGTGACGAATACCGTGCTCGGGCACGTTGGCCTTGAGCGACTCGAAATAACTCACCGGGTGGGCGCGGGCGATGTGTTCGACTTCGGCGTAAGGGGCATCGTAAAACGACAAATAGAGATCCAGACCGGCGGCGATCAGACGGTCGTTGATCGCTGCCAGGCGGTCTGGACACTCGGGGTGAAAACTCCCCATTTCATGAAGCCAGCATTCACGGTGCGTGATGAACGCGGTCGTGGTCATACTCCCTCTCTCCTCAATGCCGAACTTTGCCAAGCTTGCCGGCCTCATACACAGCGGGCTTGGCGAAGGCCAAACCTCGTGATCTTTGCGTCTATTATCACCGCTTCCCCGTTGAATTCACAGTGTGCCGACAATGCCCCCGCAACGTGTCACCCGTTTGCTCGAAGCCGCCAACCAGATCATTCTCGGTAAAGACCATGAACTACGCCTTGCGCTGACCTGCGCCATTGCCGGCGGGCACTTGTTGATCGAGGACGTGCCCGGCGTGGGCAAGACCACACTGGCCCATGTGATGGCGCGACTGATCGGTTTGCAGTTCCAGCGCATCCAATTTACCAGTGATCTGCTGCCGGCCGACATTCTCGGCGTTTCGGTGTTCGACCGCGACACCAATGCCTTTCGCTTCAGCCCCGGGCCGATCTTTGCGCAACTGATCCTCGCCGACGAGATCAACCGCGCCACCCCCAAAACGCAAAGCGCCCTGCTCGAAGCCATGGAAGAACACCAGGTGACCGCCGACGGCCAGACATTTGCCTTGCCGGCGCCTTTTTTTGTCATCGCCACGCAGAACCCGGCGGAGCAAATCGGCACCTTTGCACTGCCGGAGAGCCAACTGGACCGCTTTCTGATGCGCATCCGTCTGGGGTATCCGGACCGCGGCGCCGAGCGTGCCCTGTTGATGGGCGAAGATCGTCGCGGTCTGCTCGCGCGCCGTGAGGCGGTGATCTGTCCGCAAGACCTGCTCGACCTGCAACAGGCGGCCCGTCAGATCATCGCGACCGACCGGCTGATCGACTATCTTTACGCGCTCATCACCGCCACCCGCCAACACGCCGAACTGACCGCTGGACTCAGCCCTCGCGCCGGTCTGGCGCTATTGTCGGCCGCGCGTGCCTGGGCGCTGATTCATGGCCGCGACTATGTGCTGCCCGAAGATGTGCAGGCCATGTTCATCCATGTCGCCGGCCATCGCCTGCACCTGGCAGGCGACGGTCGACCGGCGCCACCGCAACTGTTGCAGGCCATCATCCAGGCCGTGCCGTTGATCTGATGATCCGCCCACTCGCATCGTTGCGCCGAGCGCTCGATGCAGCGGCCGCGCGCTGGCTATGGCGCATCGAACGGGCCGAGCCGCTGCCGATCCGCCTGCCGCAGCGACGCATCTTCGTACTGCCCACGGCGGCGGGCTGGGCGTTTGCCGGCACCTTGCTGGTGATGCTGATCGCCTCGATCAACTATGCGCTCAGCCTGGGCTTCGCACTGACCTTCCTGCTCGGCGGCATCGCGGTCACCAGCATCGTGCATGCTTTTCGCAACCTGCTGAATCTCGAGCTTCGCGCCGGTCGCTGCGCCCCGGTTTTTTGTGGCCAGCCGGCGCGGTTCGTTGTGCAACTTTGCAACGACCGCGACACCCCGCGGCCGGCACTCCAGCTTGCGGCCGGCGCAAGCCGCGTCGGCGTCCATATACCGGCGCGCGACACCGTTGACGCAGCGTTCGAATTGCCCACCCGCCAGCGCGGCTGGTTGCACCCCGGCCGCATCACGATCGAAACCCGCTACCCACTGGGCCTGATTCGCGCCTGGAGCGTGATCGAGCCGGATCTGCGCTGTCTAGTGTATCCGACGCCGGAAAAAAACCCGCCCCCCTTGCCAGAAGGCAACCTGGCGGGCGCAGGCTCGGCCCGACAGCAGCACGGCGACGAGGATTTTGCCGGTTTGCGCGGACACCGCCTGGCCGATTCACCGCGGCACATTGCGTGGAAAGCATTTGCCCGCGGCGCGCCGCTGCTCACCAAACAGTTTGCCGGCAGCGCCAGCGGCGAAATCACCCTCGACTGGGCCGATCTGCCCGCGGGCATGAACGATGAAGCCCGGCTTGCACGGCTTGCTGCCTGGCTGCTTGCCGCCCATGCCAGCGGACGGCCCTTTGCCCTGCGGCTGGGCAATGCGCAACTGCCCCGCGGCTGCGGGGAGCGGCATTTGCATGAAGGTCTGCGTCTGCTGGCGCTCTACCGGAGTCCCGGCGATGGTCGCTGAACGCTCTGCACACCGTTGGCTGCTACTGACCGCCGGGCTGACCCTGGCGCCTCATACCGTCCATCTGCCGCGCTGGCTGGCGGCCTTGTGTGCCATGCTGTTGATCTGGCGCGGCGCACAGCTCTGGCACCTCGGGCGCTGGCGAGCGCCACGGCTGTTACTGATGGCCATAGCCCTCGGCGTGGCCGCGGGCATTCGCCTTGACTTTGGCCATTTCTTCGGCAAGGACCCGGGCATTGCCCTGCTGGCCGCCATGCTGTGTCTCAAACTGATGGAGGGCGACCATACCCGGGATGTCCGCGTCGCGGTACTCCTTTGCTTTTTCCTGCAATTGGGGCAGTTTTTCTACAACCAGAGCCTGCCGGTCGCGGCCCTTGCGCTGGCCGGCGCATGGCTTGCCACCATCACCCTGCTCGCCCTGCACCAGCCGCAGGCGCCCATCGCCACGCAACTAGGTACCGGCGGATTGCTGTTTGCCCAGGCACTGCCCTTCATGTTGGCGCTATTCATCCTGTTTCCGCGCGTTCAAGGCCCGCTATGGGGCTTGCCCGCCGATGCCTACAGCGGTGTCAGCGGTTTGTCCGATACCATGTCGCCGGGCTCGATCAGCCAGCTCAGCCTGTCGGACGCCATCGCCTTCCGTGCGCAATTCGACGGCGCCACCCCGGCGCCCGCCCTGCGTTACTGGCGCGGTCCGGTCCTTACCGAGTTCGACGGCCGCACTTGGCGCTCGGCACCCAGCACATTGCGCAATGAACCGGCTTACCCACCCAGCGGATCGAGCTACCGCTATACCATTACGTTGGAACCGCACAACCAGCGTTGGCTGCTGGCGCTCGATTATGCGGATGCCGGACTCGCCGGCGTCCATTACACCGACGATTTTCAACTTCTTGCGCCCGAACCGGTGCGTAGCCGCGCCCGCTTTGCGCTGCGCGCGCGACCGCACACCATGGTCGGCATCGACGAGCGCGAAACGGTGCTGGCCGCGGCGCTGCGCCTGCCGTCGCGCGGCAATCCACGTGCGCGCCAACTGGCCCAAGAGTTCGCCAAGGCCGGGGGCGGAGCACGCGACATTGTGCAACGGGCCATCGACCATCTGCGCACCGGCGGCTACGTCTACACCTTGACCCCGGCCCGGCTTGGCGACGACACGATAGACGGTTTTCTATTCGACACCCGTGAGGGCTTTTGCGAGCACTTCGCCTCGGCTTTTGTCTTTGTCATGCGTGCCGCAGGCGTTCCCGCACGGGTGGTGACCGGCTACCAAGGCGGCGCGATCAATCCGGTCGACGGCGTCATGGTGGTGCGTCAATCCGACGCTCACGCCTGGGCCGAAGTGTGGCTGGAAGGCGCCGGCTGGCAGCGGATCGACCCGACCGCAGTGGCCGCACCGCAGCGCATCGAAGCCGGCCTGGGCGAAGCGATCCGCTTAGGCGACCCGCGTCCATTGCTGATGCGCGCTGAACTATCCTGGCTGCGCGGACTGCGCAACCATTGGGAAGCGCTGTCCAATCACTGGAACCAGTGGGTTCTTGGCTACAATCCAGACCGCCAGCGCGAGCTGCTGGCGCGCCTGGGCTTTGTACAGGCCGGCTGGCAGACTTTGGCAGTGATGATGAGCGTCGCCGCGGGGCTACTGATCGCAGCGCTGCTTGGCTGGGCGCTGCGGCAGCGACATCGCGTCGACCGGCTCGACCGCATCTGGCTGGCGTTTTGCCGTCAGGCCGCGCGTCGGGGGCAGGCCCGCGCCCAGTGGGAAGGTCCGCTCGCCTATGCTGCCCGCTTGCAGGCGGCTTTTCCCGCCCGCGCTGCCGAAATCGCGCAAATCGCCGCCGACTACGCCCGCTTGCGCTACCGTGCGCCCGGCACCGCGGCCGACTTGCGCGCCCTGGCGCAACGCATCCGGAGACTGCAACTACCATGAGCGCAACAATCCGCCAACTCTCGATCGCCCTGACGGCGGCCATCCTGCCGCTGACCGCCGGCGCCTCTTACCTGCAACGCGAAGAGGTGCGCGAGTTCATCCGTGAAATGAGCAGCGCGCACGGCTTTGACGATACCCAGCTCTACGCCTTGTTCGACCGCGCCAAACACGATGCACGGGTCATCGACCTGATCCGCCCGCCGACTACGCCGGCAGCGCGTTCCTGGCAGCGCTACCGCGCGCGTTTCCTGGATCGCATCCGCATCGATGGCGGGGTGGCTTTCTGGCAAACCCACGCCGAGGCACTGCGCCAGGCCAGCCAACGCTACGGCGTCCCGGAACAGATCATCGTGGCCATCATCGGCATCGAAACACTGTATGGCCGCCACACCGGCAACTTCCAAACACTGTCCGCACTGGCTACTCTGGCGTTCGACTACCCGCCGCGGGCGTCGCTATTTCGGCGCGAACTCGAGCAACTGCTGCTACTTGCCCGCGAACAGGGCCGCGATCCGATGAGTTACCTTGGCTCATATGCCGGCGCGGTTGGTTATCCGCAGTTTCTGCCCAGCAGCGTGCGCACCTATGCAGTGGATTTCAACGACGACGGTCGTATCGATTTCGATACCGACCCGATCGACGCCATCGGCAGCGTGGCCCACTACCTGCAGGCGCACGGTTGGCTGAGCGGCCACCCGGTTGCCGAGCGCGCGCAGCTTGCTTCAGACGCCGCAGTTGGTACGTTGGTTGAGGCTGGCATCGAACCCGCCCTGAGCCCGGAAACGCTGATCGCAGCCGGGGTCACCCGCAGCGACGGCAGCGCACCGCTGGAGACCGCCACTTTGGTCGATTTGGCCAGCTCTGGCCTCAATACCGAATACTGGCTGGGGTACCGCAATTTTTACGTCATCACCCGCTATAACCGCAGCAGCTTCTATGCGATGGCGGTATTTCAGCTGGCCGAGGCGCTGCGGCAGGCAAAAGACCGCTAGCAGACAACGGCGATCAGAATAGGACGTCTTTGGAAATACCGCGCCGCTTCAGAATGCGACGCAGCTGGCCCAGCGCTTCGAGCTGGATCTGGCGCACCCGCTCGCGGGTCAAACCGAGCTGCGCGGCAAGCTCTTCGAGTGTCATCAATTCGCAGTCGTCCAGTCCATAACGATGCCGGATCACCAGCCTTTGCTTGTCATTGAGCATGGCAATCCATTCGCGGATCAAAGTTTCGATCTCGCCACTATGGATGCGCGACTCGGGGGGTTCGGCCTGTTCATCGGCCAAGGATTCGCCAATGGACAGGGAAGGGTCGATGTCCAGCGGTGCATCCAGCGATGCGGTATGTTCCGATACTGCCAAAATGGCGCGCACCTCCTCCGCCGGACGGCCTAGGCGCTGGGCGATTTCCTCCAGGCTGCATTCGCCGTTGCCCGCAGCTTCCACATGGCGCTGTGCGCGCAGCACCTGGTTGAGCTCCTTGACCACATGAACCGGCAGCCGGATGGTGCGCGACTGGTTCATGATCGCGCGCTCGATGTTCTGCCGGATCCACCAGGTTGCGTAAGTCGAGAAGCGAAAACCGCGTTCAGGATCGAATTTTTCCAGTGCATGCATCAGGCCGAGATTGCCCTCCTCGACCAGATCGAGCAGCGGAATGCCGCGGTTCAGGTAGTGCTTGGCAATATTGACGACCAGACGCAGATTGCGTTCGATCATGATTTGCCGGGCTTCGAAGTCGCCCGCGCGCACCCTTCTTGCCAGCGCAACTTCTTCCTGCGCCGTGAGCAGCGGATTGGCACCGATTTCGTTCAGGTAGATCTGGGTGACATCGCTCAGAAACTCGCTCTCCGCTGCGGGCGGCGAAGGTTCGGCGAAAACCTCCACCTCTAAGGGCAGATCCGGTTCCTGGCAGTCGAGATCCTCAGGTATTGCCGGATCGTGCATAACCTCCTCGTCAGCGCGGCGGCAGGAATTTCATCGGGTCCAATGGCCTACCTTGTTTGCGGATCTCGAAATGCAGCATTGGACGGTCCGCATCGGTACTACCCAGTTCGGCAATCTTTTGCCCCTGGCTCACCGTCTCACCTTCTTTGACCAGCAGCGTCTGGTTGTGAGCATATACCGTCTGGTAGTCCGATTCGTGCCTGATGATGACCAGTTTTCCAAAACCGCGCAAGCCGCTGCCCGCATACATGACCGTACCGGCGGCCGAGGCCAGCACCGGCGTGCCGGGCACCCCGCCGATGTCGATGCCCTTATTGACCAGCTTGCCATTCTCACCTTTGGGCTGCTCGAATCCGAGCAGAATTTCCCCGCTGGCTACCGGCCATATCCAGGCGCCAGAGGTGGCCGCGGGGACGTTTTGCTCACTGCCTTTTGGCGGCACATCGGCGGCCGCAGGCGGCACAGGCACGCCTTTGATCTTCGCCCAGGCTTGATCGCTGTATGGCTGCCGGCCGCCCTTGGGGCTTTCGAGCACCGGCGGCCCGTCGGCTGCAGGCGACGCAGCCAACGGACGCAGCTCGGTGGTATCGGGTATTGCCCTCACCTGCGCAACTGCCCCGTCGGGCGGCGCAACGCGTAGGCGCTGGCCTACGACGATCTGATTCGGGTTGCTCAGGCCATTCCAGGCAACCAGATCGGCGATACTCTGCCCGTACTGGCGGGACAACCCAGACAAGGTATCACCGGGCTGGACCACATGAAAAGCTGGATCCGCCGACGGGGTAGGCGCCCCTGCGGCAGCCGGCGGCTCGACCGTCGCACTGCGTACCGGCGCCGCCGTTTTGGACGCACATCCTCCAAGCAACAGGGTTGCCGTCGCCAGTACGGCCAAACGCAAAAAACCTCCGGACATCGTTTTCCTTCTCATTCGGTACCCGTCAGCAAAGGCACGAAGCGCACCGCTTCGAGCCGGCTTTCCCTGAACGACCCGCCGTGGCGCTCGACCAGCACCAAGCGCTGCTCGCCCGCCCCAATCGGGATGATCAGCCGTCCGCCGGGCGCGAGTTGTTCCTTCAGCGCTTGCGGCACAGCGGGCGATGCCGCAGCAACGATAATGGTATCGAAAGGCGCCGCCTCGGGCAGACCGACACTACCATCTGCATGTTTCAAGCGCACGTTGGGGCGGCGCAAGGTGCGCAAGTTCTCGCGCGCCTGATCGAGCAACGGGCGGATGCGCTCGACCGCGAACACTTCGGCCGCCACAAAAGACAGCACGGCTGCCTGATAACCACACCCTGCCCCGACTTCCAAAGTGCGTCCGAGTTCCCGACCCGCATGCAGCAGTTCGATCATGCGCGCGACCACGAAGGGCTGGGAGATCGTCTGCTGATAACCGATGGGCAAGGCGGTATCGTCATAGGCGCGGAACGCCAGTCCTTCCTGCACGAACCGATGTCGCGGCACTTGCATCATCGCCGCCAGCACCCTCTCATCGCGCACGCCCTGGCTGCGCAGGCGTTCCACCATGCGCGCCCGCGCACGCATCGCTGCTCCTGCGGTGTCGGCTAGCGGCGGCCTCATTGCCTCAGCCAGTCGGCGACCGGCGCGATCAGCCCGGTATGGGTGAGATCGATTTGCAGCGGCGTAACCGACACGCAGCCGTTGGCAACCGCATGAAAATCCGTCCCTTCGCCGGCATCGGCAGCCTCGCCTGCTGCGCCGATCCAATAGACTGTTTCCTGCCGCGGCGTCTGGCTGCGAATGACCGGTTCGGCTTTATGACGTTTTCCCAAACGGGTCACGCGCAAACCGCCCAGCGCCTCGAAAGGTAGATCCGGCACATTCACGTTGAGCAACACCGCCTGCCGGAACGGGGCCCGCTTGAAGCGTTCGACCAGATCTTTGGCAACCCGCGCCGCGGCGGAGAAATCGCTCGCCCCCTTGCTCACCAGGGATACCGCAAGCGACGGCACACCCAGCAAAAAACCCTCGGTCGCTGCGGCGACCGTGCCGGAATAGATGGTGTCATCGCCCATATTGGCACCATGATTGATGCCGGATACCACCATGTCGGGCAAATGATCCAGCATGCCGGTCACCGCCAGATGCACACAATCGGTGGGCGTGCCGTTGACAAAATAAAAACCGTTGGCAGCGCGACGCAGCGACAGCGGCCGGTCCAGCGTCAGCGAATTGCTCGCGCCGCTGCGGTCGCGCTCGGGCGCGACGACGGTCACTTCGCCAACGGTGGCGAGCGCCTCGGCCAGCGCCGCGATCCCCGGCGCAAAATAGCCATCGTCGTTACTGACTAGAATGCGCATGACTTTTACATACTCCATGAACCGCAGGCATCGGCCTTAGCGGCGCAAGCGCTGAGCATATCAGCATCTGTCGCGCGCAGCGGCGCCACCAACAAAAAAACCGGCATCAAGGCCGGTTTCCTGTTTGCAAAATTGGTCGGGGCGGCGGGATTCGAACTCGCGACCCCTTGCACCCCATGCAAGTGCGCTACCAGGCTGCGCTACGCCCCGACACAGGGAAAGGAGTATAGCATCTATTTCCAAAATTGCCAGCAGCGCATCGACATACCTTCCGGGCGCAGCGCCGTCGGCCATCCCGTCAGGACTTGAGCGCAGCCAGCAGCGCTTCGATTTCCTGACGCACTTCCATCATCAAGGTCTGCATACGGCGGTTTTCCGCTTCAGCCTCCTGTTCTTGCAGCGCGGCTTCCCCAAGCCGATTGCGTGCCCCGGAAATGGTAAAGCCTTCGTCGTAGAGCAAGTGCCGGATGCGACGCACCAGCAAAACTTCGTGATGCTGGTAATAGCGTCTGTTGCCGCGCCGCTTGACCGGCTTGAGCTGGGTGAATTCTTGCTCCCAGTAGCGCAGCACATGAGGTTTTACGGCGCACAGCTCACTGACTTCACCGATGGTGAAGTAGCGCTTGGCCGGGATCGGCGGCAGCTCATCCGACCGAAGGTTAGGACTGCTTGCTTGCATCGCTCAGTCGCTCCACCGCGGCCTTCAGTTTTTGGCTGGCATGGAAGGTGACGACACGTCGGGCGGAGATCGGAATTTCTTCCCCCGTCTTGGGATTGCGCCCGGGGCGCTGCGGCTTGTCCCGCAGTTGGAAGTTGCCAAAGCCCGACAACTTCACAGCATCCCCGCGCTCCAGCGCCAAGCGGATTTCCTCGAAAAAGCCTTCCACCATGTCCTTGGCTTCACGCTTGTTCAAGCCGACCCGCTCGAACAACAGATCGGCCAATTCTGCCTTGGTCAAGGTCACGCCCATCTCCTTAGCCACGCAACCGGGCACCGATTTTTACTTCTGCGTGCCGAACGAGCGCTTCAATGGCCTGCTCCACCTCCGCTTCTTCAAGCGTGCGCTGAGTATCTTGCATCAATACCCTGAAAGCAAGGCTCTTTTTCTCCGGCTCGATGCCCTTGCCAACGTAGACATCGAACAGACGAATATCGCTCACGATCGCCGGCGCCGCCTCTTGAAGTACGGCCAGCACCGTTGCCGCCGCCAGCTCCTGCCCCACCACCAGCGCCAGATCGCGCACCACCGCAGGCTGACGCGAATACTCTTTGAACACCGGCTGATGAGCGGACAGGGTCGCGTCCAGTTCCACCTCGAACACCACCGGAGCAGCACCCAATTCGTAGCGCTGGACCCATACCGGATGCAGCTCGCCGATGATGCCGATACGCCGTCCGTCGAGCATCACCGTCGCTGCCCGGCCCGGATGCAGCGCCGGATGGGACACACGTTCGAAGGCCAGGCGTTCTGGCGCAAACAGCGCTTCCAAGTCGCCCTTGACATCGTAGAAATCAACCTTGCGCGCCGCAGCACCCCACTGCTCGCGCTGCGCCGGACCGGCGGCCAAGGCGGCGAGCATCAAGGGCTGACGGAATCCGCTCACCGGTTCGCCGTCGGCTTTGCGTTCAAAGCAGCGACCGATCTCGAACACGCGCACGCGTTCCTGTTGGCGATTGCGGTTGGTGACCACGTTGGCAGCCAGACCCGGGATAAGACTGGAGCGCATCACGCTCATCTGACTGGCAATCGGATTGGCCAGGCGAATCGGGTCCGGATTGGCGCAGAAATCGCGCTCCCAGGCCGCATCCACAAAGGCAAAATTGACCACTTCCTGGTAATCCCGCGCAGCGATCGATTGCCGAACATCCCAGACCGAACGGCGGTTTTCGGCTTGTTCACCCATCAACAGCACGCCTTTCGGCGCCACGGCAGGGATGTTGTCGTAGCCGTGCAAGCGGGCGACCTCCTCGACCAGGTCTTCCTCGATTTCGATATCGAAACGGAAAGACGGCGGTGTCACCCAAAGATCGGCCCCTTCACGACGCACGGCGAGATGCACCCGTTCGAGCAAGGCGGCAATCGCTTCATCGTCCAGGTCGATACCCAGAAGCTTGCGCACCCGCGCAGGACGCAGGCGTACTGCAGGGCGGGCAGGCAAATGCTGTGGCGATACCGCCTCTTCCACCGGGCCAGCCTCGCCGCCACAGATCTCCAGGATCAAGCGTGTGGCGCGCTCCATCGCCAAGCGCGGCAACTCGAAGTCCACCCCGCGCTCGAAACGGTGCGCGGCATCGGAGGAAAAACCATAGCTTCGTGCCCGGCCTGCGATGGCTGTGGGCGCAAAGAAAGCGCTTTCGAGAAACACCTCGGTGGTCGCCAGCGTGATGCCGCTTTCTTCGCCGCCCATGATGCCGGCCAGCGCCAACGCGCGGGCCTGGTCAGCGATCAGCAGGGTATCTGCGCCGGGTGTTACCGTCTGACCATTGAGCAACAGCAGTTGCTCGCCTGCGCGCGCATAACGCACGTGAATGCTGCCGGCTAAGCGGGCGTTGTCGAATGCGTGCAGCGGCTGACCTAGTTCCAGCATCACATAGTTGGTGATGTCGACCAGCGCGCTGATGGCACGCACGCCGCTGTGTTGCAGCCGCCGCTTCATCCATTCCGGGGTAGGCGCCTTGGCGTCGACGCCGCGGATGATTCTTCCGCAATAGCGCGGGCAAGCTTCTGGCGCGTCGAGAACGATCCCACGGCGGGCGTCGACGGTGGGCACCACCGCGTCCGCGCCAGGCAAGCGGAGTGCGGCGCCGGTCAATGCCGCCACCTCACGCGCGACACCGGTCAGGCTGAGACAATCGGCGCGATTGGGGGTGAGTTTGATGGTAAAGCGGATATCGTCGAGTACGAGCGCCTCGCGGATGTCTTGGCCCACCGGCAGGTCCGCGGGTAGTTCCATCAGACCGCTATGGTCCTCAGACAGCCCCAGTTCGCGGGCCGAGCACAGCATGCCATAGGACCCCACACCGCGCAGCTTGGCCGCCTTGATGGCAAAGTCGCCAGGCAGCACCGCACCGACCTTCGCACAAGGCACCAACATACCGGCCGCTGCATTGGGCGCACCGCAAACGATCTGCAGCAGTTCGCCTTGACCCACATCGACCTTGCAGACTTTGAGCTTGTCGGCATTGGGGTGCTTTTCCGTTTCCACGATGCGGGCCACCACCACCGATGTAAACGACGGGGCAACCTGCTCCGCTTCTTCGACTTCCAGGCCGGCCATGGTCAACAGATGGCCAAGCGCATCACTGTCTAGCGGCGGATTGACGAGGCTCCGCAACCACTTTTCCGAAAATTGCATGATTCGATTACCTGAATTGACTCAAGAAGCGCAGATCGCCCTCGAAGAACAGGCGCAGGTCATTGACGCCATAGCGCAACATGGTCAGACGGTCGGGCCCCATGCCGAAAGCGAAGCCGGTGTAGCGCTCGGGATCGATGCCGCCAAAGCGCAGTACGTTCGGATGCACCATGCCGCAGCCGGCGATCTCCAACCATCGTCCCTTGAGCGCCCCGCTCATGAACGCCACATCGATCTCCGCACTGGGCTCGGTGAAAGGAAAGAACGATGGACGAAACCGCACTTGCAGATCGTCGGTTTCAAAAAACTTGCGCAAAAAGTCGGCGATCACGCCTTTGAGGTCGGCAAAACTGACGTTCTCCCCCACCCACAGACCTTCAACCTGATGGAACATCGGCGAATGGGTGGCATCGGAATCGACCCGATAAACCCGCCCCGGGGCGATCACCCGCAGTTCGGGCATCGGATCGAGACCGCTGTGGCGCGCCACATGGGCCAGCATCGCGCGGATCTGCACCGGACTGGTATGAGTGCGCAGCAGCACGTCATCGTGGCCTTCGAGATAGAAGGTGTCGTGCATGGAGCGTGCCGGATGATTTTCGGGCGTGTTGAGCGCGGTAAAGTTATGCCAATCGGTCTCGATTTCGGGACCATCGGCCACCACGAAACCAATCGAACCAAACAGCGCTTCGATACGCGCCAGCGTGCGGCTGGTCGGATGCAGCCCCCCCGGCGCATCCCCGCGCCCCGGCAGCGTCACATCCAGGGCCTCGGCGGCGAGCTGGGCCAACAGCGCAGCCTCACGCAAGGCCGCGCGCCGCGCTTCCAGCGCGCCTTCTACGGCCGCCTTCGCCTGGTTGATCTGAGCACCCGCAGCCTTGCGCGCCTCGCCATCGAGCTTGCCCAGCCCCTTGAGCAACTCGGTCAGCGATCCGCTTTTACCCAAGTAACGCGCCTTGGCCTGTTCGAGCTGAGCGCTGTCGGTGGCCGCGGCAAATTCGGCGGTGGCTTGTTGAACCAGTTGATCCAGATTGTCCATGTCAGACCGTGGAAAATGACAGGAAAAAAAAAGGAGGCCAGGCCTCCTTTTTCGATGCTGCGAGTGATTACGCAGCAAGTTTGGCCCGGGCCTGTTCGGCGAGCGCGGCAAACGCCGGCTTGTCGAACACCGCCAGATCGGCCAGCACCTTACGATCGACTTCCACCGCAGCCTTTTTCAGGCCGTTCATGAAGGTCGAGTAGGTCAAACCCAGCTCGCGCGCGGCCGCGTTGATGCGGGCAATCCACAAGGCACGGAACTGGCGCTTACGCTGACGACGGTCGCGGTAGGCGTACTGCCCGGCTTTCATCACCGCCTGCTTGGCGACGCGATAAACGTTTTTACGACGGCCGCGGTAGCCCTTGGCCTGATCCAGTACTTTTTTGTGACGGGCGCGGGCGGTTACACCACGTTTGACTCGGGGCATGGCGGTCTCCTATCAAGCGTATGGCAGCATGGCGCGGATCAGCTTCACATCGGCAGCATGCACTTCGGTCATGCCACGCAGCTGGCGCTTGGCTTTGGTGGTTTTCTTGGTAAGGATGTGGCGCTTGAACGCCTGGGACCGCTTGATCCCACCACTGGAGCGGACCTTGAAACGCTTTGCGGCGCCGCTCTTGGTCTTCATCTTGGGCATTGCTAACTCCTGGTTTATGAATGCCGCCAGGTAGCAGCCTAGACGGCTGCTTTGACAACCTGACACCACTTGTTTTACGGCGGCATGCCGCCGTTTGCCCTACACGGGCTTTCAGGGCAACCGCACGATCAGCGATGCTTTTTGATCGGCGCAATCACCATGATCATTTGACGCCCTTCCATTTTGGGCATCTGCTCGACCTGGCCCAATTCCTCCAAGTCGGCCTTGATTCGTTCCAACTGGCGCAAACCAAACTCCTGGTGGGCCATTTCGCGACCGCGAAAACGCAAGGTGACCTTGCACTTGTCGCCGTCTTCGAGAAACCGCTTCAAATTGCGCAGCTTGATCTGGTAATCGTTTTCGTCGGTACCGGGACGCAGCTTGATTTCCTTGACCTGAACCTGTTTTTGCTTCAAACGGGCTTCATGGGCCTTTTTTTGCTCCTGGTACTTGAACTTGCCGTAATCCATCACCTTGCACACCGGCGGCTTTGCCATCGGTGCGATTTCGACCAAGTCCAGACCGGCTTCTTCCGCGATACTGAGCGCTGCGTTCAGGGACACGATGCCGAGCTGTTCGCCATCTTCACCGACCAGCCGGACCTCAGGCGCGTTGATCTCCCCATTGACGCGCTGCTTTTTGTCTTGAGCGATGGTTCCTCTCCAGAAATTTACAAAAAATCAGACCGGACCGGCTTTCGCTTCGATTTCGCGACGCCAGCGACCGATCAGTGATTCTAGGGTCATTGGGCCAAGATCCTGGCCACCCCGGGCGCGCACCGCAACCTTTCCTTCGGCTTTTTCTTTTTCGCCGACTATCAGTAGATAGGGCAGCTTGTGCACGCTATGTTCGCGGATTTTATAGTTAATCTTTTCATTGCGCAAATCCGCATCGACACGGAAGCCGGCCTGGCGCAACTGCGCCGCCACCTTGTTGGCGTAGTCGGCCTGTCCTTCGGAAATGTTCATCACCACCGCATGCTGCGGCGCCAACCAAAGCGGCAACGCCCCGGCGTAATGCTCGATCAGAATGCCGGTGAATCGCTCCAGCGAACCAAACAGCGCGCGATGCAGCATCACCGGGCGGCGACGCGAGTTGTCTTCGGCCACATAGGTGATGTCAAAACGCTCCGGCAGGTTCATGTCCACCTGCAAGGTGCCGCACTGCCAGTCGCGACCGATGGTGTCGCGCAGCACGAACTCCAGCTTGGGGCCATAAAACGCCCCTTCACCGGGAAACAACTCATAGGCCATGCCCATATGGTCGAGCGCAGCGGCCAGCGCACCTTCGAGCTTGTCCCAGGTCTCATCGGTGCCGATGCGGTTGTTCGGTCGAGTGGAGAGCTTGATGCGCACGTTGTCGAAACCGAAATCCTTATAGATATCAAGGATCAGCGCGACCACATCTTTGCACTCCTGCTCCATCTGCTCTTCGGTACAGAAAATGTGCGCGTCGTCCTGCGTGAAGTGACGCACCCTTAGCAAGCCGTGCAGCGCCCCGGACGGTTCATAGCGGTGCACCTTGCCGAACTCGGCCATGCGCAGCGGCAAATCGCGATAGCTTTTGAGCCCTTGAGCGAACATCGACACCGCGCCCGGACAGTTCATCGGTTTGAGCGCGAATACCCGCTCGTCTTCGGTCTGCGTCGTAAACATGTTCTGGCGGTAGTTCTGCCAATGACCGGAGGTTTCCCACAGACCACGATCCATCACGTCGGGGGTATTGATCTCGACATAACCGGCTGCCTCCTGCCGGTCGCGCATATAGCTGATCAAGCGCTGAAACAAGCGCCAACCTTTGGGATGCCAGAACACCGACCCTGGCGCCTCATCCTGGAAATGGAATAAATCGAGTTGCTGACCCAACTTGCGGTGGTCTCGCTTTTCGGCCTCTTCGAGCATGTGCAAGTAAGCGTCCAGCTCGTCCTTCTTGGCCCAGGCGGTGCCGTATATACGCTGCAGCATCTCGTTTTTGGCGTCGCCACGCCAATAAGCACCAGCCACCTTCATCAGCTTGAAAACCTTGAGCTTGGCCGTGCTGGGCACGTGCGGGCCCCGACACAAGTCGATGAAATCCCCCTGCCGATACAGCGACACGTCCTCCTCGGGCGGGATCGAGGCGATGATCTCGGCTTTGTAATACTCGCCCTGCGCCTTGAAGAATTCCACCGCACGGTCGCGCGCCCACACTTCGCGCACCACCGGAATGTCGCGTTTGGCCAGTTCCGCCATACGCTGCTCGATCTTTTCCAGATCGTCCGGGGTGAACGGGCGCTTGTAAGCAAAGTCGTAGTAGAAGCCGTTTTCGATCACCGGACCGATGGTCACCTGCGCATCCGGAAACAGTTCTTTGACCGCGTGCGCCAAAAGATGCGCCGTCGAATGCCGGATGATGTCCAGCCCCTCGGGCATCTTGTCGGTGATGATCGCCAGTTCCGCGTCACAGTCCAGACGATGCGACAGATCGACCAGGCGGCCGTCCACCCGGCCAGCCAGTGCGGCCTTTGCCAGCCCTGCACCAATGGATGCAGCAACCTCGTCCACCGTGACCGGCTGTTCGAAACGGCGGACGGAACCATCCGGAAGCGTAATGTTTGGCATCGTACAGACCTCAGGCTGACCCCGGCTCGAACCGGGATGTACAGACGAAAAAAAAGTGCGGTCGAGACCGCACTTTTTCTTGGAGCACTACAGCGGAACCCGACCTATCAGTTTCAGGATTCGGTAGTAGTAGTTCGGAACATTGTTTCCGGCTCCAGTTGTTTGGTAGGCGCGATTGGACTCGAACCAACGACCCCCACCATGTCAAGGTGGTGCTCTAACCAGCTGAGCTACGCGCCTGCTAAGAGCCGCGCATTATAAAGATTCCGCAGCCCCTGTAAAGCACTTTGTCGCACGCGCCTATTCGCGGCGCTCGCATTCCGGCCAGGCTGCCAGATACGCCGCCCAGTGGGGCGCGTCCATCCGCGATAACGTATCCCGCACCAGCGCCACTTCCGCATCGTGCGCGGCGTCGTCGATGTGCCCACGCATACGCTCAAAACCGAGATACACCAGGTAGGTATTGACCACATCGGTCTCGCAGTAATCACGGATCTTGTCGGCCTTGCCGTCTTGCCAGGCTTGCCACACCGCACTGCCATCCATCCCCAGCTTGCCGGGATAACCCATCAGTTTGGCCATCTCATCGAGCGGCGCGTTGGCACGCGGCTGGTACAGCGCCAACAGATCCATCAGGTCGAGGTGGCGCTGATGGTAGCGGCTGATGTAATTGTTCCACTTGAAGTCACGCGAATCGCCGTACCCTCCCTCGCCCATGTCCCAGTAGCGTGGCGCGCTGACTCGATGAATCAGCCCACGATAATGCAATACCGGAAGGTCGAAACCGCCACCGTTCCATGACACGATCTGCGGCACGTAACGTTCGATACCATCGAAAAAGCGTTGAATGATTTGCCGCTCATCGATCTGCGGCTCGGACAGGGAGAACACCCGGAACTGGCTGGCATCGCGCAACACACAGGAAATAGTGACGATGCGATGCAAGTGATGCGGCAGAAAGTCGCTGCCATGGGCGGCACGCCGTTGCTGGAAAGCGAACTCGGCCACCTCGTAGTCAGACAGCGTAGCGGGCAAACCATGAAGCGCCCGAATACCGGCCACATCGGGGATGGTTTCGATATCGAAAACCAGCACCGGCGTCATTTCTGCACCCAAGCACCGCCACGTTGCACCCACCAGCCCGGCTGCGCCCGCTCGATCCAACGTTGGGCAAAGGTCTTACGCACTTCGGTTTCCCATTCCGGGCGACCGTTGGCACGCGCGATTTCCCGATACAACGCGGCGCGGTCGGCGTTCTCGGCTGCCACCAGGGCATTTGCCTGCGCCCTGTTGGCCAGCGGCAAACTGGAGACATCGCGCAGGGTCACGGTGCCGTCGGCCGCAAGTCCGACCACTCCTGCGGCATACAGCGGGGCAAGCTGGGCGTGGCGCTGCTGCATGGATTGCTTCAATGCAGCAATGGCCGGCGTGTTGATTTCGAGATTACCCTGTGCGGCCGCAAGCAGGGCAAAACCAATGCACAGCGATGCCATCGCTGCTTTGAGCCAAGCAGAAAGATTCATTGCGGCGCTCCTCCATGATCCGAGTTCGGCGCTGGCGGCGTGCCGCGCAACTGCCAGACCTCGTCGATGATGCGGTCGGCGGCCTTTTCCGCCGCCGCGGCGGGAAAATAAATGTTGATGGTGACGCAAGCGCTGCCGACCAACGACAGAGCGACCAACAGCACTGGGCGCAAGACGGCATTCATGGTGAGCTCACCTTTCCTGTGGCGCAAAACGCCAGTCATCGAAGCGCTGTGCCAGCCTAACGGATGATCGGGGCGGCGTTGGATGCAATGGCCCCCTGCAGTCGATCGATCAATTCCTGCCAATCGACTTGGCGATTGTAGCCGATGACATTCAGCGCCGGGATACCGCCGCCGCGCACCAGCTGATAGCCGCCCCCGGCCACATCGCCCAGTCCGCCCATCTGGCACACGCCATTGGCCAGCACGCAGGACAGGCCAATTTCTCGGTAACCGAACGAGTCGAAAAAGCGCAGCACGCTACGCTGGATGGCAGCCACCGCCCCCGCACCGCCCAGCGCGCCGATGTTTTGCACCGCACGCTGGCTGATGCGGCGCGGGTAGCTACCCGGACTACTGACTACCCTTGCATCGAAGCGTACTGGGCGCCAACCCGCCAGTTCCAGGCCGCTCACATTAGCATCGACGTAACCGCTGATGCTGCCGAAGGAAAAGGTATGGGTGAGTTGCGCAAGGTCGATATGACGCGCATCGATATCGGCATACAGGTGCGCGGCAACGCCAAAGGGCTCCAGCAGACGCAGTTGACTCACTTGCAGGTATCCGTCGAACACCGACACCACCAGCGTGCCGTCTAACACCACTTCGCCGGGCGAAACCCGCAACCCGGGCAGCGCCGCCGACAACACGCCCGCCATTTCGGGCCAGCCCAGCGCGCGGGTGAGCATCGGCATCGATACCGGCTCGACCACCACCCCGCCCTGCCCCGACCAGCCCGCGTCGCCATGCTGCAAGGCCAGTCGTTCAAACACCAGCGCACCGTCGAGCATCGGAATACGTAAGCGTGGTACCTCCCATTGCCGGCCATGCAGTCGGGCCATCAGTTCGAACTCGCCCAGTTGCAGCGCCTGCCAACGCCCGCCCTTCACCTTCAGAACCGCCTCGGTCGCCGTATCGCTGCGCCACGGCACGACACCACTGACCGGCCCGAAACTCAGGTCCGTGCCATCCAGGCTGAAACCGGCCTGGTCAAGCGCGGCATCCAGCGCAACCAAGTTGCCGTCGATGATGCGCAGCCCGACACTGGCGTGCCCGGCGAACTTGAGCCTGTCGGCCTGTGCCGGCGCCACCAGGGGGGCAATGAAAATCGGGCCGATCACCGCCAGGTCGGCTTCGGCGATCGCCAGTCCGGCATCGTCCAGTCGGCCGGTCCGCAAGTCGACCACTGCGTTGGCAGCCAGGCTGCGCACGCCGTCGAGCGCCAGCGCGGCGCTGTGCACCTCCACCCGCCCATCCGCATAACTGCCCGCAGCCTGCAGACGCGGCCCCGCGGTGAGATAGAGCGCGTGAAGGTAGGCCTCGCCCGCCTTCCAGGCTGCGCTCGCCTGCCAACGCCAGCCGCCACCTACCCGACGGGCGCGGGTGTCCAGGCTGAAGGCCAGCCCCTGGCCGGCCTGCAGGCCGTCTGCTGAGGAAAAGGCGCCTTGATCCAGCGTCACCGCCAGCTTCAACTCGCCGCCATCAACCGGGGTGTAGCCGGCACTGCCGCTCAAACGCCCCTGCGGCTGCCAGCGGGCCAGCACCGGTAGCACAGTGGCCAGGCGCGCAAGATCCAGCGCCTGAAACCTCGCCTTTACGGCGCCCGACTGTCCAACAGCCAGCACCAAGGTTTCGTCGGGGGAAAACTGAAGCCGCAACGTGCCGCTACGGCGCGAAGGGTCGACCTGCAACACAGCCGCGACGCCACCCGGCAAGCCAGGTAGATCGAGGCGGCCGCCTTCACAGATCAACGCGCTAGCCGAAAAACGGAACACCGCGCAGTGCAGGCCCAGGTCGCGCACGCTAAACCCGACCGCGTTCAACCGCCCGATGCGTAGATCGGCGCTCCCGGCACCGGCATTGAGCACGATGCGAACGTCCCGCAGGCTGAAGGCGGGATGATCGACGCCGTCGATACTGAATGTCAGTTGCCGTGCGGCCGCCGGCCATGCCGCCAACAGGGCAACCGCCAGCGCAAACAGAGT
The DNA here is from genome assembly GCF_003345255.1 of Pseudothauera hydrothermalis. GTDB lineage: Bacteria > Pseudomonadota > Gammaproteobacteria > Burkholderiales > Rhodocyclaceae > Pseudothauera > Pseudothauera hydrothermalis. The sequence continues at coordinate 979,442 of NZ_CP029331.1, read as the reverse complement.
GCGCAGCCAGCGGCCGCAGCGGACAAACAACGGCGCTTCAGCCGGGGAACACACCCGTGGACAGGTAGCGGTCGCCACGGTCGCACACCACCGACACGATCACCGCATTTTCCACCTGCGCAGCAATCCGTAAGGCCACGTGCATGGCCCCGCCCGAGGAAATGCCGGCAAAGATACCCTCTTCGCGCGCCAGTCGCCGGGTCATCTCCTCGGCCGCCGCCTGGCTGACATACTCGAGTGCATCGACACAACCGGGGTCGTAAATCTTGGGCAGATAGGCTTCGGGCCACTTGCGGATGCCCGGAATTTGCGAGCCTTCCTCCGGCTGACAGCCAATGATGCGGATGGCCGGATTGCGCGATTTGAGAAAACGCGAGGTGCCCATGATGGTGCCGGTGGTGCCCATGCTACTGACAAAGTGGGTGATGGTGCCGCCGGTCTGTTCCCACAACTCGGGACCCGTACCCTCGAAATGCGCCAGCGGGTTGTCCGGGTTGGCGAACTGATCGAGGATGATCCCACGCCCTTCGTCGCGCATCCGCTCAGCGACATCGCGTGCCATTTCCATGCCGCCTTCCTTGGGGGTGAGCACCAATTCGGCGCCAAACGCCCGCATCGTTTGCCGGCGCTCCACGCTTTGGTTCTCCGGCATCACCAACACCATGCGGTACCCACGGATCGCTGCGGCCATGGCCAGGGCGATGCCGGTGTTGCCGCTGGTGGCCTCGATCAGCGTATCACCGGGGGCGATCTGCCCGCGTGCCTCGGCGCGAACGATCATCGACAGAGCGGGACGGTCCTTGACCGAACCGGCCGGGTTGTTGCCTTCCAGCTTGGCAAGGATGACGTTGTTGCGCCCGGCGTTGATGCGCTTGAGTCTGACCAGCGGTGTCTGGCCGACGTAATCTTCGAGAGTTTTGTAGTTCATGTCGACATCGGTGCAGCAGCGTTTTGATGCGATGTTAACCCGTACGCACCGGTCGCGGGACAGCTTGCGGCGTAAAACCGCTGCCCGGCCGCTCAAGGCCCCAGGTCGAATTCCTCGGTACGTTTCGGCGGGAAGGTTTCCCAGCCGCCGCAGGCCGGGCAGCGCCAATGGAATTGTCTTGCCTTGAAACCGCAGGCATCGCAGCGGTAACGGGCCACCTTGCGGGTATGGCCGTGGATCAGCTGCTTGACCAGCTCGATGTCGCTGCGCTGCTCGGCAGGAGCGGAAATCAGCGCCGCTTCGAGCAGTTTATCCAGCCCCAGCAGGGTCGGGTTACGGCGTAACTCTTCACGTACCAGGTCATAGGCGGCCTGCCCGCCACGCGATTTGAGCTCCCAATGAAAAACCTCATCGAGTAGATCGAGCGAAGGATGCTGTTGCAGCCAAGCACGTAGCAGCACATGCCCCTGCTCGACACGCCCCAGGCGCCGATAGGCCTCCATGACCCGCTCGGCGGCAAGCGCGAGATAGACCGGATTCTGACTACCGATTTTCTTCCACGCCTCCAACGCGGCTTCATCCTGCCCCGCGGCCGCCAGCAAATCGCCCAACAGCAAGCTGGCGCGCACACAGCGCGGATTGATTGCCAGCGCCTGCTCGATATGGCGCCGGGCTTGCTCTGGGCGCGAATCGGCCAATGCCGCAGCCGCCAACTCGCAATGAAAATTGGCCACTTCAGTGCGCCACAACACACTCTCATGGTCGGGCAGCGCACCGGCCACCTCGATTGCCTTGGCCCAATCTTTTTCCTGCTGGTAAATCTCCAGCAAATAGCGCAAGGCCACATCGTTCAGACGGGTGCCGCGCAGTTTGAGAAACACCGCCTCGGCCCGGTCCAATAGGCCCGCTTTGAGAAAATCCTGGCCCAGTTCGCTCAACGCCTGCAGCCGTTGCTCTTCGGTCAAGTCTTCCCGATCCACCAAATTCTGGTGCATGCGGATCGCCCGGTCGGTTTCGCCGCGACGGCGGAACAGACTGCCAAGGGCAAAATGCAGTTCAATGGTGTGCGGATCGATCTTGACCGCCTCGATGAAGGCATCGATGGCCTTGTCCTGCTGTTCATTGAGCAGAAAATTCAGGCCGTTGAGGTAGGAGCGCGGCAGCGCGCGCGACTCATGCACCACCTGCTTGATGTCGATACGTGCCGCCAACCAGCCGAGCGCAAAAAAAAGCGGCAGCGCCAGCAACCACCAGAGTTCGATTTCCATGGCGGTCAGAGTGAATCGGGGGCCTGCGCGTCCACCCGCGGCGGGGCGTGCCGATCCCGCTCACTGCGCGCAAGCTGCTTGCGCAAGCGGGCGATTTCCCGTCTTTGCCGCAGCAACGAGCCGAAGGTTGCGGTCACGCCAAGCAGCGCACCGGCGGCAAAGATCACCACAATCACGAACACCAACGGCAGCTCCCACCCTGCGCCGAAGAAAAAATCAAGGCGCACCAGATGATCGTTCTTGACTGCAAAGCCGAACAGCAGGAAGAACAGCAGAAGGCGGGCGATCCAGACGATGAGGCGCATGGGCAGGCATTATCTCCGACGAACCGACAAAAAAGAAGGCGGCATGAGCCGCCTCGATGACCGATTACGACATCTGTAGCGGTCGCACCGAGCGCTCAGCCCGCCAGATCGACACGCTCGCGCAATTCCTTGCCTGCCTTGAAATGCGGGACGTACTTTTCGGGCACGTGCACTTTTTCACCCGACTTGGGGTTACGTCCCACCCGCGGAGGCCGGTAGTTGAGCGAAAAGCTCCCGAAGCCGCGGATCTCGATGCGATCCCCGCGCGCCAGCGCGTCGGTCATCGCATCGAGGATCGTTTTGACCGCGTAATCGGCATCTTTTGCGACCAGCTGCGGAAAACGCGCCGCGAGCTGCGCAATCAGCTCCGATTTGGTCATGATCGGCTGATTACTGCTTTTGCTCGTTCAGTTTGGCCTTGAGCAAGGCACCCAGATTGGTGGTGCCGGCGGCAGCCGAACTTTCCGACGCCAGCTTCTGCATGGCTTCGGACTGCTCCGCCTGATCCTTGGCACGAATCGACAGGCTGATCGAGCGGGTCTTGCGATCCACGTTGATGATCACCGCTTCGATTTCATCACCTTCCTTGAGCACAGTGGTCAGGTCATCCACCCGGTGAGTGGCCGCTTCGGAAGCGCGCAGATAGCCTTCCACATCTTCATTGAGTGCAATGACCGCACCGCGTGGTTCGACCGATTTCACCGTGCCACGCACGATGGCGTTCTTTTCATGGGTGGCGATGAAGTTGGTGAAGGGATCGCCTTCGAGCTGCTTGACCCCGAGGGAAATGCGCTCGCGCTCGACATCGATGGCCAGCACGACGGCTTCGACCTCATCGCCCTTCTTGAAGCGACGCACGGCTTCTTCACCCGGTTCGCTCCAGGACAGATCGGACAGATGCACCAGACCGTCGATGCCGCCTTCCAGGCCGATGAACACACCGAAGTCGGTGATCGACTTGATCTGCCCGCTGACCTTGTCGCCTTTCTTGTGGTTCATGTTGAACTCTTCCCACGGGTTGGGCACGCATTGCTTCATCCCCAGGGAGATCCGGCGACGGTCTTCGTCGATATCCAGAATCATCACCTCGACCTCATCGCCAAGCTGCACGACTTTGGTCGGATGGATGTTCTTGTTGGTCCAGTCCATTTCGGACACGTGCACCAAGCCCTCGATGCCCTGCTCGACTTCCACGAACGCGCCGTAGTCGGTGATGTTGGTGACTTTACCGAACAGACGCGTGCCTTGCGGATAGCGACGGGAGATGCCGACCCACGGATCTTCGCCCAGTTGCTTGAGACCCAGGGAGACGCGGTTTTTCTCCTGATCGAACTTGAGCACCTTGGCTTCGATTTCGTCGCCGACGTTGAGCACTTCGGACGGGTGACGAACCCGGCGCCAGGCCAGATCGGTAATATGCAGCAGACCGTCGATGCCGCCCAAGTCAACGAACGCACCATAATCGGTGATGTTCTTGACGATGCCCTTGACCACGGAGCCTTCTTTCAGATTGGCCAAAAGCTTCTCGCGCTCTTCGCCCATGGACTCTTCGAGCACCGCGCGACGGGAGACGACCACGTTGTTACGCTTGCGGTCGAGCTTGATGACCTTGAATTCGAACTCTTTGCCTTCATACGGCGTGGTGTCTTTGACCGGGCGCATGTCGACCAAAGAGCCTGGCAGGAAGGCACGGATGCTGTTGGTCATCACGGTCAGACCGCCCTTGACGCGGCCGGTGATCACCCCCTTGACCAGCGCACCTTCGTTGAGCGCCTTTTCCAAATCGTTCCAGGCGGCGATACGCTTGGCCTTTTCGCGGGACAGGCGGGTTTCGCCATAGCCATCTTCCAGCGCCTCGATGGCGACATGGATGAAGTCGCCAACGTTGACTTCGAGTTCACCGCGATCGTTGCGGAACTCCTCGATCGGCACATAGCTTTCGGATTTCAGACCGGCATTGACGACCACAAAGTTTTGGTCGATGCGCACCACTTCAGCAGTGATGACTTCACCGGCGCGCATTTCCTGGCGGGCAAGACTTTCTTCGAAAAGGTCAGCGAAACTTTCCTGGGTGGAAACAGGGGTGGAGGTAGACATGTGATTGAGGAAGACCCGGAAGCCGCCCCACGGACGGCCAAATTGTTGGTTGGCAAAAACGGCTGCAGGACCATCCCGCATACCGCGACATCAAAAAACGCCGTGCATGCTACGCTGCCATGGACCGCACAGCGCTCACGCGTTCGAGCACAAAGCTCACTGCCTGCTTCACCCCCATGCAGGTGGTATCTAGAAGCTCGGCGTCGGGCAGTTGCTTTAACGGCGCCACCGCACGGGCGGCATCACGCGCATCCCGTTCGGAAAGCTCCCGTAAAAGACTCTCCATGTTAGCAGCCATCCCCTTTTCGATCAACTGCTTATAACGGCGTTCGGCCCGTGCCTGGACCGACGCGGTCAAGAACACTTTGAGTGACGCATCCGGAAACACCACCGAGCCGATGTCCCGGCCTTCGGCCACCAGGCCCGGCGCAGCGCGAAAATCACGCTGGCGATCGAGCAAGGCTTGGCGCACCGCTGGCAGCGCCGCAACTTTGGAAGCGGCAACCGAGCACGCTTCGGTGCGGATCTGCACGGTCACTTCCTCACCGTCCAACCAGATCCGACCGCCTTCGAAGGTCACCGGCAAGGCAGCAGCGATGTGCGCCAACCGTGGCTCGTCGTCCAGGCTCACACCGGCACGCATGGCCGCCAACGCTACCGTGCGGTAGAGCGCGCCGCTATCCAGGTAGTGCCAACCGAGGGCCGCGGCGACTTGCGCCGCGACCGTGCCTTTGCCGGAGGCCGACGGGCCGTCGATGGCAATGACCGGCACCGGTTGTGCGACCTCGGCAAAGCGCTCGAAATAGCCGGGAAAGGTTTTGTTGACGCATTGGGGGTCGTTGATCCGCACCCGCACACCGCCCAGGCTGACCAGAGAAAAGCACATTGCCATGCGGTGATCGTCGTAGGTGTCGATCTGCGCCACCTGTAAGGCAGCCGGCGGGGTGATGACAAGGTAATCGGGCCCTTCCTCGACCGTGGCCCCAACTTTGCGCAATTCGGTCGCCATCGCAGCAATGCGGTCGGTCTCCTTGACCCGCCAACTGGCGATGTTGCGCAGCGTGCACCGGCCGTCGGCAAAGAGCGCGGTCACCGCCAAGGTCATCGCCGCATCCGGGATGTGGTTCAGATCCATGTCGTAGGCACGCAAGCGGCCAGATTCCGGGGCACTCGCCTCGATCCAGTTCGGCCCCATGTCGATGCGCGCGCCCATTTGCGCCAGCGCCTCGGCAAAGCGCACGTCGCCTTGAATGCTGTCGCGGCCGACACCTTCCACCCGCACCGGACCGCCGCCGATGGCACCGGCGGCAAGAAAGTAGGACGCCGACGAAGCGTCGCCTTCGACATACACCGTGCCCGGGCTGCGGTAGCGCGCGCCGGCCGGAACGGTAAAACGCGTCCAGCCCTCGCGGCGTACCTCGACGCCAAAGCGCGCCATCAGTGCCAGCGTGATCGCGATATAAGGCTTGGAGATCAATTCGCCGACCACCTCGATGGTGGTCTCCTCGCCGGTCAGCGGTAGTGCCATCAACAGCGCGGTAAGAAACTGGCTGGACACATCGCCGCGCACCCGCAAGGTGCCGCCCGCTCGCACCCTGGCCGGATGGATGGCCAGCGGCGGATAACCTTCTGCGCCCAGGTAATCGATGGCCGCGCCGGCTTGACGCAGCGCATCGACCAAGTCACCGATCGGGCGCTCATGCATGCGCGCGACGCCCGACAGACGGTACTCGCCGCCAGCGAGCGCCAGCACCGCGGTCAGCGGGCGAAAGGCCGTACCGGCATTGCCGAGGAAAAGCTCGGCGGATTTCACTGGAAAAGCGCCGCCCACGCCCTGCACCGCATAGTGGTCGCTACCGTCATGGCGCCGCCACACCACACCGAGCGTACGCAGGGCATCGAGCATGCGTTCGACATCGTCCGAGGCCAGCAGATCGCGGATGTCGGTTTCGCCTTCGGCCATGGCGGCCAGTAGCAGTACGCGATTGGAAATGCTTTTGGAGCCCGGCAGGCGCACCCGCCCGCGAGCGCCCAGTAATGGGACCAGATCGAGATATTCCATAAGCCTTTACTCGCTTGCCAGAGGAGGTTGCTGTTCGGCCCAGGCATTGCGCGCACAGCGCGCCTCGTCAAACAAGCGTTCCAACCGGGCGGCGTCGCCCGCCAGCAACAACGCGCGTAGATAAGCCAGTTCAGCCAGGTACTGGTCGAGCTCGCCAAGCAGGGCTTGGCGGTTGGCCATACAAATGTCACGCCACATTTCCGGGTGGCTGCCGGCGATACGGGTGAAATCACGAAAACCGCTGGCCGCGTAGCTAAAAAGCTGCTCTGCATTGGCCCGCCCGGCTAGATCATGAACCAAGCCAAAAGCCAGCAGATGCGGCAGGTGACTGACCGCGGCAAACACCCGGTCATGCTCGGCCGCAGACATCTGGTGGATCACCGCGCCACAGGCGGCCCATGCCGCGCGCACACGCTCGACCGCTTCCGGCGCATTTTCCGGCAGTGGTGTCAGCACCACTTTCTTCCCTTGATAGAGCGACGCAAACGCGGCGTCGACGCCGCTTTTTTCCGCGCCGGCAATCGGATGGGCCGGCACCACATTGGCAAGCCGTCCCCCCAGGTGACGGTAGATGGCCTCGATGACATCGCGCTTGGTGCTCCCGGCGTCGCTGACCACGGTAGCCGACCCCAAATGCGGGGCCATCGCAGCCATGACCGTCTCCATCTGGCCCACTGGCGCTGCCAGCAGCACGAAATCCGCCTGATCGAGCGCCCCCGCCCAGTCATCGGCCGCTTCATCGATCACGCCAAGCTCGAGCGCGCGCGCAAGCGAAGCGGGACTGCGTCCGATGCCGACCACCCGCTCGACCATGCCGGCGCGCCGCAGCGCAAGCGCAAAAGAGCCGCCAATCAGGCCGACTCCGCATACCACCAGCTTGCCGATCCGCCTCATCGGTCCGCTCCCGCTCAGCCCAGGGCCTGTTTCAACGCGGCGATGAAACGGGCGTTTTCTTCCGGCAAGCCGATCGACACCCGCAGCCATTCAGGCAGGCCGTAGCTGGCGATCGGGCGCACGATCACACCCTGGCGCAGCAGACTGGCATTGACTGCGGCCGCATCCCCCACCCTGAAAGTGACGAAATTGCCGGCAGAAGGAATCCACTCCAGCCCGAGTTCGGCCAGCGCCTCGGTGATCTGCGCCATGCCGCGCTCGTTCATCCGCGCGCTCTGCGCAAGGAATTCCTCATCCAGAAGTGCCGCTTCGGCCGCGGCCAGCGCCACACTGGACACATTGAACGGCTGACGGACCCGGTTCATCAGATCGGCCACCTCGGGATGAGCAATCCCATAACCCACCCGCAGCCCTGCCAAGCCATAAGCCTTGGAAAAGGTCCGCGAAATCAGCAGATTGGAAAACCGCGACAACCACGGGATGCTGTCGTAGCGCTGCGTGGCGTTCAGATACTCGGTATAGGCTTCGTCGAGCACCACCAATACGTCTTGCGGCACCCGTTGCAGGAAGGCTTCGAGCGCCGCCCCGAACAAAAAGGTGCCGGTCGGATTGTTGGGATTGGCAATGAACACGATCCGTGTGTCCGCCTCGATGGCCGAGGCCATGGCATCCAGATCGTGGCCATAATCCTTCGCCGTCACCTGGATGCCGCGCGCACCGACTGCGTTGATGGCCAAGGGATAGACCGCAAAAGCGTATTGCGAGAACACCGCCGAACGCCCGGGCGCAAGAAAAGTCCGCGCGGCCAGTTCCAGCACATCGTTCGAACCATTGCCCAGCACGATTTGCTCGGGCGCAACATTCAATCGGCGGGACAACGCCGCCTTCAGGGCAAAACCGTTACCATCCGGGTAACGCTCGATGCCCGACAGTGCTGCCATTGCCGCTTCGCGCGCGCGCGGGGCCATACCCAGCGGATTTTCATTGGAAGCAAGTTTGACGATGCCGGCCTCGGGCAGGCCCATTTCGCGGGCCAGCTCGGCAATCGGTTTGCCCGGCTGATAAGGCGAGATGGCACGAATATATTCGGGTGCCTGACTGGCTGCACTCATCGGAAATCTCCTGTTTTTTCTGGCGCCGGCGCGATCTGTCCGGCGCGTGCCTCAGATGGCGGCCACCGGATAGGAGCCCAAAATCTTGACGAAAGCCGCCCGCTCGTTGAGTTCTTGCAGCGCAGCAGCCACTGGCGCCTCGCTCTGATGACCCTCGATATCGATATAAAACACGTATTCCCATAACCCGGCACGCGCCGGGCGCGATTGCAGCTTGGTCATGCTCACCCCGTGGCGGGCAAAGGGTTCCAGCAGTGCATGCATCGCTCCGGGCCGATTGGGCGCCGAGCACACCAGCGAAGTGCGGTCTTGACCGGACGGACCGGCATCATGGCGGGCGATCACCAAAAAACGGGTGGTGTTGTTGGGGTCGTCCTCGATGTTCGCGGCCAACACCTTCAGCCCGTACAGCTCGGCCGCGGCCTCCCCGGCAATCGCGCAGGACTCCGGATCTTCGGCCGCCAGACGGGCTGCCTCGGCGTTACTGGCCACCGGCACCCGCGGCAAGTGGGCCAAATTGCGGTTGAGCCATTCATGACATTGCGCCAAGGACTGCGCATGCGAATACAGGCGCTTGGCCGCACCGATGCCATCGGCGCGGGACAAAAGCTGCTGATGAATGCGCAGATTGACCTCGCCGCAGATTTTCAGCGGATTGGCCAGCAGCAAATCGAGCGTGCCGCCGACCGCGCCTTCGGTGGAATTTTCCACCGGCACCACGCCGTAATCGACGTTGCCCGCCTCCACGGCGCGGAACACGTCGTCGATGGTGGCCAGCGGCAAAAAATTGGGCGCGCTGCCAAAATGCTTGCGCGAAGCGCTTTCCGAGAACGTGCCGGCCGGCCCCAGATAACCCACCTTGAGCGGCTGTTCGAGCGCCAAACAGGCCGACATGATTTCGCGGAAGATGGTCTGCACCGCAGCGTTCGGCAGCGGCCCCGGATTGGCCTCGGCCAGCCGACGCAGCACTTGGGCCTCGCGTTCGGGACGGTAAAGATTGCCTTGCTTGATCGTCCCGATACGCTGGGCATGACGTGCCCGCTCGGCCAAGCGGGCAAGGATTTCTTCGTCCAGATGGTCGATCTGGTTACGCAGGTTCAGCAGTTCGTCGCTCATCTTCCGCTCGTCTCGGTATGGTTTGCCGGAGCTCAGCCGTAGCGCGCGGCAAAAGTCTTCATGTAGTCGATCAGGGCGGCCACGCCCTCGATCGGCATCGCGTTATAGATTGACGCACGCATGCCGCCGACCGATTTGTGCCCTTTGAGCTGGGCCAAGCCCGCCTGCTGGGCGCCTTCCAGGAAGGCGTCGTTGAGCGACTCGTCCTTGAGAAAAAACGACACGTTCATGCGCGAGCGACAAGCCGGGTCGACCCGGTTTTCGTAAAAACCGGAACCGTCCAGATAATCGTAGAGCAAACGGGCTTTGGCAATGTTACGCGCCTCGATGGCCGCCACCCCGCCCTGGCGCTTGATCCACTGGAACACCAGGCCGGCAATGTAGATCGCGTAAGTGGGCGGCGTGTTGTACATGGAACCGGCCTCGGCCACGGTCTTGTAGTCGAAAGCCGAAGGACATAGCGGCAAGGCACGGCCCAGCAGGTCTTCACGCACGATGACCAGGGTCAAGCCCGCCGGACCGATGTTCTTTTGCGCACCGCCAAAGATCACGCCATACCGGGAAACATCGATGACACGCGACAGCAGGTGCGACGACATATCGGCCACCAGCGGCACCTCGGCGCGGCCGATTCGCGCCAGATCCGGTTCGAACGGATACTCCACGCCGCCGATGGTCTCATTGGTGCACACAAACACATACGCAGGATCGGCAGACAACTGCCAGTCTTGCAGCGCCGGCACCCTATCGAAGCCGCTGGCCTCGGAGCTGGCCGCAATATTGACCTCGGCGTATTTACGCGCTTCTTTCTGCGACTTCTGCGACCAGGCGCCGGTGACTACATAATCGGCCACCTTGCGCTCGCCCAGCAGGTTTAGAGGGATGATGGCGTTTTGCGCAATTGCGCCGCCTTGCATGAACAGAATCCGATAGTTGTCCGGAACCGCGAGCAATTCGCGCAGATCGGCTGCGGCCGCTTCGGCAATGGACATGAACGCCTTGCCGCGATGGCTCATTTCCATCACACCCATGCCGGCACCGTGCCAATCGAGCATCTCTTCGGCGGCCTGGCGCAACACCTCTTCGGGCAGCGCGGCCGGACCGGCGCTGAAGTTCCATACACGACTCATGATTCGGCCTCGCCTTGTGGTGTTTGCGATGCGTCGCCTTGGTCGAGCGGATCGCTATCGGATTCGGCCACTTTTTCCAGACCGGCCAGAAACGTGCCCTCGTCCAGATTGATCAGCGTGACACCCTGCGTGGCCCGACCCAGTTCGCGAATATCGCTCACCCTGGTGCGGATCAACACACCGCCGGTGGAAATCAGCATGACTTCATCGGAAGGTTCCACCAGCACGGCGGCCACCAGCTTGCCGTTACGCTCCGAAGTCTGGATGGCGATCATGCCTTTGGTGCCGCGTCCATGGCGGGTGAATTCGCCCACCGGGGTGCGTTTGCCATATCCGTTTGCAGTGGCGGTCAGCACCGACTGTTCCTCGCCCTTGGCCACCAACATGGCAATCACCTGCTGCCCGTCCTCCAACGTCATGCCGCGCACCCCGCGCGCCTCACGGCCCATCGGACGCACATCGCTCTCGGCAAAACGCACCGCCTTGCCGGCATCGGAAAACAGCATCACGTCGCACTGGCCGTCGGTGATCGCCACGCCGATCAGCCGGTCGCCCTCGTCCAGACTGGCGGCAATGATGCCGGCCTTGCGCGGGTTGGCAAAAGCCGACAGAGCGGTTTTCTTGACCGTGCCTTCGGCCGTGGCCATGAACACGAAATGACTGTCGTCGAATTCCTTGACCGGCAACACCGCGGTGATCTTTTCGCCTTCGACGAGCGGAAAGAGGTTGACGATCGGCTTGCCACGCGAATTGCGCGTACCTTCCGGCACCTCGTAGACCTTGAGCCAATACACCCGCCCGCGGCTGGAAAAGCACAGCACGTAGTCGTGGGTGTTGGCCACGAACAAGCGATCGATGAAATCCTCGTCCTTCATCGAGGTAGCCTGCTTGCCGCGCCCACCGCGGCGCTGCGCGCGATAGTCGGCCAGCGGCTGGCGCTTGAAGTACCCACCATGCGAGAGCGTGACCACCATGTCTTCCGGGGTGATCAGGTCCTCGATGTTGATTTCCGCGGTGCTCATGACGATCTCGGAGCGGCGCGGATCGCCAAACTGACTGCGGATGGCAGTCAGCTCTTCGGCAATGATCGCGGTGATACGCTCGGGCCGGGCCAGGATGTCGAGTAGATCGGTAATCAGCGCCATCACTTCGCGGTACTCGCCGACGATCTTGTCCTGCTCCATATTGGTCAGGCGCTGCAATTGCATTTCCAGAATGCGCTGGGCTTGCACCTCGGACAGGCGATAGCCCCGCGCCGACAGGCCAAACTCCGGCAGCAAACCTTCCGGGCGATAGCTGTCGGCCATCGCGCGCGAGAGCATCTCCTCGACCAGCGGCGAACGCCAGGTGCGCGCCATCAGCTCGCGGCGCGCCTCCGCCGGCGTGGGCGCGGCCTTGATCAAGGCAATGATTTCATCCACATTCGATAAGGCAACCGCCAAGCCTTCCAGAATGTGGCCGCGCTCACGCGCTTTTTTCAGCTCAAAAACAGTGCGGCGGGTGACCACCTCGCGGCGGTGCTCCAGGAAACACACCAGCATCTGCTTGAGGTTCAACAGACGCGGGCGGCCGTCGACCAAGGCCACCATGTTCATACCAAAGCTGTCTTGCAGCTGGGTATGCTTGAACAGGTTGTTGAGCACCACCTCGGGCATCTCGCCGCGTTTGAGTTCGATCACCACGCGCATACCGGATTTGTCGGACTCATCCCGGATTTCGCTGATGCCCTCGATTTTCTTGTCGTTGACCAGTTCGGCGATGCGCTCCAGCAGGGTGCGCTTGTTGACCTGGTAGGGCAGCTCATCGACAACGATGGCCTGCCGATCGCCTTTGCCGATATCTTCAAAGTGGGTGCGCGCACGCATCACCACCCGGCCACGGCCGGTGCGGTAGCCCTCATGCACGCCCGCCAGGCCATAAATCAGGCCGGCAGTGGGAAAATCCGGCGCCTTGATGATCTCGATCAACGCCTCGATGTCGGTATCTGGCGCTTCGAGCAGCTTCAGGCAGGCTTCGACCACCTCGCCCAGGTTGTGCGGCGGAATGTTGGTGGCCATGCCCACCGCAATGCCGCTCGAACCGTTGATGAGCAGATTGGGAATGCGCGCCGGCAGGATCAGCGGCTCTTTTTCGGAGCCATCGTAGTTTGGCCCGAAATCCACCGTCTCCTTGTCGATATCGGCCAGCAATTCATGACCGATGCGCGCCATGCGGATTTCGGTGTAACGCATCGCCGCGGCATTGTCGCCATCGACCGAACCGAAGTTGCCCTGACCGTCGATCAGCATGTAGCGCAGCGAGAAATCCTGCGCCATGCGCACGATGGTGTCATACACCGCGGAATCGCCGTGCGGATGGTACTTACCGATCACATCGCCAACGATGCGTGCCGATTTCTTGTAGGGACGATTCCAGTCGTTGGACAACTCGTGCATCGCATACAACACCCGGCGATGCACCGGCTTTAGGCCGTCACGCGCATCCGGCAGCGCCCGCCCCACGATCACGCTCATGGCGTAATCCAGGTAAGCATGGCGCATTTCCTCTTCCAGACTGATCGGCAGGGTTTCCTTGGCGAACTGGGTCATGTCGCGGCAGCGGGATTATCCGCATGATCAAAAGCCACAAATCTTACCATGCCGACTAGCCTGGACCGCTGTGCGATTGCATCGGCCTCGCCCGGCACAGACGGAGCGGTCGGCCGCCTCGAAGATGGCGTTCTACCTCAGCCACAAAGTAAGCTGTCGGCGCATAGACCTAATTTTTCCGGCCATTGAATGAACTGGCCGCCTCACCGAACTGGATGGAGAGCCCAAGCATGATGGAAAACACGGCAGACTTGCTGATCGAAGCCCGTTGGATCGTGCCGGTGGAGCCGGCCGGCGTGACGCTTGAGGCACATACCGTCGTATTGCGCGGCAACAAAATCCTCGCCCTGCTGCCGCGCGACCAGGCCCGCCAACGTTACCCCGCAGCCAGCATCGTGTCTTTACCCGAGCATCTGCTGTGCCCCGGCTTTGTCAATTTGCACACCCACGCGGCCATGAGCCTGATGCGCGGCATTGCCGACGATTTGCCGCTGATGCGTTGGCTGCAGGAAGCGATCTGGCCGGCCGAAAGCCGGCATGTTTCGGCCGCCTTCGTGCGCGACGGCACACTGCTGGCGGCCGCCGAAATGCTGCGCGGCGGCACCACCACCTGCAACGACATGTATTTCTATCCCGATGCCGCCGCCGACGCCTTCGACCAGGCCGGCATGCGGGCCGTCCTCGGCGTGGTCGTGCTCGACTTCCCCACGCCTTACGCCACCGGCGCCGACGACTGCCTGCGCAAAGGGCTTGCCGTGCGCGACCGCTGGCGCGACCATCCACGCGTCGGCTTTACCCTGGCGCCCCATGCGCCCTACACGGTTTCCGACGACGCCCTGCAGCGAGTGGCCAGCCTGGCGGCGGAAATCGAAGTGCCGATCCACATCCATATCCACGAAACCGCACAGGAAATCGGCGACTCACTGACGCAGCACGGCACCCGCCCGCTCACCAGACTGGAACGCCTGGGGCTGCCCGGCACCAACTTCATCGGCGTGCATGCGGTGCACTTGGACGCCACCGACATCGATCTGCTCGCCCGCCACGGCTGCAGCATCGCCCACTGCCCCACCTCCAACATGAAACTCGCCAGCGGCATCGCCCCGGTCGACACCCTGCTCAAGCGCGGCATCAACGTCGGCCTGGGCACCGATGGCGCGGCCAGCAACAACCGCCTCGACATGTTCACCGAAATGCGCCACGCCGCCTTGCTGGCCAAGGCTGCCACCGGCGATGCCAGCGCGGTGCCGGCACACACCGCCTTGCGCATGGCCACCCTCAACGGCGCCGCGGCACTGGGCCTAGCCGAGCGCATCGGGTCGATCGAACCCGGCAAGCTCGCCGACCTGTGTGCCGTGCGCCTGGGCACACCCGAAACACTGCCCTGCTTTGACCCGGTTTCGCATCTAGTCTATGTTGCCGGACGCGAGCATGTGACCCATGTCTGGGTCGACGGCGAACTCAAGATCGACGGCGGCAAATGCCTGTTGCACACGCGCGACAGCGAATTGCTCCGACTAATCGCCATGTGGCACACTAAGCTTGTCAGTTGAACGGGATAGCCCGCCAGTCGGCGTTTGGCTATCGCCACAAGCCCCCGAAAGCGCCACAATACCGTTCGGGTTCATTCAATCCCTGCCCTTCGACGAGGAACAAAAATGATCAAACAAACCAAGATGCTGATGCTCGCCGCCGTCGTTGCGGCTGGCTTTTCCGCCCCCGCTGCATTTGCCCAGACCAAAGACGTGGTCGTCGACGGCAAAGGCGAAGTTCCCTACGTCATCGACGCCCGCAACGTGGTCGTGCGTAGCGGAACCGGCCTATGCTGGCGCACCGGCTACTGGAGCCCTGCTGCTGCCGCCTCGGCCATGGCGGGCGAGTTCCCTGCCGGCTGCGAGTGCGATAGCGAC
Organism: Pseudothauera hydrothermalis; assembly: GCF_003345255.1. Taxonomy (GTDB): domain Bacteria; phylum Pseudomonadota; class Gammaproteobacteria; order Burkholderiales; family Rhodocyclaceae; genus Pseudothauera; species Pseudothauera hydrothermalis. Next base: position 964,032 of record NZ_CP029331.1, on the reverse strand, counting down.
ATCGTCCCCAAAGACAAGTGCACCGCGCCCGCTCCGGCACCGGCACCGGCGGCCGCCCCGGTACCTCGCCCCACCGCTGAGAAAGTCAAGCTGTCCGCCGACACCCTGTTCGACTTCGACAAGGCCGTCCTCAAGCCGGAAGGCAAGGCCCGCCTGGACGAGCTGGCCGCTCAGGCCAAGGAACTGAAGCTGGAAGTCATCCTGGCTGTCGGCCACACCGACCGCATTGGCTCGGATGCCTACAACCAGCGCCTGTCCGAACGCCGTGCGGCAGCCGTCAAGGCGTATCTGGTCGAAAAAGGCATCGAAGCCAACCGCATCTACACCGAAGGCAAAGGTGAACGTCAGCCGGTCACCGGCAACAAGTGCGACGGTGTCAAGAACCGCGCTGCCCTGATCAGCTGCCTGCAGCCCGACCGCCGCGTGGAAGTGGAAGTGATCGGCACCAAGTAATCGCCGATACCATCATGAAAAGCCCTGCCCCGGCGGGGCTTTTTCTTTTCCGACAAGCGAACGGCAGAGCGACCACCCGGTCGAATTCCGGTACCATCCGCCCTGCCCTGCATGCTGCCCGAGACACAGCCGATGAACCCGAACTCCGACCCAATCGAATTGCAAAAATTCAGCGACCTCGCGCATCGCTGGTGGGACCCGGAATCCGAATTCAAACCGCTGCATCAAATCAACCCCCTGCGACTGGACTGGATCGACCAGCACGCCAAGCTGGCCGACAAAGAGGTGCTCGACGTGGGCTGCGGCGGCGGCATTCTGTCTGAGAGCATGGCCGCGCGCGGCGCGCGGGTCACCGGGATCGACCTGTCAGAAAAAGCGCTCGGCGTCGCCCGACTGCATCTGTTCGAAAGCGGCCTCCAAGTCGACTACCACCATGCCAGCGCAGAAGACTTTGCCAACGCGCATCCGGCCCGCTTCGACGTGGTCACCTGCATGGAAATGCTCGAACACGTTCCCGATCCGGCCAGCACGGTGGCCGCCTGCGCACGCCTGGTCAAACCAGGCGGCCAGGTGTTTTTTTCGACGATAAACCGCAACCCCAAGTCCTACCTGTTCGCGATCATTGGCGCCGAATACATCCTCAGACTGCTGCCCCGCGGCACCCATGATTACGCCAAATTCATCAAACCGTCCGAACTTTCGCGCCACGCACGTTCTGCTGGTTTAGTGCCGCACGAATTGATCGGCATGCACTACAACCCCTTCACCCAGACTTACTCGCTGGGCCGTAACACCGACGTCAACTACCTGATGAGCACGGTACGCGAGCGCTGAGCGAAAAATCGCTGTTCATCTGCGCAACACATGGGATAGACTGTCGACCGAAGCGCGAACTGAGCGCTACCTGAGCTGTCTCAACGGGCACTTGGGGCCGACCTGGCTTCGACGTGGGTCGCGAAGCAGCGCAGTGCATACCGAGGACCAGTCACCTCGTAAATCCATCTGGAAACAAACAAACGCCAACGACGAGCGTTTCGCTCTCGCCGCTTAATCCCGGCGGGCGCTGCACCGGCAGGTCTCTGGGCCGGGTGGTCTTAGCGTAAGCTGAGCCGCTGCAGTGTCATTTACAGAGAATCGCGAGCAGAACCGGGTTACTTGGTTCGGCAGCTAAAGGTAAGGTAACTCGCCCCTGTCCGGCCTGCCGGGCGGCTAAGTCAGGGGTTAAATCCAAATAGCCGGGCTAAGTATGTAGATCTGCCTGTAGAGGGCTTGCGGACGCGGGTTCGATTCCCGCCGGCTCCACCATAATGTGAAATCCCAACCCTTATCGGTTGGGATTTTTTTGCCCTGAGCGCCAGTGTTGGCGCGGTTCCGGCCCGTTGCCTCGTGAGCGCTGCACCGCCAAACGACGCCGTTTCGGAGTACTTCTCGCCTCTCTGCTGCCGTTTTTCTCTGCTGGGCTCGTGAGCGTTCACCGAGCCAGAGCCAGCACTGGCGCGGGTTTCCGGCTTCCGGGTTGCGATTGTGAATTGGTCGGCCGTTGGTTACCGAATCTGCACTGCTCACCTCATCTTGCATCAAGGTACGGCGAGCTCGGCGGCAGATACTGGTTGAGACAGTTCGCACAGGATGCCGCACTGTTCGGCGCTTCTGCCTTCGGAACACATTTCCCTCAAGGATCTGAGCTGCTGCTCAAGTGCGCTCAGTTCCTGGATACGCACCGCGACCTGCTCGATGTGTGCCTCAAGAACACGGTTGACCTCACTGCAATCTTGGGTTGGCACGTTCTTGAGGCGCAACAGCACACGAATCTCGTCGAGCGTCATGTCCAGCGAACGACAGCGGCGAATGAAAAGCAAGCGTTCGACGTGCGCGTCGCCATATAAGCGGAAATTGCCCGCGCTCCGGGACGGGGGCGGCAGGAGTCCTTCCTGCTCATAAAAGCGAATCGTTTGAATCGGACACCCGGTTTGCCGGGCAAGCGCTCCGATCTGCATAGCTGCAACCCCTTTTTATCATCGACTTGACTCTATAGTAGCTATAGAGTGTTAAATCTCAAAATACCCTCCGGATGCTTGCTGGTTTCTGCAAGAGCCTCGCCGGATCAGGAACGAGAAGAATCAAGGACCAATGACTATGACTGATGAATGCCAGAAATCCTGCGGATGTGCGTCCGAGCGGAAGGCGGAGTCCATGACGGGTGCCACGCCGACCGGGACGGGAAGGATGAGTCTGTTCTCGGTGCCGAAGATGGACTGCCCTTCGGAGGAGCGCATGATCCGGCTCGCGCTCGAGAATACGAGCGGGCTGGCCGCACTCGAGTTCGATCTTGGCAAGCGCGAGTTGCGTGTTTTTCACGACGGCCCCGTCGAACCCATTGCAAGCAAGCTTGAAAGTCTCGGCTTGGGCGCCCGTCTCATTGCGTCAACTGAATCGAATGGCCCGCACACTGTCGATGGGCAAAGCGACAGCCAGCCGTCCTCCGAGCAAGAGTCTCGCGCTCTCAAATGGTTGCTTGCCATCAACGCCGCCATGTTTGTCGTCGAAGTGACGACCGGGTGGATTGCGCAGTCCACGGGGCTCATGGCTGACTCACTGGACATGTTCGCGGATGCCGCCGTCTACGGGCTCGCGCTCTACGCCGTCGGCCGTCATACCGGGCACCAGCTGAAGGCGGCGCGGTTGTCAGGCTGGCTGCAACTGTTGCTCGCGCTCGGCGCAATGTCCGAGGTGCTGCGCCGCTTCGTCTTTGGTAGCGAGCCCGAGCCACCGCTCATGATGGGGATCGCGCTCGTTGCGCTCATTGCAAACGTTACCTGCCTTGTCTTGATCTCCAGTCATCGAAAAGGCGGCGCTCACATGAAGGCAAGCTGGATCTTCTCCACGAACGACGTGCTGGCAAACCTGGGGGTGATCGCGGCCGGGGCGTTGGTCGCCTGGACAGGATCGCGTTACCCCGATTTGGTGATTGGCTCGCTCATCGCGCTGCTGGTATTGAACGGTGCGCGGCGCATCCTGCGCCTCGGTGCCTGAAGCAGCGAGCGCGGGACATGCCGCCCCGGCAATATCAACGACTGAATTCCCGCCCTGGAATTTCACGCTGCGCTGCCCAATCCAATGGCAAGGCTCGCCGGATCAGGCGCTCCAGCACAAGCCCGACTGCCTTTTCCACCACGCACGCCTCGACGATGTCAGGTGCAAGCCGGGTCAGTTGCGCGATCCGACTTGCATGCCCCCGGTCAATGCTCTCGGCTGCCGCGATCTCGGTGATGGAGGGTCACGCGCGCCCTGACCTCGGCCGGGTTTGCGCTGTCCATCGATGATTTCGGCACCGGGTATTCCTCACTGGCTTACCTCAAGCGATTTCCCGTTCATAAACTGAAGATCGACATCTCGTTCGTGCGGGACATGCTGACCGATCGCAACGATCTCGCCATTGTGTCCGCCATCGTTGCCATGGCGAAGAGCCTCGGCCTCAAGACCCTGGCCGAAGGTGTGGAAGAGGCAGCGCAGGCGGAACACTTGCTGGCATTGGGTTGCGACGAAGCACAGGGGTATTACTTCGCCCGTCCGGAGCCGGCCGAGGTTTTCGCGCGCAGGTGGTTGCAAAGCGCATGTCCGAGTCATGATCTCGGTCAGGACGTGGATCGCCAAGAGCAAGGCCACCTCGGTACATGACGGCAAAGCCGCTCCATGGCACCGGGCCCCGGCGCATGATCACGCCCTCGAGTTCTCTCAAACTCTTCGTAGCGTTCACGCTGATCCGTGATCGGGAGCCGTCAGCCCGGTCGGTTCAACAGCGATCGGGGCCATTGCCTCTGCGAAAGCGCACAGACCAAAGGCACTTGGGCTGGCTCGCCCCAACTGCTTCACCTCATCAGGTTCCGCCTGGGAACTCCAGGCAGAACCGGGTCCTGCCCTGCGCGGACGTCACGCTGATCGATCCTCCATGGGTTTGCATAATGGCGCGGGTAATCGCCAATCCCAGCCCTGCGCCGTCGGTTTCCGGATGTGACCGCGATGGGTCAGCACGGTAAAACCGATCGAACAGGCGCGGCAGTACCCTCGGGTCGATGTCCTCGCCGGTGTTCTCGACGCTCACCCGGGTGGCTTGGGAAGACTGGCTGATCTCGATCGTGACCTCGCCATGTGGCGGGGTGTGGCGCAGCGCGTTCGAAAGCAGATTGCTCAGGGCACGGCGGAACATCAAGCGATCACCGACGATCTCGCCCTCACCACGCTGAGCCAGTCTGACGCCCTTCTCCTCGGCGACCGCCTCATAGAACTCGATCAGGGCGTGCGTTTCCTCGGCTGCCGAGAAACGTTCCCGGTTCGGCAGCATCATCCCGCGTTCGGCCTTGGCCAGGAACAGCATATCGGACACCATGCGGCCCAGACACTGCAGTTCCTCGGCATTGGAAGCCAGGATCTCCCGGTAGGTATCGGCATCCCGCCGGGTAGCCAACGCGACCTGGGTCTGGGTCAGCAGGTTGCTCAGGGGGGTGCGCAGCTCATGCGCCAGATTCGACGAGAACTCCGACAGTCGCGTGAACGCGTCTTCCAGCCGGTCCAGCATCTTGTTGAGTTCGTGAGCCAGATCGGCCATTTCGATGGGTACCGCCTCGACGGGCATGCGCTGGTGCAGCCGCTGGCTCGTGAGCGTGGTGGCTCTGGATTTCATGGCACGCAATGGCGCCAGCCCCTTGTACGCGGCAAACCAGCCGAGCACGCCACAGATGACGATCGTCACGACGGCATAGGTCATCAGGGTGCGCCGCAACTCCAGCATGAACCGTGTGTGATGCGCCGTGTCCATGGCAACGAGGATGTCCAGCCGCGTCGTTGCGTCATAGGCTGGAATAACCCGGACAAGCATCCCGCGAAACGCCTGCCCTTCGTCGGCCCAATGGATCAGCGCGTCCTCGCCGTTGCCTTCATCCGCCGGTGACAGTTCGCGCGGGAGACGAAATCCTTCGGACTGGAAGAGCGTTTCACCTTTCGAATCATGGACGCTGACGTACAGCCCGTGATGGTGGCTCAATGCCTCACGCAGCAGCCACTTGGCGTCCTCGGCCGAATTGGATCGCGCCAAAATATTCTCGATCAGGTGCTGCTTGTCCTGCAGCGCCATGTGATCCAGTTCGATGAAATGCCGCTCGGATGCAGCGATGACCAACAAGGCCAATCCAAACACCACAGCCGCAGCCGCCAACGTAAAGAAGAGGGTGAGCCGGGTCGTCAGTGACAGGGAGCGAAACATTCAGTGCTCCTCCGGCGCTTCCAATACGTAACCCATGCCACGTACGGTGTGGATCAGCTTGACCTCATGCCCCTCATCAATCTTCGCGCGCAAGCGCCGGATGGCCACCTCGATCACATTGGTGTCGCTGTCGAAATTCATGTCCCAGACCTGCGAGGCGATCAGCGAGCGGGGCAGGACCTCGCCATGACGGCGCATCAGCAGTTCCAGCAAGCCGAACTCTTTGGCAGTCAGACTGATCCGCCGGCCGCCGCGTGACACGCGTCGGCGCAGCAGGTCCAGTTCGAGGTCGGCCACGCGCAGCACGGTGCTCTCGTTGCCACTGCGCCCCCGGCGCAGGATCGTGCGCACGCGGGCCAGCAATTCGGCAAAGGAGAAAGGCTTGACCAGATAGTCGTCCGCTCCGAGCTCAAGGCCTTTGACGCGGTCTTCCACCTGATCGCGTGCAGTCAGGAACAGCACTGGCATCTGCAGGCCGCGACGGCGCAAGGACTGGAGTACCTGCCAGCCGTCGAGGCCGGGCAACATCACATCCAAAATCACCAGGTCGTATTCGCCCTGCAAGGCCAGGTGCAGGCCATCCGTGCCGTCCTGCGCCAGATCAACCACGAAACCCGCTTCGCTCAAGCCTTGACGCAGGTACTCGCCCGTTTTGGGCTCATCTTCAACGATCAGTATTTTCATGAGGGTGCTCCGCCATATCGAATAGCCGCTAGTGTGACGATTTTGGGCGCACCTGACACGATGATAACAAAAATGTAATCTGACAGACAGCTTCCTAACAGGGGTGGCCCTCTAGCATGTCATCCACGAAATCAGCAATTCATTGCGAGGAGCCCATGCCACCCTTGAGACCGTTTCATTCACCGTTGCCGTTGGTGCCCGCTCGGCGGCGTTTCGTGCGCGGCTTGGTCGCTGGCGGCGTGATGGTCGGCCTGTCACCCTGGCTGCGTGCTGCGGCGCAGGGGCTGTCCGACACGCGCACGGGTGCAGCGCCCGTGCTCAGCGGCACGAATATTGACCTGGTGGTCGCCGAATCGCCGGTCAACTTCACCGGCACACCAAGGATGGCGACCACCATCAACGGCTCCATCCCGGCGCCGACGCTCAAACTTCGGGAAGGCGACACGGTCACCATCCGCGTCACCAACCGCCTGCGCGAAGCCACGTCGATCCACTGGCACGGGATCATCCTGCCCTACCAGATGGACGGGGTGCCCGGCATCAGTTTTCAGGGCATCCCCCCGGGCGAAACCTTCACCTACCAGTTCCGTCTCGAACAAACCGGCACCTACTGGTATCACTCGCACTCCGGCATGCAGGAGCAGACCGGCATGTACGGGGCGTTGATCGTCGAGCCGCGTGAGGCAGACCCTATCCGCGCCGACCGGGACTACGTGGTGCAGCTGTCCGACTGGACCGACGAAGACCCCATGCGGGTGCTCGCCAAGCTCAAGGCGCAAAGCGACTACTACAACTTCAATCAGCCGACGGCGATCGATTTTTTCCGTGACGTGGCCGACATGGGGCTCTCCCGCGCACTGGACAAACGTGCGATGTGGAACCACATGCGGATGAACCCGACCGACCTGGCCGATCTCTCGGGGGCGACATTGACCTACCTGATGAACGGCGTCACCCCTGCCGGCAATTGGACTGGCCTGTTCCGGCCGGGCGAGCGCGTGCGTCTGCGGTTCATCAACGGCGCGGCCAACACCTTCTACGACGTGCGCATCCCGGGGCTCAAGATGACGGTGGTGCAAAGCGACGGGCAGAACGTCGAGCCCGTGACCGTCGATGAGTTCCGCTTCGGGCCGGGCGAGACCTACGACGTGATCGTCACGCCCCGAGAGGACGCCTACACGATCTTCGCGCAATCGATGGATCGAACCGGCTTCGCCCGCGGCACGCTCGCGGTGCGCGAGGGCTTGAGCGCCGCCGTGCCTGCGCTCGATCCCGTCGAATGGCTCACCATGGCCGACATGATGGGCGCGATGGACCACGCGGCGATGGGCCACGACATGCCGGGCATGAAGCACGACATGTCCGGCATGAACCATGGCGCGATGGCCATGGATCACGGCCAGCACGCGATGCATGGCATGACCGGCGGCGCGATGGCCAAGCCCAGCGCCACGGTCCGTCACGCACGCACGGAATACGGCCCAAGCACGGATATGCGGGTGGACATGCCGCGCACCAATCTTGACGATCCGGGCATTGGCCTGCGCAACAACGGCCGGCGCGTGCTGACGCTGGCGGATCTCAGGACGATCGGCGGTCCTCTCGACCCACGCGGGGCCGAGCGCGAGATCGAGCTGCACCTCACCGGCAACATGGAGCGCTATACCTGGTCGCTCGACGGCCTCGAGTTCGGCAAGAGCACGCCGGTGCACCTGAAGTACGGCGAGCGGGTGCGCGTCATCCTGCACAACGACACGATGATGACGCACCCGATGCATTTGCACGGGATGTGGAGCGAGGTGGAAACGCCCGACGGGCAGTTCCTGGTGCGTCGCCACACCGTCCCGGTTCAACCCGCGCAGCGCGTCAGCTTCCTCGTGACCGCCGACGCCCTGGGTCGCTGGGCCTGGCACTGCCACCTGATGTTGCACATGGACATGGGCATGTTCCGCGTGGTGGTCGTGTCATGAAACTGATCAAAAGAAGATTCGCCATGAAACCCTGTTCTCTCTTCACTGCGGCGCTGGTGTTGCTCGGTGCGGCACCCGTCTGGGCGCAAACAACGGTGGAAGGCGGCGGCCATGCCGGGCACCCGGGCACGGCTCCAGCCCCAACGCGAGCCGAATCGCCGGCGAGCGCCACCATGGACCACGGCAGCATGAACATGCAGGGCGGCCCCGCACCCGCCGATGCCCGCGATCCGCACGCGTATTCCAATGGCTTGACTTTGGAGTCGGGCCCTTACGTACTCCCCGGGCCACGGCAACTTCGGCTGTCCGATGAACATGCGTTCGGCAGCGTGCTCCTCGATCGCCTGGAGCGCGTCGACACGAAGGACGGCAACGCCACCGCCTATGACGCGCAAGCCTGGTTCGGCAGCACCTACGACCGCCTGGTCCTCAAGGCTGAAGGTGACGTCGCCAAAGGCAAATTGGAGGAGGCACGCACGGAGGTCCTGTGGGGCCATGCGATCGCCTCGTACTGGGACACCCAACTCGGGGTGCGGCAGGACAGCGGCACGGGGCCTGACCGGACCTGGCTCGCTTTCGGCATCCAGGGACTCGCGCCGTACTGGTTCAATGTCGATGCCACCGCCTACGTCGGCAGCTCGGGACGCGCGGCACTGCGCCTGTCGGGCGAGTACGAACTCCTGCTCACCCAGCGCCTGATTCTGCAGCCCCGCATGGAAGTCAATCTGTATCGCCAGCGCGATGAAGCGCGTGGCCTGGGAAGTGGGCTGGCCGATGCGGCGGCAGGCCTGCGCCTGCGTTACGAGTTCTCGCGCCAGTTCGCGCCCTACGTCGGCGTAGAATGGGCTGGCAAGTTCGGACAGACCGCCGATTTTGCGCGCGCCGAAGGACAGCGTACCCGGGAAACGCGTTATGTGGCGGGTGTGCGGCTGTGGTTCTAGAAGCCGCCACGCGCAACTCCGATCTTATTCACCAACCCTAAGGAGAAACCGATGATGAAGAAAACCTTGAGCGTTTTGGCGCTGAGCGCGTTGCCTGTGTTGGCGCTGGCCGCCGGCAATCATCAGGGCGGCCATGGCATGGCCGGGCACGACATGCAAGGCATGCACGGTTCGATGCACGGTGGCGCATCACACTCCAACGTCGGCAAACCAGGCGATCCCGCCAAGGTCGACCGCACCATCGAGGTGGTCATGGACGACTCGATGCGGTTCACGCCGGCGAACATCGCGGTCAAGAAGGGCGAGACCATCCGCTTTTTCGTCAAGAACACGGGCAAGGTGCCGCACGAAATGGTGATCGGCTCAATGAAGGAACTCAAGGCGCACGCCGAGATGATGCGCAAGATGCCCCAGATGCAGCATGCCGAGCCGAACATGGTGACGCTCCAGCCTGGCCAGCGCGGCGGGCTGGTTTGGCAGTTCGATCAGCCCGGTACGGTGGACTTCGCCTGCCTCATCCCCGGCCATATGGAAGCGGGCATGGTGGGCAAGATCGTCGTCGAATAAGCAGCGTCACCGGGGGTCCTTGTCATGCACCAAACCGTTGATCAACCGTTCCCCCGGCGGCGCAGGCTGCTGCTGGCGGTGCTTGCGCTGAGTCTTCCCTCCCTGGCACCAGCCGCCGCACCGCAGACGCTTGCCGTGCAGGTGTGGAAGGACCCGAACTGTGGGTGTTGCAAGGACTGGATTGCCCACCTGGAGAAAAGCGGATTCCGCGTGAGTGCCGTCGACCAGGGCAACAGCGCAGCCCGCACTCGCCTCGGGATGCCGCAGAAATTCGGTTCCTGCCATACGGCCCTGATCCAGGGCTATGTGATCGAAGGCCACGTACCCGCAACGGACATCCAGCGGCTGCTCAAGGAAAAGCCCCAAGCCCTGGGCTTGGCGGTGCCGGGCATGCCCATTGGTTCACCCGGCATGGATGGTGTCGCCTACGGAGGACGCCGTGATGCCTACAAAGTCTTGCTGGTTGGGAAAGACGGAGCAGCGCAAGTTTTTGGTTCTTATCCGTGAAGAAACCATGCACTGACCGTGTGCCGATTGGATCCATGAGGCGCAGCAGCGGTCTTGCAACCTGGAACAGGAGGCCGGCGCCGACCGCGCCGATCCTCGATGAAGGGAACACCGCGATGAACACGACTGACCAAGAACACCTCCACGACACGCGCGGCCAGTCCGGCCTGAATCGGCGCATGAGGACCGCGTTGCTGATGGTTGCCCTCATCGGCGGCTTCTATCTGCTGCGCGAGCACTGGATCCATGTCGCAGGCAATTGGGTGTACCTGTTGCTGCTGGCGTGCCCGCTGATGCACCTGCTGCATGGCCACGGTGGCGATGGCGGGCATGGTGCGCCGCCCGACAAACCCGCCAACAGGGAGGCGTAAAGTCATGGACCTGCGATCAGACCACGAACACCGCCAACACGCCCACGACCACCCGAGCGCACTGCAGCGGGCCGAAGGTCTGAAGGACCCTGTCTGCGGCATGGACGTGACCGCGCAGTCCGAGCACCACGTCGAGCACGCAGGCCGACTCTTTTACTTCTGCAGCGCCAAGTGCCGGGCGAAGTTCGTCGCCGAGCCGGCGCGCTATGCCTACAGCGGCCATGAGCCTTCGTCTGTCGAAGCGCCGGCGCTGGCGGCAGGCACGATCTACACCTGCCCCATGCACCCCGAGATCCGGCAGGATCACCCCGGCTATTGTCCGAAGTGCGGCATGGCGCTGGAGCCGGTGCTGCCGGATCTCGAAGGAGAAGAGAGTCCCGAGCTGCGCGATTTCCAGCGCCGCTTCTGGTACACCCTGCCGCTGACCGTCATGGTCACTGTGCTTGCCATGTTCGGCCACCAGTTGCATTGGTTCGAGGCGCGCACACAGACCTGGATCGAACTCGTTCTGTCCCTGCCCATCGTCCTGTGGGCGGGTCGGCCGTTCTTCGTGCGCGGCTGGCAGTCCGTGGTCCATCGCAGCCCGAACATGTGGACCCTGATCGCGCTGGGCACCGGGGCGGCGTTCGTCTACAGCGTGGCGGCGACCGTGGCCCCACAACTGTTCCCGGACTCGTTCGTGTCCATGGGACGGGTCGCGGTGTACTTCGAGGCGGCGGCGGTGATCATTTCCCTGACCCTGCTGGGGCAGGTACTGGAACTCAAGGCGCGTTCGCAGACCTCGGCCGCCATCAAGTCCTTGCTCGGACTGGCCCCCAAGACCGCCCGGCGCCTTCGCGACGATGGCACGGAAGAGGACGTGCCCCTGACGCACATCCATGTCGGCGATCGGCTGCGCATTCGACCCGGCGAAAAGGTTCCGGTAGATGGTACGGTAATCGAGGGCAGCAGCGCTGTCGACGAATCGATGCTGACGGGGGAGTCCCTGCCCGTGACCAAGCGGGTGGGCGACAAGGTCATCGGTGCGACGCTCAATACCAGTGGCGCGCTCGTCATGGTCGCCGAACGTGTCGGCTCGGCGACCATGCTGTCCCAGATTGTGCAGATGGTGGCGCAGGCGCAGCGGTCCAAGGCGCCGATGCAGCGCATGGCCGATGTCGTGGCGGGCTATTTCGTGGTCGCGACGGTGTCCATCGCCGTGCTGACCTTTTTTGCCTGGGGCCTGTTCGGGCCGGAACCGCGTTGGGTTTTTGGCCTCATCAACGCCGTGGCTGTGCTGATCATCGCCTGCCCCTGCGCGCTGGGCTTGGCCACGCCCATGTCGATCATGGTGGCGACCGGGCGAGGGGCTACGCAGGGGGTGCTGTTTCGCGATGCCGCCGCGATCGAGAAAATGCGCCAGGTCGATACCCTGATCGTCGACAAGACCGGCACATTGACCGAGGGCCGGCCGCGCTATCAGACGACGATCGCAGCCGAAGGCTTCACCGCCGGCGAAGCCTTGCGACTGGCTGCCAGCCTCGACCAGGGCAGCGAGCACCCGCTGGCGGAAGCCATCGTCACGGCCGCGCGCGAGCAGGGCCTGGTGCTCTCACGCGCCGAGGAGTTCGACTCGCACTCAGGCATCGGCGTGCGCGGGCGCGTCGATGGACATGCCGTGGCACTGGGCAACACCGCGCTGATGGAACAGCTCGGTGTGGACGTGCGGCCATTGGCCGAGCGGGCGGAGGCGCTGCGCGGTGAGGGTGCCAGCGTGATGCATCTGGCCGTCGATGGCGTGCTCGCCGCAGTCCTGGCCGTCGCCGACCCGGTGAAGAAGACCACACCGCAAGCGCTGGCGTCGTTGCGCGCGGAGGGCTTGCGCGTCGTCATGGCCACGGGCGACGGTCTGACCACGGCCAAGGCCGTGGCGGCGCGCTTGGGCATCGATGAGGTGCATGGCGAGGTCAAGCCCGCCGACAAACTGCAACTGGTGGAGCGGCTGCAGCGCGAGGGGCGTATCGTTGCGATGGCTGGTGACGGCATCAATGATGCCCCGGCCTTGGCAAAGGCCGACGTCGGTATCGCCATGGGCACCGGCACCGACGTGGCGATGAACAGCGCACAGATCACGCTCGTCAAGGGTGACCTGCGCGGTATTGCGGTGGCGCGCGCCTTGTCAGTGGCCACGGTCCGCAACATGAAGCAGAACCTGATGTTCGCCTTTCTCTACAACGCACTGGGCATTCCCATTGCGGCCGGCGTGCTGTATCCGCTCACCGGTTGGCTGCTTTCACCGTTGATCGCCGCCCTGGCGATGAGTTTCAGCTCCGCATCGGTGATCGGCAATGCGCTGCGTTTGCGCGGCGTCCGTCTTGTCTGAACACGAGGATCGTCGCGCGTGCCGTGGTGGGTGCTGGTTGCACTCCCAGATCGCTGGGTCTGTCGTATCGGTTGCCACCCGACGTTGGACACCTGATCCCTATCGAGGCCTGGAATGCTCTCGACCACGGCACCTGAGCCGCCTCACACCGATACCGCACTTGGCGCCCAGTCGGCATCGCCATAAGCACTTGCACCGATGTGGCGATGAGTCCGCGCCCCGCCCCGGTGAGCAGGAATGCATTGAGATTGGCACACGATTAATCCCGATCCCATCCCGAATGGAATCTGACATATATGTAACGGCCGTCTCATCTTCCCGTCAGCGGTGGCTTCGCAGAATACATACTGTGCAGTCGCACAAGGCATTGACAGAAATGCCTTCACGTTTGATTGAAAGGAGTGTAGAGATGAAAGCCAGGATTACCGCTGTTGTCGCCGCCACCGTGCTGAGCGCCATCGTAACCCCATCGTTCGCTGGTGACGCGGCAGCGGCCAGCGCCAAGAAAATGTTCCTCCTCAAGGACGGTGGAACCCTGTATGTATTCGAGGACGGCAAGACGGCGCTGGAAGACAAGTTCGGACGGGCTATCAACCTGAAAGAGGGGCAATCGCTCGAAACGGTCGATGGCCAGAAGATTACAGCCAACGGCAACGAGGTCGCTCGACTCGATTTTCTTCTCCGTCAGGGTCATTCCGGCGGTTGACTACTCGATTCAATTCGTGAACTGCACGCCAGCGGATGTCGGGCCAACTCGTTGACCAACACGCGCTGGCGGGCCATCGGTCATAGCTGGGGCTAACCACTCGATGGTAGGCTGCGACGCTACCGGTCAATCGGCACCGCACAAGGTGAGAGTCCGCCCTGCACTGACTGACCGGCGTTCATTGCCGAGGCCATTGCGTCCACAACAACCCGCAGGATTGCCCGGGATTGCTCAATCGTTGAGAGAGTGGGTTGGATTCCGGTCGCGTCTGCACCACCAATTACCAGAAACCCAACCACTCTCGGTTGGGTTTTTTTCTGCCCGGAACGCCAGTGTTGGCGCGGTTTCCGGCATGGTCCTCGTGAGCGCCAGTCCTCCAACGGCCCCGCTCCGACGCACTTCCGGCCTCTCTGTCTGTCGTTTTTCTCTGCCGGCCTCGTGAGCGTTCCCAGCGTCACCTTCAACATTGGCGCGGGTTTGCACGCAGTCGGTTGCCGATGGCAGTTACTGGCCCAATCGGGAACCAGGGTTGAAGAGACGCAAGAAATCGCCCAGGACGACCGCCGTCCGCACCGAAGACTTGGCTGCCCGCGCGTCCCGGCGCAGGATGAGACCGAACGATCAGGAGAAGCGATGAGAACCGTGGAAGAGGTGATGCCGATCCGCTCAGACGCCGAGTACCAGCAAGTGCTGGAGGCGATCCGGGCCGCGTCCGACGAGGCGGCGAGCGATGAGCGTGTGCTGGCGCTGCGGCAGCGCGCCCAAGCCTATGAGCAACGACTGCGAATCGACCCGGAGCGCTTGCGTGCGCTGGCGGAATTGGCCGCGCAGGCGCAAGACTTGAAAATGGGATACGACTGACGACCGAAGTCAGGTCACCCGTTCAGGGGAACTGGCGGTACTGCGCCCTTTGGGCATCCCACGCGGTCGGCACCGGACGGCGGATCAGCCGTTGCAGGGTGAGGCCCTTGGCCCGCCCGCTTACGCACGCCTCCACAATGTCCGGAGCGACACGGGCCAACTGCGCGATCTTGCTGGCCTGCCCCCGGTCGATCCCTTCGGCCGCCGCGATCTCGGTGATCGAATTGAACCGCCCCTCGTCAAGCAGTCGCTGCCAGTGGCATGCGAGCCCGAAGGCCCGCATCAGCGGGCTGTCTTCATCCGCCTCCCGCACCAGCCGCTCGCGCCGTGCCTCATCCAGAAATGCCTGCGGCGCATCCAGCGGCGTGATGACCTGCTTCTTCAGCCCCCGGCGAACCAGCGTCCAGGGCAGGAAGGTTTCCAGTTGGACGCCGCCGGCGGGCAGTGGCGTCTGATACGTCACCGGGTCGCCCGTGGCCCGGCCTCGGTGCCGGCGGCTCACGGGGCATCCTCCTCAAAGCTCGCCATGAGCTGGCGTTGGGCCTGCCAATCCACGGGCAGGCGGTTGCGCTGGAACCACATCAGGGTCAGGCGGCGCGGCTGCCGCCCAGCCATCATCCGCTCGATGATGTCCGGCGCGAGCAGCGTCAGGCGCAGCAGTTCGTTGACCACCGAATGGTGCAGTTTCTCGGCCCGTGCAATGGCGGACCCGCTCGCCATTGCGCCGGTGTCCAGCAGGTGCTGCCAGTAGAAGGCGCGCGCCAGCCCGTCGAGCAGCGTGACGTCGTGGACGTGCCGGTCGTCATCGGCGACGCGCTGGACGCCACGGCGGCGCAACACCAACGGCACGAAGGTTTCCAAGGTCTCGTCCATCAGGCTTCGACCTCCAGCATCTCAGCGCCGATGCTTTTCGGCGCGAACTCCTCGATCAAGGCGTTCCAGCCAATCTCGCGCCACTTCACCTTGATGCCTTGCACCTCCCCGGCGTGAACGAGGTCGATGCGCTCGATCATCAGGTTGGCGATGCGATGACGCTCGACCGGGAAGAGCTGATCCCACACGTCGTTGAGCCGTCCCATTGCCATTACCGTGGTGGCCTCGTCGACCTGTCCGCCGTTCTCCTGAATGTGGCGAACCACCGAGGCAATGGATTCCGGGCTGGTCAGCACCGTGCGGATTTGGGCGACCACCGCTGCCTCGATCTCCGGCGCAGGCAGGCGCTCGTAGCGCTTGCCCGGGGCGCCGAAGCGGCTTTCCGACTTGGACACGTAGTAGCGGTACTTGCGCCCGTTCTTGCGCGAGTAGGTCGGGTACATCCGCTCACCCGACGGCGCGTACAGCAGCCCTCGCAGCAAGGCATCGGTGCGCGACCGGATCTTGGTTTCCACCGACCGGGCATGGCCGTCCTTGGCCAGCACCTCATGCACCTTGCCCCACAGCCCCGGATCGATGATCGCCGGGTGTGCGCCCGGGTACCAGTTTCCCTTGTGCGGCAGCTCGCCAAGGTAGATGCGGTTGCGCAGAAGTTTGTGCAGGTATTTCTTGTCGATGCGGGTGCCCGCCCGGGTCTTGCCTTCCTGTGTGGTCCAGGCCTTGGTCGTGATGCCCTCGGCGGTCAGCCGTGCCGCGATCTGGGTGGGTGAGCCGATGGTCAGCATCTCCTCGAAGATGCGGCGCACCACCGCCGCCTCGGCCTCGTTGATGACCAATTGGCGGTTTTCGACGTCGTAGCCCAGGGGCGGGACGCCGCCCATCCACATGCCTTTGCGCTTGGCCGCCGCGATCTTGTCGCGGATGCGCTCGCCGGTGACCTCGCGCTCGAACTGGGCGAAGGACAGCAGGACGTTGAGCATCAGCCGTCCCATCGGGGTGGTGGTGTTGAACTGCTGGGTGACGGACACGAAGGACACGTTGTGGCGCTCGAACACCTCGACCATCTTCGAGAAGTCGGCCAGGCTCCTCGTCAGGCGGTCGATCTTGTAGACGACCACGATGTCGATCTGCCCGCGCTGGATGTCGGCCATCAGGCGCTTGAGGGCCGGACGCTCGGTGTTGCCGCCGGAGAAGCCGGGATCGTCGTAGTCGTCGGCTACCGGAATCCAGCCCTCGGCGCGCTGGCTGGCGATGAAGGCGTGGCCCGCTTCCTTTTGCGCGTCGATGGAATTGAACTCCTGGTCGAGCCGCTCGTCCGAGGACACCCGGCAGTAGACGGCGCAGCGCTTGCGCACCTTGCTGGTGGCGATCAGGGTGGCATCGCTCACTGCGCACCCCCTTTGCCAACCAGCCCGAAGAACAACGGCCCCGACCAGTGCGTGCCGGTGATGTGCCGCGCCACGGCGGTCAAGCTCTTGAAGGTGTGGCCCTCGTACTCGAACAGACCTTCGGCGGTGACCGTCACCTTGTGCTCCCGCTCGCCCCATTCGCGCAGTAGCACGGTGCCTGGCGCGAAGTTGAACTCGCGCGGCCTGGCGCGCAGCTTGATCTTCGAGTGCTTCGCGCCGATGGCCTCGAGGCGCTGGCGCGTGGCTGGGGCCAGGCCGCCAAAGGCTTCCTCCTGCAGCTTGTAGGCGATGCGGGACTCGACGAAGGCCCGGTTCGGATTGATCGGGCGGCTGGTGAAGTACCGGTCCCACACCGTCCAGAGTTCGGCGATGGGCAGTCGGGACAGTTCGGCGATGCGCGCGGCGACCGATGCTTGTTTCTCGTTCATCACAACTTCTCCTCTTGATAGGGGGTTGTATGAACGCGCTGGTCGGGAAGGAAGCCAAGGCCAACTGCTCTCTGTTTTGGCGCATCCGCGACGAGGGTCCGGACGATGGCAGCCGCAAGGATGGCGGCGATTTCGCGAGCGCGGGCGCTGGCGCTCATCTCCGAGGGAGAAGGCAGTTCGAGGTTCTTCATGACGGCTCCGAGGAATTGCAACCGTCAGGGATGATGAGCGCGAATGTCCGAAACGGATCGCAACGCCGATCAATCGGAGCGGCGCTGTCGGCTGGGGTCCGTGCGCCGGTCAGGTGTCTTCGGTCACCGGGGAGGCCGCCGCACTGTGCGTGTCGCTGTCATCGACAATCACCTCGTCGCAGGCAGAGAGCTTGAGCTGCCACGCCCGCGCGCCGGGTACCGGCTCCATGTAGCGGCGCCACGGCGAGCGTTTGCCGGTGAAGAGGTTGGCCGGGGACGTGCAACCGGTCCCGGCCATCAGCTGCTTGGTGTTGACGTGGGGGGTCCTGCTTCATAAGCGTCGACCAGCCGCTGCAAGACGGTGATCCGGCCTTTGCCGGTCACTTTCCACGGAGCCTTGCCCGGCAGGTACAGGGTTGCCGCATGGCCGTCAGGTGATTGCTTGAGCGTCACCGTCGTCCCGCCCATGGCTGCGAGCTGGCCGTGCCGGTAGGCCACTTTCAGGCGGTCGAGGTCGATGGCGGTGCCGGTGCCGCCATCGGCAAGCACGTCTTCGATGGGCACGACGACGTTGGTGCCGGCAAATGGGAACGGCGTCGAGGTTGTCGTCAGCACGATGCCCGCGACCGGACGAGGCCGAAGCCTCAGCGCCGCATCGACCTTGGCGTACTTGCGTTCGTGGGATATCCGGGATGCGAAGTACAGCGCCACGGCCTGGCCGTCGATGTCGAGCTCGCCGAGGAAGACCGGCTCCTCGTCGAAGTGCCGACTGCGGGGCCCCTTCAAGGCCGACCCCAAGGCGGTGATCAACTCCTCGCGCAACCAGTCCTGCTGCACCTTCCAGCGCCGCGCCAGCCGCGCCGGCAGGACCACGTCATGGCCGGTCAGGGGGTCGCGGTAGCTGACCTTGTCGGGGTCGGTGCAGCGCTCGAGCGGCAGCGTCATGGGCGCGCCGTCATCGAGCGTGACGACGATGTCGGTGAGGCGCTCTCCCGCCACGAGGATGCCCTCGTCCTGGAGCCGCTCGATGTCGATGTCGAGCTTCTTCAGGGCGAAACCGTCCATCGGGCCGGCCGCGTGCTCCAGCAGGCGGGCCACCTGCGCCAACAGGTTCGGATCGTCACGGCCGCAGCCAGGGTGCAGCGGTTTGCGCACGCCCAGCGCCTCGAGCAGTTGCAGCCCGGCCCGGCGCAGGCGCTGATCCTTCTCGCCTGAGAGGCTGCAGCGCCCCGGCTCGGCCAGCACGATGGACAGCGGCGTCACACTCGTCTCGCCCTCGAACACGAGGTCGGCGACCAGCGTCACGCCGAGCAGGGCGTTGGGCTGTGCGAAGGGATGGTTTCCCCAGCGCTCGTCGATGACCTCATGCAGCTCCGCACCGCTGTCGATGTGCAGGGTGACTGCATCCGTGGCGTGACCGAGCAAGGCCTTGGCCTCGACCAGGTACAGCCGCTCGACCGTCGCGCCGTCGATGCGGGGCTTCTCGTCCTTGAGCGGTCGCGCGAAGCGGGAGAGGTCGTAGCGCGAGCGGTCCAGCGGGCGGTTCGATAGCGGCACCTTGAAGCCGTGTCTGGACAGCACGTTGGCCAGCGGGGCGCGGGTGGTCAAGGTGGCCGCGTAGACCTCGACCATCTTGCGCTGCGGCGCGTAGATGAGCGTGGCGTCGCGTGCCGGAAAGTAGAAGAAGCTTTTGCGCCGGCGATTGCGCATCTCCACGGCCGCCACCTGATCGCCGGCGAAGCGCACGACCAGGTAGTGCGTCGTGTGCAGCTGGCCGCAGTGGTCTTGCTCCTCCAGGGCCACGTGGATGACTTCGCAGGGCTCGGCCAGCCGCATGGTCTGGGTCAGTTGGGCTTCCAGCTCCTTCTTGACGGCATCGTTCCACAGGAAGGGCGGGGCCTCGTCGCCGGGCACATCGAACGCGTCGTGCAGCCGCTTGTTGCCGCGCAAGTCGCGGGTGTTGACGATTGACTCGGCGGTGTCGAACAGCTTGGCCGACTCGTCCGAGTGCGTGCGCATCCACACGGCGCGGCCGATCTCGCCCCCGTCTTGCGACAGGAACTGGGCGATCAGGTCCTCGTCGTAGAGCTGGTCGGCCACGGTGCGCAGGATGTCGGCGCCGCGCGGACTGGACAGGCGCAGCACCCGCAGCGCCTCGCGCTCGGCGGGGTCGCGCTGCTCCTTGCGCAGGTGCTTGATGTGTTCGATAAAAACCTGCGGCAGTTCCGCTTCGTCCTGGGACCAATCGAAACCGCGGGCCAGCGCCTGGCATTCGGGCAGGCCACTGAACGCCTTGAGGACCGCTGCGGACGTCTTCTCGGTCAGTTCCAGCAGGCAGTGCGCGTTGCTCAGGGTCTTCTTGCCCATCGGTCCTCCCGGCGGCCGTTCACATGGCCATGATCCATTGGCGCATCGCCGCCACCGATTGCGTCAGCCCCTGCGCCAGCAGGGTGTCGAGGTATTCCTCCGCCGTCTTGGGCGGGTTTTTCAGGGAGCGGCGATGGCGGGCCGCGGCCTCCAGCACGCCGGCTGGATGCAGATCGAGCAGATCGACGATGAAGTCGTCCGGATGCTGGGCGGCGAGGTTGTAGGGGCGCAGCGCCTCGACCGGGAAGTCCTTGAGGTTGAAGGTCACGATCAGACTGGCACCGGCGTGGATGGCGGCTGCTACCACATGGCGGTCGTCGGGGTCTGGCAGTTCGATTGCGGGGATCAGGTGCTCGAAGCCGGTGACCAGGCAGTCCCGGACGTGGGCGTTCATCAGCCGGCGCGTCCGGTTCAGCTGGTCTTGAGTGAGATCGGGGCGGCTGGCCAGGACGTTGCGCATCCACTCGGCGTGAATCCGGTCGCTCCAGCGCGCCCGGTACAGATCCGACAGCGCCAGATGCATCAACAGGTCACGCAGGGGTGCCGGATAGAACACGCAGGCGTCATAGACGACGGTGAAATGCGAACTCATCCAGTCAATACCCCATGCCGAGTTCCTGGGCCTGGGCCGCCAGTTCGTCGAGCGCCTTGCGCCGCTCGGCGTCGATGCGGTTCTTGTAGGCAATCACGTCCTGGTAGCGCACGCGGCGGTGCGTGCCGATCTTGTGGAACGGGATCTCGCCTTTCTCCAGCAACTGCACGAGGAAGGGGCGCGAGACGTTGAGCAGATCGGCCGCCTCCTGCGTCGTCAGCTCGGCGTGGATGGGAATGATGGTGACGGCGTTGCCCTGACCGATCTCGGTCAGCACATCCAGCAGCAGGCGCAGCGCCGAGGTGGGCAGCGTCACCGATCGCACGGTGCCTTTGTCGTCGTGGAAGTCGATGGTCTGGGTGTCCGCGCGGGTCTGCAGCACGGTCGACAGCACCCGCCCGGACTCCCGGGCCAGTGCGATGTCCTCGGCGGAGGGCAGCGCCTTGGCGGTGGTGGTCATGGTGGCTCTCCTGGTCGCGTCGGAATCTCAACAAAGGGCATTATAAACGAAACAAACGAAATCGCAATAACCGAAACACGGCTGGAGAGGCATTTGAAATCAATCGCTTACATGCGCCCGTGGACGTCGCCAGCCGCAGGGGCGGGATCGGTGGGCGCCTAAAAAATGCACGCCCAAGCCCAAAGCGCCGGGTCATGCAATGGAGGCTCCTAAACAAAAGGAGCTTTGCCATGCACCAACAGGTTGCATCTGTTCAATCCGGCCGCCACCGCTATCCGGCGCCCCCTGAAGGCACGACACCCCTCGCGCTCAACGAGTACGAGCTCGCCGCCCGCTGGGGGCTCTCCGTCAAAACCCTGCGCCGCTGGCGCCAGGAGCAGCTGGGCCCGATCTTCTGCAAGCTCGGCGCCCGCGTCACCTACCTGATCTCCGACATCGAGGCCTTCGAGCGGCGTGTGTCGCGCTACTCGACCTCCGCCCGGGCTTACCAGTGAGGAGGATGGCCATGAGCGATCTGACCATTTTCCCGGCCGACCTCGCGGCCATGTCGGTCAGCCAGTTGGCTCAGCTTCCACCCGCCCAGAAAGCGGAGATCAGCCGCAATCTTGACGAAGCGCTCGCCTGGCTCAAGCAAACCCGCGCCAAGTTCGACGCCGCGCTGGAGGCCGCCTACGGCGAGCAGGCGCGCGCGGCACGCCTGGAAGCCGGCAAAGACTTCGGCGTCGTGCATCTCAACGACGGACCGCTGCGCGTGACGGTCGATCTGCCGAAGCGCGTGTCCTGGGACCAGGCGCAACTGGCTGCCATCGCCGCCCGCATCGCCGCCTCCGGCGAACGGATCGAGGACTACATGGACGTCGAGTTCAGCGTCTCCGAGTCGCGCTTCAACAACTGGCCCGCTGCCCTGCGCTCGCAGTTCGAAGCCGCGCGCACGGTCAAGCCCGGCAAGCCGTCCTTTCGGCTGGCCTTCAACTCGGAGGACTGATCCATGAGTACCGAACTGATCCCGTTCGACTTCGAGGGTCGGCAAGTCCGCGTGGTGACCGACGACCAGGGCGAGCCCTGGTTCGTGGCGGCCGACGTGTGCGCCGCGCTGGCGTTGCCGGACACGCACAAAGCCGTCGCCAGGCTGGACGACGACGAGAAGGATCGGAATTCAATTCCGACCCCCGGCGGCATGCAGGACATGACCGTCGTGAACGAACCAGGCCTTTACAGCCTGGTGCTCGGCAGCCGCAAGCCCGAGGCCAAGCGCTTCAAGCGCTGGGTGACGCACGAGGTGCTCCCGGCGATCCGCAAGAGCGGTGCTTATACCGTGCGCGGGGTGCAACCGGCACTTCCCGCGCCGACCCAGGATCGCGTGTCGTCGATCCTGTTGATCGGCGAAGCCGTGGCCAGGGTGCCGGGCGTGAAGCCCGGCATCGCGATGGCCGCGACGCTCACCTGCATCCAGGAGAACACCGGACTCTCGGTCGAGACGCTGCGTCGGGCCCTCCCTCCCAAGGATGCCGCGGCGAATGAGGCGATCTGCTCGCTCAACGCCACCCAGCTCGGCAAGCTGATCAACCGCTCGGCCAAGGCGACGAACCAGCTGCTGGCTAGCAGCGGCCTGCAATTCCGCAACGAGCGCGACGAGTGGGAGCTGACCGAGGCCGGTGAGGTCTGGGCCGAGGCCATGCCCTACTCCCGCAACGGCCACAGCGGCTACCAGATCCTGTGGAACCCCGCCGTCGCCGAACTGCTGAAGGAGGTGGCGTGATGGCTCTTCCCATTATCACCGCCGATGAGCGGCTGCGCGAGAAGCAGGGCGTCAAGCTGGTGCTGCTCGGCAAGAGCGGCATCGGCAAGACCAGCCAGCTCAAGACCCTGCCGGAAGCCTCGACCCTGTTCGTCGACCTCGAGGCCGGGGACCTGGCCGTCAAGGATTGGCGCGGCGACTGTGTGCGCCCGGCCACCTGGCCGGAGTTCCGCGACCTGGTCGTGTTCCTCGCCGGCCCGAACCCGGCGCTGCCTCATGATGCGCCGTTCTCCGAGGCGCACCACCGGCACGTGTGCGAGCGCTACGGCGACCCGCGACAACTGGCCAAGTACGACACCTACTTCGTCGACAGCATCACGGTGCTCGCCCGCCTGGCGCTCGTGTGGGCCAAGACCCAGCCCCAGGCCTTCTCGGAACGCACCGGCAAGCCCGACACGCGCGGGGCCTACGGCCTGCTGGGCGCGGAACTCATCGGTGCGCTCACCCACCTGCAGCACGCACGCGGCAAGCACGTCGTGTTCGTCGCCATCCTCGACGAGCGCCTGGACGACTTCAACCGCAAGGTGTTCGTGCCGCAGATCGAGGGCGCCAAGACCGCCGCCGAGCTGCCCGGCATCGTCGATGAAGTGGTGACGCTCGCGGAAGTGCGTGCCGAGGACGGCAGCGGCTACCGCGCCTTCGTCTGCCACACGCTCAATCCCTACGGCTACCCGGCCAAGGACCGCTCCGGCCAGCTCGAGCTGCTGGAGCCGCCGAACTTGCGCGCGCTGATCGACAAGTGCGCCGCTGCCACCCAACCCCAGACATCCAAGGAGTAAGCCATGACCGCGTGGAACGACTTCAACGACGCCGAACAGCAGCAGCCAAGCTTCGACCTGATCCCGAAGGGCACCGTCGCCCGCGTGCGCATGACGATCAAGCCCGGGGGTTTTGATGACCCGGCCCAGGGCTGGACGGGCGGCTACGCCACGCAGAGCGTCGAGACCGGTTCGGTCTACCTGGCGTGCGAGTTCGTCGTGCTGGAGGGCGAGTACGCCCGCCGCAAGCTGTGGGCGAACGTCGGTCTGCACAGTCCGAAGGGCCCGGCCTGGGGCCAGATGGGCCGCAGCCTCATCCGTGCGATCCTCAACAGCGCCCGCCACGTCCATCCGCAGGACAACTCGCCCCAGGCTGCGGCCGCACGGCGCATCCAGGGCTTCCACGAGCTCGACGGCATCGAGTTCCTCGCCCGCATCGACATCGAGAAGGATGGCCGCGGCGACTTGAAGAACGTCGTCAAGAGCGCCGTCGAGCCCGACCACCCGGACTACGCCCGCCTGATGGGGCTGCCGCCCAAGACGTCCGGTAGTGGCCAGTCCGGCGCGCCGGCAGCGGTCACTCCGCCCCGCGCGGTGCCAGCGGCCGCTGTCACGCCTCGCCCTGCCGTGCCGGGCAAGCCGGCCTGGGCGCAGTGAGAGGAGGGCTGGTGAAGTGTTGGGTCTGCAAACGACAGGCGCGCGGCTACGGCCACTCGGACCTGCGGCATCCGGTGGGCGATGCCCGGCGCTATCCGATCGACTGGGTGTTCTGCTCGCGGCGCTGCCAGGAGGCGTTCCACGCGCTCTACGGCCACTGGCGGCGGATGACGGAAGGGCGCATCGACGCCTTGGAGGTGGCCATGATCGATCCGTCTGACGTCGAACTGGCCGCGATGCGGAAGTGCCTCAAGGCCTTTGGCGAAGCGGCGGGCGAGATCGGCTTTGCCAAGCCGCTGGGTGAGTACTCCGAGGCCGAGGCCCTGCAGGTGATCGACACCATCGTGACCCGCTATACGGAGGCGATGGTCGAGCACCACGAGGCGACCAAGTACCCGCCGGTGCGGGGGCTCAAAGAACCGGTGTCCGACCCGTTCGCCGACCTGGAGGACGACCTGCCGTGGGAGGAGAAGTCATGATGTGTTGATTTCCGCGCCGAATTGACCCGGGGTTTTCATCTGGAACTGACCCACGGTGTTGTACGCGCAGTGTAGCTACGCGGGTATAGGTAAGGTGGTTGTTTCGGGTGGTTGATCTCCTTTTGGTTTGGTTGCTCGAGTACGGCCCGGCTGCAGCCGGGCCGTACTCGTCTTGAAGCGCCATGACTCGTTCCCGGTCTCGACGATATGGCAATGGTGGGTCAGGCGGTCGAGCATGGCGGTGGTCATTTTGGCATCGCCGAAGACGTTGCCCCACTCGGCGAACGACAGATTCGTCGTGATCATCACGCTGGTGTGCTCGTAAAGCTTGGACAGCAGGTGAAACAACAAGGCGCCGCCGGTCTGGCTGAAAGGCAGATAGCCCAACTCGTCGAGGATGACCAGATCGACGTAAAGTAGCCGGTAAGCCAATTGCCCGGGTTTGCCGTTGGCCTTCTCCTGCTCCAGGGCATTGACCAGTTCCACGGTCGAGAAGAAGCGCACGCGCTTGCCCAGATGCCGGACAGCCTCGATGCCGATGGCGGTCGCCAGATGCGTCTTGCCGGTGCCCGGGCCGCCAATGAACACCACATTGTGGGCGGCATGGATGAAGTCGCCACCGTGGAGCCGCCGTACCAATGCCTCATCCACCTTCGATTGCGCGAAGTCGAAGCCTGGCAGATCACGGTGGGCCGGGAACCGGGCGGCGCTCATCTGGTAGGCAATTGACCGCACCTCCCGCTCGGCGGTTTCGGCTGCTAGCAGCTCCGACATCCACTGCTCGGGATCCAGGTCGCTATGACGTGCCTTGGCAACCAGTTCAGGCCAGCACTGCGCCATGCCGTGGAGTTTCAGGGCCTTGAGTCGGCCGATGAGCTCAATCGACATGGTTCACCTCCTGGCGTAGCTGGTCGTAGCGATCCACATCCGGCTTCGGTTCCTCCGCCAGCTTGAGCGCCGTCTCGATCCTGGCGGCTGCCGGGATTTCGGACTTCAGCCGCGCCAGCACGTTCATGACATGCTCGCCACTCGGGCGGCCCGACTCCAGTGCCAGTTCGACCGCCACCAGCACCGCTTCCAGCCCATGCTTGGGGATGGCGCCAAGCACGTCCGCCATGACCCGATCACCACCGGTCTGCTTGATCAGGATGCGCTGCAGGCGCAGCAAGGCTTCGGGCATCTCGGCAAACGGGGCGCCATTTCTGAGTGCGCCTGGCTTCCTGTCGATGATGCCGATATAGTGGGTAAAGTCATAGAAGGTCTGGTCGCGTTCGAAGCTGCGCACATGGCGCGCGACTTCCTTGCCGTCGGCCACCAGCCGCAACTCACCCGGGTAGATGCGTAGGCTCAGCACCGCATGGGCATGTTCGGCCGGTACGCTATAGCGGTTGCGCTGGAAATGGATCAGCGCCGTGCTGGTGACCCGCACCGGTTTCTCGACGTAGCCGTCGAACAGTTTGGGCGCCGGCAGCATTTGCAGCAGTTCGTCTTGCAGCAATTCGGCGATGGTCAGCGTCGGCCATTCCGGGTTGGCGGTATCCGCCCAGGCTTGCCGGCATTGCTCGCCGAGCCAGGCGTTGAGCTCATCAAGATCGCGCCAGCGACGCTCACTGGCCTGGTGCCAGATCTGCCGGCGCCGATCCTGGACGTTCTTCTCGACGCGGCCTTTCTCCCAACCCGCCGCCCGGTTGCAGAATTCCGGGTCGAACAGGTAGTGCCCGCACATGGCGTAGAAGCGCGGGTTGATGTCGCGTTCCTTGCCACGCCCGACCTTGTCAACCGCGGTCTTCATGTTGTCGTAGATGCCACGGCGCGGCACGCCGCCGAAGGCGGCAAAGGCCCGTGCGTGGGCATCAAACAGCATTTCGTGGCTTTGCCCGTAATAGGCGGTCAGCCAGAAGGCCCGGCTAGCGCACAGCTTGGTGTGGGCCACTTCAAGTTTCCGGCGCAGGCCACCAATGAAGGCATACTCGGTGCTCCAGTCGAACTGGAAGGCTTCGCCGAGCGCAAACGTCAATGGCACAAAGGCCGGCCCGGGTTTCCCGGCTTGCGCTTGCCGCCAACGCTTGATGTAGGCGCAGACTCGTCCATAGCCCCAGGGTAGCCCTGGGCCTGGATGGCTTTGAACATGGCCATCGCCGTGCGCCGATCCCGCTTCGGCCGATGGCTGTCGCTCTTGAGCCATTGCGCCAGTTGCTCCGCCCAGGGATCAACAACGCTCTTTGCTGCCCGTTTCTTGTATTGCGGCTCGACAACGTCTTTCTGTCGCAGCCAGTGCCGCAAGGTGTTCCTCGCCAGCCCGGTTCTCCGCGCTATCTCGCGCAGCGGTATGTGCTCGCGGAAATGCATCCGCCTAATCTTGGCCAACATGCCCACTTCGATCACTCCTTCTTTCCCCCGCCAAAAATCCGGCAGGGTAGCTAATCAAATGTGGGTCAGTTTTCGATGCAAATTACACCCTCAGATGGGTCAATTCGAGACGGCCGTCAACAAAGAGACGCAAGAAATCGCCCAGGGCGACCGCCGACCCGCACCGAAGACTTGGCTGCCTGCACGCCCCGGCGCAGGATGAGGCCGAACGACCAGGACAAGCGATGAGAACCATGGAAGACGTGATGCCGATCCGCTCAGACGCCGAGTACCAGCAAGTGCTGGGGGCGATCCGGGCCACGTCCGACGAGGCGGCGAGCGATGAGCGTGTGCTGGCACTGGGGCAGCGCGCCGAAGCCTATGAGCAACGACTCCGGATCGACCCGGAGCGCTTGCGCCCCTTCGTCCCGATTGGTGTGTTTTTGTTGTTTTGTGTGGGAGTGTTTGGGTGGTGATTGTGAGGTGATGTAGACGGTCAAACGCCGCTGGATTGTTGAGATCGAGCGGCGTTTGTTTGTGGGTTAGTCTGACGATGACCTACTTTCGCGAGGGTGTTCCTCACTATCATTGGCGCGTTCTCGTTTCACGGTCCTGTTCGGGATGGGAAGGGGTGGTGCCGAGAAGCTATGGTCGTCAGACTGTGACGGGGTAACAAAGTGGATGGTAGCAGTGTGTTTGGGAGGTGATTGTGTTTTGAGTTCTGTGCGTTGTTTTACAAGGTTATAGGATCAAGCCTCACGGGCAATTAGTATCGGTTAGCTGAACGTGTTGCCACGCTTACACACCCGACCTATCAACGTTGTGGTCTTCAACGACCCTTTAGGGGGCTTGTAGCCCCGGGGAAGTCTCATCTTGAGGCGAGTTTCCCGCTTAGATGCTTTCAGCGGTTATCTCTTCCGCACATAGCTACCCGGCGATGCGACTGGCGTCACAACCGGTACACCAGCGGTGCGTCCACTCCGGTCCTCTCGTACTAGGAGCAGGTCCTCTCAAACTTCCAGCGCCCACGGCAGATAGGGACCAAACTGTCTCACGACGTTTTAAACCCAGCTCACGTACCACTTTAAATGGCGAACAGCCATACCCTTGGGACCGGCTACAGCCCCAGGATGTGATGAGCCGACATCGAGGTGCCAAACTCCGCCGTCGATGTGAACTCTTGGGCGGAATCAGCCTGTTATCCCCAGAGTACCTTTTATCCGTTGAGCGATGGCCCTTCCATACAGAACCACCGGATCACTATGACCTGCTTTCGCACCTGCTCGACTTGTCGGTCTCGCAGTCAAGCCGCCTTTTGCCATTGCACTATCAGTACGATGTCCGACCGTACCTAGGCGACCTTCGTACTCCTCCGTTACCTTTTGGGAGGAGACCGCCCCAGTCAAACTGCCTGCCATGCACGGTCCCCGACCCGGATTCACGGGCCTGGGTTAGAACCTCAA
Organism: Pseudothauera hydrothermalis; assembly: GCF_003345255.1. GTDB lineage: Bacteria > Pseudomonadota > Gammaproteobacteria > Burkholderiales > Rhodocyclaceae > Pseudothauera > Pseudothauera hydrothermalis. The sequence continues at coordinate 935,526 of NZ_CP029331.1, read as the reverse complement.
CGACACCAGGGTGGTATTTCAAGGACGGCTCCACGAGAACTGGCGTTCCCGCTTCATAGCCTCCCACCTATCCTACACAAGTCCCGTCAAAGTCCAATGCAAAGCTACAGTAAAGGTTCATGGGGTCTTTCCGTCTTGCCGCGGGGAGATTGCATCTTCACAAACATTTCAACTTCGCTGAGTCTCAGGAGGAGACAGTGTGGCCATCGTTACGCCATTCGTGCAGGTCGGAACTTACCCGACAAGGAATTTCGCTACCTTAGGACCGTTATAGTTACGGCCGCCGTTTACCGGGGCTTCGATCAAGAGCTTATCACCCCATCACTTAACCTTCCGGCACCGGGCAGGCGTCACACCCTATACGTCATCTTTCGATTTTGCAGAGTGCTGTGTTTTTAATAAACAGTCGCAGCCACCGATTCTCTGCGGCCCCTTCGCCCTTCGGATGTACTCCTACAAGCTAATGGGGCATACCTTCTCCCGAAGTTACGGTATCAATTTGCCGAGTTCCTTCTCCTGAGTTCTCTCAAGCGCCTTGGTATTTTCAACCTGCCCACCTGTGTCGGTTTGCGGTACGGTCGACTCTAGACTGAAGCTTAGAGGCTTTTCCTGGAAGCAGGGTATCGACCACTTCGTCTCACAAGGAGACTCGTCATCACGCCTCAGCTCAGCCCCGCGGATTTGCCTACGGGGCACGCCTACACGCTTAAACCGGGACGTCCAACACCCGGCTGGCCTAACCTTCTCCGTCCCCCCATCGCATCTAGAACCGGTACAGGAATATTGACCTGTTTCCCATCGACTACGCATTTCTGCCTCGCCTTAGGGGCCGACTCACCCTGCGCCGATGAACGTTGCGCAGGAAACCTTGGGCTTTCGGCGAGGGAGCTTTTCACTCCCTTTATCGCTACTCATGTCAGCATTCGCACTTCCGATACCTCCAGCATCCCTTACGAGACACCTTCGCAGGCTTACGGAACGCTCCCCTACCATGTGTCAAGGACACATCCGCAGCTTCGGTTCATGGCTTGAGCCCCGTTACATCTTCCGCGCAGGACGACTCGACTAGTGAGCTATTACGCTTTCTTTAAAGGGTGGCTGCTTCTAAGCCAACCTCCTAGCTGTCTGGGCCTTCCCACCTCGTTTGCCACTTAGCCATGCATTGGGGACCTTAGCTGGCGGTCTGGGTTGTTTCCCTCTCGACAACGGACGTTAGCACCCATTGTCTGTCTGCCGTATATCACTTTGCGGTATTCGGAGTTTGCTATCGCGGGGTAGATCGCAATGACCCCCCCAACGATTACAGTGCTCTACCCCCGCAAGTGTCCGTACGACGCACTACCTAAATAGTTTTCGGGGAGAACCAGCTATTTCCGGATTTGTTTAGCCTTTCACCCCTATCCACAGCTCATCCCCTAACTTTTCAACGTTAGTGGGTTCGGACCTCCAGTACCTGTTACGGCACCTTCATCCTGGCCATGGATAGATCATCCGGTTTCGGGTCTACGCCATGCGACTCATTCGCCCTTATCAGACTCGGTTTCCCTACGCCTCCCCTATTCGGTTAAGCTCGCCACATAACGTAAGTCGCTGACCCATTATACAAAAGGTACGCAGTCACCCCTGCACAAAGAACCCTACGGGTTCTTTGCCTGCACAAATCTATTTCACTTGTGTTCTTTTGACTCGGCCTGCGGCCTCGTCGAAAGAACCCGAAGATGCTTTGTGCAGGGGCTCCCACTGTTTGTATGCATGCGGTTTCAGGTTCTATTTCACTCCCCTCCCGGGGTTCTTTTCGCCTTTCCCTCACGGTACTGGTTCACTATCGGTCGATCACGAGTATTTAGCCTTGGAGGATGGTCCCCCCATCTTCAGACAGGATTTCACGTGTCCCGCCCTACTTGTCGCACGCTCAGACCCGCCAACGGCTTTTCGCATACGGGGCTATCACCCTATATTGCCGGACTTTCCAGACCGTTTTGCTAAGCCGATGGTTTAGTCGTGCAGGCTCTTCCGCGTTCGCTCGCCACTACTGACGGAATCTCGGTTGATTTCTTTTCCTCGAGCTACTTAGATGTTTCAGTTCACTCGGTTCGCTTCCGCTGGCCTATGGATTCAGCCAGGGATACTCCTTGCGGAGTGGGTTTCCCCATTCGGACATCGCGGGATCAAAGCTTCATTGCCAGCTCCCCCACGCTTTTCGCAGGCTTGCACGTCCTTCATCGCCTGTGATCGCCAAGGCATCCACCCCATGCACTTAGTCGCTTGATCCTATAACCTTGGAGCCTTTGTCGAAGGCTCTTCTGGCGCTAGGCTCAGAACTCGTTTGTGCGCCGAGCCGCGCCGCTGGTTCGCACACGCGCGCTCGACTGTTGGTTATGCAATCACAACCCATGCACCCGGCCACTGACATACCCAGCCGGGCGCACGCACTACTACTTATCCACTTTGTTAAAGAGCGAACCTCTACGAATGAATGCTTCGTAAGGAGTGAAGCCTTCTCCAACCAAAATCGCTTCGGGCGAACAACGCTTCACGCCTCACTCAGGTGATCGACACACGCCGATTGACCGCAGAACTGCCTGATCGACTGGTGGAGCTGGTCGGGATCGAACCGACGACCCTCGGCTTGCAAAGCCGATGCTCTCCCAGCTGAGCTACAGCCCCTTGTCTTGCCGGCAAGCTTTGGTGGGTCTGGTTGGGTTCGAACCAACGACCCCCGCCTTATCAAGACGGTGCTCTAACCAGCTGAGCTACAGACCCGCAGATTTCTCTCGTGTGTTGCGAGGCTCATGCCTTTGAACAACCGATAAGCTGTGGATACTTGAGCGATGCGATGTCGTTCTCTTGAAAGGAGGTGATCCAGCCGCACCTTCCGATACGGCTACCTTGTTACGACTTCACCCCAGTCATGAATCTCACCGTGGTAAGCGCCCTCCCGAAGGTTAAGCTACCTACTTCTGGTGAAACCCACTCCCATGGTGTGACGGGCGGTGTGTACAAGACCCGGGAACGTATTCACCGCGACATGCTGATCCGCGATTACTAGCGATTCCGACTTCACGCAGTCGAGTTGCAGACTGCGATCCGGACTACGATCGGCTTTCTGGGATTGGCTCCGCCTCGCGGCTTGGCAACCCTTTGTACCGACCATTGTATGACGTGTGAAGCCCTACCCATAAGGGCCATGAGGACTTGACGTCATCCCCACCTTCCTCCGGTTTGTCACCGGCAGTCCCACTAAAGTGCCCAACTCAATGATGGCAATTAGTGGCAAGGGTTGCGCTCGTTGCGGGACTTAACCCAACATCTCACGACACGAGCTGACGACAGCCATGCAGCACCTGTGTCCAGGCTCCCGAAGGCACTCTCGGCTCTCACCAAGATTCCTGGCATGTCAAGGGTAGGTAAGGTTTTTCGCGTTGCATCGAATTAATCCACATCATCCACCGCTTGTGCGGGTCCCCGTCAATTCCTTTGAGTTTTAACCTTGCGGCCGTACTCCCCAGGCGGTCAACTTCACGCGTTAGCTGCGTCACTCAGTGCGTTACCGCTCCGAACGACTAGTTGACATCGTTTAGGGCGTGGACTACCAGGGTATCTAATCCTGTTTGCTCCCCACGCTTTCGTGCATGAGCGTCAGTACAGGCCCAGGGGGCTGCCTTCGCCATCGGTGTTCCTCCACATCTCTACGCATTTCACTGCTACACGTGGAATTCCACCCCCCTCTGCCGTACTCTAGCCTGCCAGTCACAAGCGCAGTTCCCAGGTTAAGCCCGGGGATTTCACACCTGTCTTAGCAAACCGCCTGCGCACGCTTTACGCCCAGTAATTCCGATTAACGCTCGCACCCTACGTATTACCGCGGCTGCTGGCACGTAGTTAGCCGGTGCTTCTTCTGTCGGTACCGTCAGCAACAGGCTATGTTAGAGCCCGCCTTTTCTTCCCGACTGAAAGAGCTTTACAACCCGAAGGCCTTCTTCACTCACGCGGCATGGCTGGATCAGGCTTGCGCCCATTGTCCAAAATTCCCCACTGCTGCCTCCCGTAGGAGTCTGGGCCGTGTCTCAGTCCCAGTGTGGCTGATCATCCTCTCAGACCAGCTACGGATCGTCGCCTTGGTGAGCCTTTACCTCACCAACTAGCTAATCCGACATCGGCCGCTCCAATGGCGTGAGGTCCGAAGATCCCCCACTTTCCCCCTCAGGGCGTATGCGGTATTAATCCGGCTTTCGCCGAGCTATCCCCCACCACTGGGTACGTTCCGATGCATTACTCACCCGTTCGCCACTCGCCGGCAGGCCGAAGCCCCCGCTGCCGTTCGACTTGCATGTGTAAAGCATGCCGCCAGCGTTCAATCTGAGCCAGGATCAAACTCTTAAGTTCAATCCAACAAAGCACTCAAAATCATCACTGACTTCGCGAGCACTTGAATCTCGATGAAACCCTTCCCAGCAAAAAGCTAGAAAGTCATCGCAACAACCCAAGCACCCACACTTATCGGTTGTTCAAATTTTTAAAGAACCGCTGCAAAAGCAGCGAAGAAGCGAGATTGTGAAGCAAACCACTTACTTCGTCAACCCCTTCCGGCAACCTCTTCATTCATCTATCGCCGAAAGCGCCGCTTCAACCTCCTCCGCACCAATCGCCAATCCAGCGCTCAGCGCGAAAGAGCCGCGCATTATAAAAGGCAAAAAAACGATGTCAACAAGCGGCGCCGAGCAATGCGCAGCAAAAGCGCCTGCCTCAGCCGAGCACCACCGAGGCAAACTTCCGTTTGCCGACCTGCAACACGACCGTCTCGCCGGCTTTGAGCAATAAGGCTTTATCTTCCACCCGCTCGCCGTTGAGCTTCACACCACCTTGATCGATCATTCTCATCGCCTCTGAAGTGCTGCCTGTCAAACCGGCCTGCTTCAAGACCTGAAAGATGGGTTTCCCTTCGTTTCCAACCTGTACATGCACTTCAGGCATCTCTTCCGGGATCGCACCGCGCTGGAAGCGGGCCTCGAAGTCACGCAATGCATCTTCTGCCGCGGCCGGGCCGTGGAATCGCGCAACCAGCTCTTGCGCCAGCATGACTTTTACATCGCGCGGATTGCGCCCTTCCTCGACTTGACTGCGCAAGCGGTCGATTTCGCTCGCCGCGCGAAAAGACAGCAGCTCATAGTAACGCCACATCAGTTGATCCGAGATGGACATTAATTTGCCGAATATTTCCCGCGGCGGTTCGGCAATCCCAATGTAGTTGCCTAGGGATTTGGACATTTTGTTGACACCATCGAGCCCTTCCAGCAGAGGCATCATGACCACAGTCTGTGGCGCCTGCCCTTCATGCTTTTGCAGCTCCCGCCCCATTAGCAGGTTGAACTTCTGATCTGTCCCGCCAAGCTCGACGTCTGCTTTCATCGCGACGGAATCGTAGCCTTGGCAGAGCGGATAGAGAAATTCATGCACCGCGATCGGCTGCTCGTTTGCGTACCGTTTGGCAAAGTCGTCGCGCTCGAGCATCCTGGCAACCGTGCTGCGCGAGGCAAGCCGAATCATGCCTGCTGCGCCGAGCTTGCTCATCCATTCGGAATTGAAACAAATCTCGGTGCGCTCCGGATCCAGGATCTTGAATACCTGATCCTGATAGGTTTTGGCGTTCTCCATGATCTGCTCACGGGTCAAGGGCGGACGAGTGGCGTTCTTGCCTGATGGATCGCCGATCATGCCGGTGAAGTCGCCGATCAGGAACAGCACATGATGGCCAAGCTCCTGGAAATGGCGCATTTTGTTGATCAGCACGGTGTGCCCAAGATGCAGATCCGGCGCGGTCGGATCGAACCCAGCCTTGACACGAAGCGGTCGGCCGCTCTTGAGTTTCTCAACAAGCTCGGCTTCAACCAGGATTTCCTCTGCGCCGCGTTTGATCAACGACAGCGCGGATGCAATTTCGCTCATTTACAAAAATTCTCCTTGCCCATCATTTAGCGCCACACAGGATTTTGCTAGACTCGGCAAAGTTTTTTGCCCGAAAAGTCCTATGCAGATCAGAAAGAGAAGGATTCTAGCCGATCTCCTGGAGTATCTGCCTTCGAACAGGCGCAACTGGATGCTCGTCTCTTTGCTTGGCGTCACCTTATGCGGTGTGGTGGCGGCTACAGCGACCACACCCAACAGTCCCCCTCCCGTCCCGCTCCAAACCGTCATCGAAAGACTACCCGTCATACCGACAGCGTACGATACCGACGACGATTTGCCGTTTGCTTATGACGAACGTGTCCTGCCGGGAGATACGATCGATTCGATCTTTCGCCGCCTGAAAATCTCTGACCCCGAAGCCTTGGCATTCTTGCGCGGTACCGAGGCGGGTCGCGCGGCGCTGCGCCAGATTCGTTCGGGGCGGTCGGTGACCGCACTGGTTGAGCCCGATGGTCGTCTGCGGACATTGAGTTTGCCGATCACCCAGGGCAATGGTCGGTTCAGCATCGAACGAACTGCCGAGGGTTTGCGGGTCATCGACGAAGATGCGCAGGAAGCACCCACTTTGGTGGAAATGCGTAGCGCCGTCATTGAGTATTCATTGTTTGGCGCAACCGATGCAGCGGGTATCCCAGACAGTGTCGCTACGAAACTGGCGGAAATTTTTGGTACGGAGATCGATTTCCACACCGATCTACGACAAGGTGACTCTTTCAGCGTGGTCTATGAGACCCGATATGAACAGGGTAGCCCGTCGCGTACCGCGAAAATTCTGGCCGCCGAGTTCATCAATCGCGGCAACCGTCATTTAGTCGTCTTGTTCAGAGGCGAAGACGGACGCGAACAGTATTACACCGCAGACGGTCGTAGTTTGCGCCAAGCCTTTCTGCGCTCGCCACTGGAGTTTTCGCGCGTCACCTCCGGCTTTGGGCGTCGGCTTCACCCCATACACCGCAACTGGCGAACCCACGCCGGGGTTGACTTTGCTGCGCCAACTGGTACTCCAGTCAAGGCAACCTCCGATGGCACGGTTTCTTTCGTCGGCGCGCAAGGCGGCTACGGTAATATCGTCATCGTTCAACACCGTGACCGCTATGCCACCGCTTATGCACATCTGAGCGGTTTTGCCAGCGGGCTTCGGAAGGGGCAACGCGTCAGCCAGGGCGATGTCATCGGCTACGTAGGCATGACAGGATGGGCGACCGGCCCTCATTTGCACTACGAGATCCGGATCAACAACGTGCCCCATGATCCACTTAACATCGCCCTGCCAACCGCTCAACCACTCAGCAAAGGCGAACTGACCAAGTTCAACGAACAAACCGCGCCGATGTTGGCGCGCTTGGCTTTGCTCAATCGCACAACGGTCTCAGCGTTGCGGGCCGAAACAGTCTCTTCACAGCAGGCCGGCAATTGAAAACAAGACGGGGCGTCTCACAAGAGAATACGCCCCGCTAGTTAGCGCTGAGCCGGTCCTGCGGGCCGCGCTCGGCAAAAGTCTACAAACTCAGACCGAAAACGACGAACCGCAACCGCAGGTGCTCGTGGCATTCGGATTGCGGATGACGAACTGGGAGCCTTCCAATCCCTCGGTGTAGTCGATCTCCGCCCCGACCAAATACTGATAGCTCATTGGATCGATCAGCAGGGTCACACCGTTTTTTTCCAGCGTGGTGTCGTCCTCGGCCACCTCTTCATCAAAGGTGAAGCCATACTGAAATCCCGAGCAACCGCCACCGGTAACAAATACTCTTAGCTTCAGCGCGGGATTGCCTTCTTCCTCGATCAGCTCTTTCACCTTACCCGCCGCACTATCGGTAAACACAAGCACATCCGGGGTCTCGACTACTGCATTCATATGATTTTCCTCTCTGGGGCCAGGTATCTAAGGAGCGCTTAGCGTTCGTTCAGTCTATTTTAGATCTGAGCAGACTAAAAGAGTTCGTTCAGGGACTGACCGGCACGACGTCCAAACCAAGCGTTTCGTCGCAACCGAACATGATGTTCATGTTTTGCACGGCTTGACCGGCTGCACCTTTGACCAGATTGTCAATCACCGACAGCACCACCACCATATCCTGTCCTTGCGGCCGATGCACCGCAATCCGGCATAAGTTCGAGGCCCGTACTGAACGCGTCTCCGGATGGCTGCCGGCGGGCAACACATCGACAAAGGGCTCTGCTGCGTAGCGCTTTTCGTACAATGCCTGCAGGTCAGCCTCACGTTCAAGCCTGGCGTACAGCGTCGCATGGATACCGCGCACCATCGGCGTCAGATGCGGCACAAAGGTCAGACCGACCGGTCTTCCCGCCGCACGGGCCAGCCCCTGGCGAATCTCAGGCAGGTGACGATGACCCGCCACGCCGTACGCTTTGAAGTTATCGGCCGCTTCAGCGAACAAGGTATGAACCTCTGCTTTACGCCCCGCCCCAGACACTCCGGATTTTGCATCGGCGACAAGATGATCGAGATCGACCACGCCTGCCTCGATCAGAGGCAGAAATCCCAATTGTACAGCTGTCGGATAACAGCCCGGATTGGCGACCAAGCGGGCGCACCGGATCTCTTCACGGTTGAGCTCAGGCAAGCCATATACCGCCTCCGCAACCAGTTTGGGAGCTGCATGCTCCATGCCGTACCACTTTTGCCACTCGCCAACGTCTCGAATACGAAAGTCCGCCGCGAGATCGATGACCCGGACACCTGCGGCAACCAGCTCGGCTGCCTGCTTCATGGCGACCCCGTTGGGCGTCGCAAAAAACACCACGTCGCATTGGCCTAACGCTGCTTCTTGTGGCGCAACAAAGCGAAGATCGATACGGCCGCGCAAACTGGGAAACAGGTCGGCCACCGGCAAGCCAGCCTCGCCTCTGGACGTAATGACTGAAAGCTCAACCTCTGGATGGCACGCCAGCAAACGTAGCAGCTCCACGCCCGTATAGCCGGTTCCCCCAACCACTCCAACTTTGATCATGAAATTCCTCAAATCGCCAAGGCGGTATAGCGGATTATCGCACCATTGACAATCATTTGCGTTGAAAAAACAAAGCCGCCTTGTAGGCGGCTTTGATGGAACAGGCTTTGAGTGGGTTCAACGCTTGGAGAATTGCTTGCGACGACGCGCTTTGTGCAGACCGACTTTCTTGCGCTCCACTTCCCGCGCATCACGGGTGACAAAGCCCGCTTTACGCAGCTCAGCCTTGAGCTCGGCATCGTAATCGATCAGTGCACGAGTGATACCGTGACGCACGGCGCCGGCTTGGCCAGACTCACCACCACCGGTTACATTGACCATGATGTCGAACCGCGACTCGTTACCGGTCAGCACCAACGGCTGGCGGACGATCATGCGTCCGGTTTCACGAGAAAAAAACTGATCCAACGGCTTGCCGTTGACCACGATAGTGCCGGAGCCCGGCTTGATGAACACACGCGCCACAGCGGTTTTGCGGCGGCCAGTGCCGTAATTGTAAGTGACAGCCATTGATCGGCTCCTGTCAGATCTCGAGGACTTTCGGCTGCTGAGCGGCGTGGGGATGTTCAGACCCCGCGTAGCACTTCAGCTTCTTCAGCATGGCGTAACCCAGCGGACCTTTGGGCAACATCCCTTTCACGGCTTTTTCCAGCACGCGCTCAGGAAAACGCTGCTGAAGCTTAGTGAAATTGGTCTCGTAGATCCCGCCCGGATAACCTGAGTGACGGTAATACTTTTTATCTTGAGCTTTATTACCGGTCACGCGCAGCTTGTCTACATTGACGACCACGATATAGTCGCCGGTGTCGACATGCGGTGTATAGATGGGCTTATGCTTGCCACGCAGACGACGGGCCACTTCGGCGGCAAGCCGGCCAAGCACCTTGTCCGTCCCGTCAACAACGAACCAGTCGCGCTGAACCTCGTGCGGCTTGGCAGAAAACGTTTTCATTCGGAACCTCGATTTTGTCAGGCCTGGCTAACCGGCCACCAAACGGAAAGCTTGGGATTCTAGCTTTGCAAGCAAAGCGCTGTCAATCTCTTCTTGAAGCAACCATTTCGCCAGCCTCAGCGCAAAAGCAAAAAAAACGCAGCCTGTTTAGGCTGCGTTAAATCCACACCAAAGGAGGAGGGTGGAGGAGACACCGTTTGGACCGCAGCAAGCGATCCGATTGGTGCGCATTACACCAAAGCAGCCAGCACTGCGCAAGCGATTTTTGTGCATTGCACTATAAATGTTTTGATCTTTTTATAAAATCATCTTATTGATACGCAAGTCACTGATTTATAGAACATAAAATGCTTCAACAAACAGGGTCCAGACTAGCCAGTAACCCTGCACACACCACCCAAGCAAGCAGCTATAGCGCAGTGCACGATCATGACTTGAGCGCCGTTCGGGCACGTTCGCGCGGTCGCCGACGCGACCAGGACTGGGCACTCGGCTCACATCGCGCATCCGAGTGTGCATCCGAGTGCAGAAAGACTCGTAAAGCTCCGGTAGAATGCGCCCGCAGCGCGTAGGGGCGGGCGAGACGACCGACAAAAGGGAGATCGTAATGGAGTGCAAAATCAAGTGGACCGGGGCTGAGGGAATGGCTTTTGTGGCCGAGACCGGCAGCGGACACTTGGTCACCATGGACGGCGCGCCCGAGGGCGGCGGTCGAAATCTGGCGCCACGTCCAATGGAACTGGTGCTGGCCGGAACCGGCGGTTGCACCGCTTACGACGTGGTTCTGATCCTCAAGCGCGGTCGTCACGACGTGCGCGGATGCGAGGTCAGTTTGAGCGCAGAGCGCGCACAGACCGACCCCAAGGTGTTTACCCGAATCCGGTTTTTGTACCGGATCAGCGGCAAAAATCTCAAACCCGAAGCGGTGGCGCGCGCAGTGCAGCTTTCCGCGGAAAAATACTGCTCCGCATCAATCATGCTTGGCAAGACCGCCGAAATCACCCATGAATGGGAGATCATCGAGGCTTGAGGCGTGCCTCAGACGCCTCAGACCCCTCAGACCCAATACGCGGTTCGGGTCATCACCTTTGCAGCGAGCTTCATTGCGACTTTGACCGGGGCGGGAAGCTCATGCGCGCCAAGCGCCACCGCCATGTCCGCGTGGCGTTTTTCGTCTTCTCGCATTTGTTTGACGACCGCTCGGGAACGGGCGTCCCCGGCTGGCAGGCTTTGAAGATGTCCATCGAGGTGGGCTTCTACCTGGCGTTCGGTCTCGGCCAAAAACCCAAGATTCCATCCATCACCAAAGCGCCCTGCTAGTAATCCGATTGCCAGCGCGCCACCGTACCAAAGTGGGTTGAGCAAACTTTTGCGCCCGCCCAGTTCATCGATGCGCTGCGCCGTCCACGCCAGATGTTCCGTTTCCTCATTGGAGGCCGCCTGCAAAGCAACGCGGGTGCCTCGGTCACGCGACATCATGGCTTGCCCTTGGTAGAGCGCCTGAGCACAGATTTCGCCACAGTGGTTGATACGCATCAATGCCGCGGCATGGCGCTTTTCTTCCTCCGACAGCGGCGCCTCGGGCAAGTCTGCGCCCGGCAGCGGACGCACGCTGTGCGCAGGGGCGAATACCGTGCGCAGCGCGCGATCAAATTGGATGATGACCTGATCGATCATGGCGTATTCAGCGGTAGGGAGAATCAGTACCGCCGGCATGGCGCAGCCGGCGCAACGCTTCGTTGCGATCTCGCGGCGGAACCGGACCGTCGCAAAAATACTCTGCCGCAAGCGCAGCACGTGGCCGATTGTAGCCGTTGTTTGAAATGTCCACCCATGTGGCGTCACGCGCCTTGGACCAGCTTCCGTCAGCACGACCGCTGGCGTAGATGCGCCGCTGCCCGGTTTTGCAGCGTATCCCTTCAAAGGTCACATTCTGCGCACCCCCCGGGGTGCGCACGATCAGCACATAACGCACCACACCGTCTTCACCCACACTGAGCGAGCGCTCATCGATGAAAAACGTATTGGGCGACGCGCTGGAGACAAAAAACTCGCGCAGCGCCGAAGCTTGCGGGGCGGCCGGAAGCTCGACCTCGGCCTCCCGCCAATGCGGGTCAGCATCCGCACCAACAAGCGCTTGCGCTGCAACCGAGGCCGAATAACAGGCAAGGGCCGCCAAGCCCCCACGAAGGAACAAATACAGCCTTTTCAAGCCAGCGATTCTCCACAAACAAGGATCGAGCCATGGCGCTTGGCGCAGGCCAGACAAATGGCCGAACCGGCATCTCGGTCAAAACCTCGCGCGCCCTAGCCCATTATGCCATGCCAACACTCGTGTTCTCGCCCACGATCGCTGGCACATCCCCGGCGCACCGCCCGGCTCCGGCACCAAGCCACGACGCCGTTCGCCATCGCGGCTGTAACGCGAACCGGGGTTCCGGAATCAGGGTTCCGGTTTTAACAGGCCGTTGAAAAGCTACTGCGGTGGGCCATCTGCGGCGTTGCGCGGTGCTCGCTCTCTCGCCTATCTATTTGATATGTCTCGGTCGCTGCGCTCCGTGCGCCTTGCATCTAGCCATCCTCGCTACGTTTTTCAACGGCCTGTTAAATCGGCGGGCGGCACCTGCGGCAGCACGGCGCGGATCGGATCATCGGCACGGATCTGCCCCGGCGCCTCCCCAGGAGGGGGTTCGGCAAGGCGGGATTCGATCAGGATCGTGACCCGGCGGTTACGGGCACGCCCCTCCTCTGTGCTGTTGGGCGCCACCGGGCGTTGGTCGGCGTAACCGGCCGCGGTAAGCCGTTCCGGACTGACCCCGGATTCGACGAACAGCCGCACCACGGACGAGGCCCGCGCAGCGGACAGTTCCCAGTTGGAGGGAAAGCGGAAGGTGTTGATCGGCAAATTGTCGGTGTGACCTTCGACGGTGATCGAAAAGCTCGCCGGCGCCAGCACCGCGGCAACCGCCCGCAATGCTGCAACGGCCTCATTACCCAGGGTCGCCTCCCCAAGGGGAAACAAGGCGCTGGCATTGATCTCCACAGTGATACCCTGCGCCCCTTCGGTAACCGTGACCTGACCCTCTCGGGTCAGCGGGCCGAGCACGCGACGGATCTCGTCAGCCATGCTGTTCATGCGCTTGGCCATGTCGCGACGACGCTGTTCCTCCTCGAGCTGCGCCGGCGTCTTACGGGTAATGGGCGGTACCATAGAGCCGGATATGACCACCGGTTCGGTCACCTGCTGCGCACCTTCCAGGATGGCTCCGCTGCGAAAAGCCTGCATCAACGAATCGGACAGTATCCGGTATTTGCCTTCGTTGATCGAACTGAGCGAGTACATCACCACGAAAAAAGCGAACAACAAGGTGATGAAGTCGGCATACGATACCAACCAGCGCTCGTGGTTTTCATGTTCTTCTTCCGCCTTGCGTCGCCGTCCCATACGGTTTGCTTTTCCTGTCGATGCGGCCGCCACTTTAGACGATGTAACCCTGCATGCGCCCTTCGATGATGCGAGGATTGTCGCCGTTGGCGATGCCTACCAGGCCGTCGACCAACATTTCACGCTGCGCGACCATGCTGGCGATATGGACATGGAGCTTTTTGGCGATTGGCAGAAAGATCAAGTTGGCCGAGCCCACACCGTAGATGGTGGCCACGAAAGCAACCGCGATGCCCGAGCCGAGCTTGGATGGATCAGACAAATTCTCCATGACATGAATCAGCCCCATCACCGCGCCTAGAATGCCGATGGTCGGCGCATAGCCACCGGCGGACTCCCAGATTTTGGCGCCGAGTTTCATTTGCGCCTCCCAGGCGGCGATCTCCACCTCCATGACTTCGCGCAGCCGCTCGGGCTCAACCCCGTCGACCAACAACTGCAGTCCTTTCTGCATGAATGGCTCCGGCAGGCGCGGAATCTGGTTTTCCAGCGCCAGCAAGCCCTCTTTGCGAGCCGTATGGCTCCAGCTCACCACCAGGGCAATCAGCTCGGCCGGGGCTTGCGCGGGCGGAAACAACACCCACTTGCCCATGCGCACACCATCCAAAAAAACCCGCAAGGGGCTTTGCAGCATGACCGCCCCCAGCGTGCCGCCGAGCACGATGAGCGCAGCGGTGGGCTGGATCAGGGAGGCAATATGGCCGCCTTCGAGCATCTGGCCGACCAAGATGGCCGCCAGACCGAGCGTGAGGCCAACCAGGCTGATACTGTCCATGAAAAAAGTCTCCGCCGCTGCCCCGGCTCACTGCCCGGCGGCCGGCTTTTTGGGCGGACGCCCACGACGCGCCGCGGGCGCTGCGCCATGCTGCCCCAGCACACGGGCGCGCAGGCGGGCGATTGCCTGACTGTGCAACTGGCAGACGCGCGATTCGGTTACCCCCAGCACCTCGCCGATTTCCCTCAGGTTGAGTTCCTCGTCATAGTACAATGCCATCACCAGTTTTTCACGTTCCGGCAGATCGTCGATGGCCAGAATCAGATTGGCGCGCAGATCGGCATCTTCCAGCAGGTCGGCGGGATTGGTTTCATGCACGCCCAGATGGCGCTCGAAATAGTCCTCGCCTTCGCCATCGGTGAAGTCTTCGAAATGCACCAATTGATAGCCGCGCGCCTCCTGCAACAGGCGCTGGTATTCGGTCAGCGGCAAATCGAGTGCAGCCGCCAGCTCGGTCTCGGTTGGCTGTCGGCCGTTTTGCTGCTCCAGTCTATGCACAGCATCTTCAATGCGCCGCAGATCGCGTCGCAAGCTGCGCGGCAGCCAATCGCTGTCGCGCAAGCCATCGAGCATCGCGCCGCGCACACGCTGCACCGCGTACGTTTCAAACTGCGCGCCCAGGCCGTCCTCATAACGGTTGATGGCGTCGAGCAAGCCCATCATGCCGTTTTGGATCAGATCGTCGACATCCACGCTGGCCGGCAGCTTGGCCATCAGGTGATAGGCGATACGCTTGACCAGCGGGGCGTATGCCTCCACTAAGTGATCTTTGTCGAGATTGCCTTCGGCGTCGTACATCCAGGTGACCTGAATCTTTTTTCTGGCACGGGTCTTGGGCGGTGGAACTGCGCTTGGGCCCACGGCTGGCCATTTTCCCGCAGCAGGGTCACGAAGACCAGATGCGTATGTGAGCGCGAGCATGATCGTCACCTCCGCATGGGCCCGTGCCGCACACCGGCCGCCCCCAGCGCCGACAGGCGACGTAGGAAGGCCTGCTCGGCCTCGCGCGGGCTGGATTCGGCCACTGGGTGCGCCAGTCCATTGGCTAGATCGTCGCGTTCGACCTCACCCAGCCAAGCCAGCGCCACACCGACATGACGGCGCACCAGCGTCTCCAAACCGTCGAAAAAGGCAGCCGCGTCGGCGCGATTTCGGGCGCGCGCGACCGCCACATGTAAGGAGCCCGCGCCGGCCGCGGCAAGCTGCTTGATCACCCGGTAAGCTTCGGTGGCACCGGAAGCGCTGGCTTCGGCCACCACCAGGCGACGCGGCGCGGCATAAACGAAAGGCGAAGGATCGTCGGCGCTTTGTGCCGCCGCATGGATCAATATGAAGCCCGTGTGGCGCTGAATCTGGCCGATGGCCCCGAGCAACACCTGCCGGCGCCGGCTGTCGAGCAGCGGCAAAGCTAGAGCCGCCGCCGAGGCCGCGATGCGCCCCAACAGCCCGGGAATCGGTTGCAGCAGCTCCGTGGGCGTACAACGCCCGTCCACCACGCTCAACAGGTCCGGGCTATGGGGCAGATTGAGCCGGGCCGCAAGGCTGGCCTCACCCGGCGCCTCGTCGAGCAGAATCACCCGTTCGCTGCGCCCGGCGATGCGATGCGCGGCACACAATGCATTGAGCCCGCCATGACGTCCGGTGGCATACATCGCCACCACGGTCGGCGGCGCACGCCGGAACAGACGGCGCAGCCCGGCGGCCTGGTCTTCCCTTGCGTCGATCATGATCAAGCCCTCGCGCCACCGGCGGCCAGCATCAGGCCGGCTTCATCGCCTTGTAACTTCCACGGCGAGCCTTCAGGCTGCTCACGCATCGCGCGGTGCAACAAATACGCGCGATTGGGCAGGTGCAGGTCCTCCGGCACACGCTGACCATTGGCGACATAAAACAGTTCGAGTTCACGACGTACCGCCACATCGATGGCTGGCGCCAGCGAGGCGGCTTCATCCACCTTGGTAAGAATGCAGCCGGCCAAATCCGGGCCTTTGTAGGCGCGCACCACGTCATCGAGTGTGTCGCCACGGCAGGTGGCGTTGAGCAGCAGCAAGCGGCGCACGTTGCCGGCACCGAGCAGCATCGCCGCCTGCTCAGCCACCATGCGGTCGCGCTGGCTCACCCCCACGGTGTCGATCAGCACCATGTGCTTGTTGCGCAGCTCGGCCAGGGTCTGGCGCAAGTCGGCGGCGTCGCGCACCGAGAACACCGGCACGCCAAGAATGCGGCCGTAGATGCGCAACTGTTCCTGTGCGCCGATGCGGTAACCGTCGGTGGTGATCAGGGCGAGCTTGTCGGCACCGTGGCGCACCACGCAGCGTGCGGCAAGCTTGGCGGTGGTGGTGGTCTTGCCCACCCCGGTGGGGCCGACCAGGGCATACACGCCGCCGCGGTCGATCAGATCGGCGTCGGAGGACAACGCGCGCAGTTCGCGGTTGAGCGCAGCTTTGACCGCATCGCGGCCCTGCGCCGGCTCAGCATCTTCGGCAACCGTCTCCACCAGCCGCCGGGCCAATACTGCAGAGAAGCCGGCTTCGAGCAATTCGCCGATCAAATCGGCGCGCACCGGCGCCTGACGGCGGGTCTCGCCCCAGGCGAAGCCGGCGAGCTGGCGTTCGATCATCCCACGGATGCCGCTCAGCTCCGCCATCAGCTTGGCGTTGGCTTCTTGCAGCTCACGCACCCGAGCATCTTGCTCACGGCTGTCGCGTTCGGCGCTTTGGCCGCGTGGCGCGGATGGTTGAATCGCTGCCTTGGCACTGGCCGCCTGGGCAGCGGCGATCGCCTCGGCCCACGGATCGCCGGCCTGTGCAGCCAAGCTTGCCGCCGACGGCGCACGGCTGCGCGGCGGATAGTCGGCATGGTCGACCCGCGGCGGGGTAAACGGGCGCACCGCCGGCGCCGGACGCAGCACTGAGCGGGCGCGTAAACTGACGCGGTAGTCGTCCTGATCGTCTCCCGGGGCTTGCACAGGCGCCTGCTCGACCGGCTTGGCCACGGGTTGCACCGCAGTTCGTGCGCTGCGGGCGGCCGAGGGCAAGGCACCGACCGCATCGCCCGGCAAGGCGAGAATCTCGACACCGCCTTCGACCGCGCGGTTGGACAAAACAATGGCGTCGGCACCCAGCTCTTCTTTGAGCGCGCGCAGGGCTTCGCGAGCGGTCTGGGCAAAATAGCGTTTGACGTTCATGGTGTTTCTCCGACTACCGCGTGCGCGTGGCGCAGGATGGCTCCAATTATGGACGCCCACCCGCTCACCGATAGGCGGGAATAGACGCGGTTTCACCCGTTTATTCGTTGGCTGTAGCGCCAATCCACGCCCCGCAGCGGGCAGCGGCGCACCGCGGCGATTGGGTTGAGTTGTGCGAAAATTCGCCCATGGACACCCGCTCCGGCCTGCCACGCCCAACGCCGCACACCGCGCACCTGCAACGGCGGATCGGGTTGTTTGCCATCGCAGGGATTCTGGTCACCAGCCTGCTGACCGGCTTGGCCACCGCACTGCCCTTATATCTGGACGCCCGCAAGCAAATCGAGAACTCGGTGGGCTACGACATCCGCAGCCGGGCCGAAGCCGCCGGGCAGTTGTTGGCGCATTTCCGCTCGGTGGCCATGCAGG